>NZ_JBSFDD010000022.1:0-144899 GCF_053593715.1 Streptomyces sp. NPDC002125 | reverse complement strand
GTACTGCAGGGGGGACCCTGTGGGAGAGTAGGACGCCGCCGAACAATTATTCCGGGAAAGCCCCGTGCCCTTGTGGCACGGGGCTTTTCTGCGTTTCCAGGCCCTGTCGTGGCCCCGGGCCGGCGCCTACGTCTGCGGGCCCGGCCCGTCTCAGGACGGCCGGTCGCATGGGCATCAGGGTGCGCTCCGGAACCCCAGGTGCCACATCCGCGCCACCTGGAAAGAAGCTCGAACCTTTGGTTATGAGCACCCCGAAGTTCGGGGTATGCTTTACCTCGTTGCCGCAAGGCAGCAGGCCCCAATAGCTCAGTCGGTAGAGCGTCTCCATGGTAAGGAGAAGGTCTGCGGTTCGATTCCGCATTGGGGCTCGGAAGAGAAAGGCCCCCGCCAATGGCGGGGGCCTTTTCCGTACCCGGTGCAGGACCCGCGCTCCTACGAGCTCGTAACACGATCATGTTCGGGTCTTCTTGAGGCGTCTCCAGCAGATGAGGCCGCAGGCGAGGGAGACAAAGGCGTCGTGGAGTTCGGTGCGGCGTTCCCAGCGGACGGCGATGCGTTTGAAGTGGTGGAGCAGGGGGAGGTCTGCTCGACGACTTAGCGGAGCTTGCCCAGGCCCTCGATGTTCGGGGCGCCCCTGCGGGAGATGACCGGCAGGATCCGGCGTTTTCGCAGTTCGCGGCGGTTGGGGTCGGAGTCGTAGCCCTTGTCGCCGAGCACGGCCTGGGGGCGTCGGCGGGGTCGGCCCGGGCGACCTGCGGCGGGCGGGATGCCATCGACCAGGGTGAGGGTCTGGGTGACGTCGTTGACGTTGGCCGCGGTGGTGATGACCTTGAGCGGAGTGCCGCGTCCGTCGCAGATCAAGTGGTGTTTGCTGCCCGCCTTGCGGCGGTCGACCGGCGACGGACCGGTGTCGGCGCCCCCTTTTTCGCGCGGATGTGGGAGCCGTCCACGCACGCGCGGGACCAGTCGAGTTCGCCGGCAGCGTTCAGCTCGGCGAGCAGGATGCGGTGCAGTTGGTCGAAGACCCCGGCCTGCTGCCAGCGGCCCAGGCGCCGCCAGCAGGTCTGTCCCGAGCCGAATCCCAGCCCCAGCGGCAGGAGTTGCCGCTATATCGTTGTAGAGGACGTACAGGATGCCCTGCAGACACAGCCGGTCCGGTACCGGCCGCGGGCCCGGCGACTTCTTTGGCCAGGGCGGCAGCAGCAGCTCAATCAGCGCCCACAAGTCGTCGTCCACGATCCATGGCCGGGTGCTCACATCCTTCCGAACGGCGGAATCGTCACATCGGTCACGGGCGGCACTACAACCAGATCAAGTTACGAGCTCGTAGAACACGGTCTGATACCGCAACGGTCTTCGGCGTGACTGGTTGCCAGGCTGTTCGCCGGCCTGGGCATGGAGGGGGGGCTCGGCGATGTCAGGGCGTAACGGGGAGGCTAGCGAGGTGCCGCGAGTACGTCCCGGAGTACGTTCGCGAGCGTGACGCGGGCCAGGTCGTGTCTCAGGGTCTCCTCGATGCCCTCGTAGATGCTCTGCATCGCCGGCTGGATGCCGTGACCCACCACGCATTCCTGGTCCGGGGTGGTGCGGTGCATTGCGAACAGCGGGCCGGGTTCCACTGCTTCGTACACATCGAGCAGGGTCATCGACTCCAGCTCGCGCGCCAGCGACCAGCCTGCGCCCACGCCCCGCCGGGACTCCACGAGCCCGGCCCGGCGCAGCTCGCCGAGCAGCCGCCGGATCACCACGGGGTTGGTGTTCGCGCTGGTCGCAATCTGCTCGGAGGTGGCGACCTCATGGCCCTGGCGCTGGTAGAGACCGATCCAGGCCAGCGCGTGGGCAGCGATGGTCAACCTGCTGTTGGCGCTCACGAACCCCTCCTCCCGGCCGCAACGCTTCATGTTACGACAGCTCAGTCGTAACAGTGAAGGTTGCAACAGCCTGTCGTAACAATTAACGTTGCGACCGCTGGGGAAGGGTCAATCAACGAGGTGAGAAGAATGAGCAAGCCACTCACGGGCAAAGTCGCCCTGGTCACCGGGGGGTCGCGCGGACTGGGAGCCGCGACCGTACGACTGCTAGCCGAGCAGGGCGCCGACGTCGCCTTCACCTACGTCAGCTCCGAGAAGCAGGCGCGAGCCGTCGTCGACGAGGTGCACGGCAAGGGAGCCAAGGCCGTCGCCTTCCAGGCCGACCAGGCAGACACGAGCCGGGCGCCGGCGCTGATCGACGACGTGGTCGCGCACTTCGGCGGCCTGGACATCCTCGTCAACAACGCGGCGATCTCCGTGGCTGGCACGGTGGACGACCCGGATGCCGATACCGCCGCACTGGACCGGATGCACGCCACCAACTACCTCGGCGTGATCGCCGTCATCCGGGCCGCCTCCCGAGTGCTGCGCGCGGGCGGCCGCATCATCACAGTGAGTTCCGGCCTGGGCTCCCGGGTCGGCGCCCCCGGCCTTGCCGACTACTCGGCGACCAAGTCCGGGATCGAGAGGTACACCATGGGCGTCGCACGCGACCTCGGGCCCCGGAACATCACGGCCAACGTCGTGGAGGCCGGACTGATGGAGGGCGGCATGCAACCGCCGGACCCCGAGACCCTCAAGACCCTGGTCAGCTCGCTGTCCCTGCAACGCATGGGGCACCCCGAAGAAATCGCCGCGGCGATCGCCTTCCTGGCGAGCCCCGCCGCGTCGTACGTCACGGGCGCAGTGCTGGACGCCCACGGCGGCTACAACGCCTGAACCCGAACCCCTGCCGCGCGCCCCGAAGGACATCGCGCCTTCGGGGCGCGCACCGCCAAAACCCGCGTGTGCGTGGACATGCCTCAATAAGCCCAGATAGTGATCGTGTTACGAGCTCTACGCGCACCCAGCACCAGGTGCAGTCGGCTGCGTGGCCGTTGTCGCAGCGGGCATGAGTGCTTCCACCTCGTCCGTGGTGGTGCCGTCAGGTCTCCGTCCGAAGGAGGCCGCGAGGACCGCAGGGAGGTCTGCTTCGGTGACCCTGGTGCGTATGTCCGGCAGAACCTCGCGGAACTCGTCGTTACTGATGACTCCCAGGAACTCCTGACGCAAGCCCTGGACGATCTCCACGAGTTCCGGTCGCAGTCGCATCCACGCGCGTGACGTGCGGATCTCCGCCTCGACCTGGTCCATGAACCAGCGGATCACCGTGTACGGGATGTCCAGGTGCCGTCCTAGGGTGTCGAAGCAGACCGTCGGCTCTCGCGCCGGATCCTCGTCGGGGACGATCGCTGTGACCAGGGTTCGGCCGTCGGCGACGAGATCCAGCTCCAGGTACCAGGAGTCGTCGGGCACGGAGTACATCGTGGTGATCGCATAGTCGCCGTCGGGCGAGGGAATGGCCATGGAGGCATGCTGCCAGGCCGGAGCCGGCCTCCCTGATGGGCCCGGACGGGCAGTGAGCCGCAGGCGGGGTTCGACGGGAACTCGCCTGCGGCGTGGGGCGGCTAGAAGGTGTGCGGCTCCGGGACGCGCATGGCCAGGATCGCCATGTCGTCGGACGCGGGCTCCGCGGCGAAACGCTCCACGGCCCGCAGGATGCGGCCTGCCACCGCACCGGCGGTCAGGCCCGTGCACATGGCGAGGACCTCGGCCAGGCCGTCGTCGCCCAGCATGCGGGAACCCTCCCGTCGTTCCGTGACGCCGTCGGTCACGCACAGGAGGACGTCACCGGGCTCCAGGGTGACCTCCTGCTCGTAGAGCTCCAGGTCCTCGATGACGCCGAGCAGCGGCTGCGGTTCGGCCGCCGGCTCCACCGAGCCGTCCTGGCGCAGACGCAGGGGGAGCGGATGGCCGGCGCATACCACCTTCAGGAGGGCACTGCCGTCCTCCTGTGGCCACAACTCCCCGTAGAGCAGGGTGAGGAAGCGGCTGCGGGCGCCCTCGTCCAGGATGGCGGCGTTGAGCCGTTCCAGGACCGCCGGGCCGCCGAAACCCTCGCGGGCCAGCAGGCGCAGGGCATGCCGGGCGAGGCCGGTGACGGCCGCCGCCTCCGGGCCCGTACCGCAGACGTCGCCGATGGCGAAGCCGTAGGCGCCGTCGCGGATGGGGAACACGTCGTAGAAGTCGCCGCCGACCTCGTTGCCCTCACCCGCCGCCCGGTAGATGACCTCGATCTCGACGTTGGGCACATCGGGCAGTCCCGGCGGCAGCAGGCTGCGCTGGAGGGACTGGCTGATGGCCATGCGCTCCGAGTACAGACGGGCGTTGTCGAGGGCCAGAGCGGCCCGTCGGGACAGGTCCTCGGCCAGCTCCAGGATTTCCTGGCGGAAGTGTTCGTCGGACGGCTTGCCGAGCGTGAGCATGCCGATCACACGGTTTCTCGCCACCAGGGGCAGGACGACGGTCTCGCCTCCGACAGCGGCCGCGGTGGCCAGCGTGGTGCGGGTGGCCGCCCCCATGCTCAGGGGTGCGTCCCTGCCCAGGGTGCGCTTGGAGGTGCGCAGGGCGGCCCGATGACCGGCTTCCGTGGGCGCGGTCCAGAGGCGGGCGCCCGGGGCCGGGACGGGGTCCGGCGGGTCGATGGAGGAGAGCAGGGCCTTGAGGCCGTCGATGCGCTCCTCGTCCTCGTGGAGGACGTAGGAGAGATACGGCTCCGACGACTGGTCGGCGATCGTGTAGACGGCGCACCAGGTGGCCAGCGTGGGGACGGTCATCTGCGCCATCAGCGCCAGCGTCTGGTCCCTGTCCAGCGTGCCGGCCAGCAGGTCGGACGCCTCGACGAGGAAGGACAGCGAGCCGCGCCTCAGACGCTCCAGCTCGCCGAGTCTCGCCGACTCGACGGCCAGCGCGATGCGGTCCGCGGCGAACTGCAGGCGCAGGGCCTCCTCGTTGGAGTACCTCCCGGCCGCTTCGGCCGCGACCCCGAGGGAGCCGGTGAGGCGGCCCTCGACCTTGAGCGGGACCGTCACGACCGAACGCATCCCGGTGTCACTGAGCAGCGGCACGGCGCCGGGGACGACGGTGAGGTCCTCGTGGACGGCCGGCATGCGGGCGGAGCCGTAGCGGCCCGTGCCCGCCTCGACAGGGACCCGTGCGAAGCGCTGGCGGGCCGAGGGGAGGCCGGTCGTCGCCCGGACCTCCAGCTCCGTCTCGTCGTCGGTGGCCAGCAGCAGGAACGCGGAGTCGGCGTCCAGCATGTCGCGGGCCCGCTCGACCGTGCGCTGGAGGAGCCCGTCCAGGTCGTCGGGCGCGGGGGAGCCGATGAAGATCTCGAAGGGATCCGTACTGCGGTTCTCCGCCGCGGTGTCGGTGACGGGAGCCCGGACCGGCGTCTGGAGCACGGCGCGTTCGTAGTCGCGTACGAGGAGGCAGACCGTCGAGGGCTCGCCGTCGGCGTCGCGGACCCTGAGATGTGAGGCGTACACCGGGATCACACGGCCGTCGGCGCCGCGGATGCCGTAGCTGCCCTCCCAGCGGGAGAGTTGCAGCGCGTCGGCGATGCCGGTGCTGGTGCCCGGGGTGTGCGGCCAGGCCACGAAGTCGGTGAACTGCTTGCCGTCGACCTGCTCCGCCGCGTAACCGAAGAGGAAGGACGCGTCGTCGTTCCACGCGGCGATGGAGCCGGAGCCGGCGATCTGGACGACCGCCACCCGTACCCGCTGCTCCGCCACCGGCAGCAGCGCGGTGGGCAGGACCGGGCTCGCGGAGCGGATGCCCACGGGGCGCTCGGGAAGATCGAGCTGGAACCACACGTGCTTGTGCGTGGGCGTGTACTCGACGCCCCAGCGGGTGGCCAGGGCGGCACAGAGCAGCAGCCCGCGGCCGCCCTCCCGGTCCGGGCTGCCGAAGTCGAGACCGGAGCTCTGGAGCGGGACCTCCCGCTCCGGGTAGTGGTCGGAGACCTCGACGCGCACCCCGTCCTCGGTGCGCAGACAGAGCACATCGGCGGCCGTGCCCGCGTGCACGACCGCGTTGGTCACGAGTTCACTGGTCAGAACGACGGCGTCGTCGACGACATCGGTGTACCCCCACCCCTGGAGGGTGTCCCGGACGAAAGCGCGGGCGGTCGCGACCGAGCGTCCTACCGGATCGAAGGTGGCAGCCGCCCGCGCGGTGATCACAGCACTCCCCATATGGTGTCTCGTCGCTTCCCCGAGTCCTGTGCCCGTTTCTCGCCGCTTCGATTCGCCTGCCAGGCTAGACGCTCGCCAGGTGTCCCGGGTACACGAGGGCGGACTTGGGTACGCATGCCACCCGGGGGCGTGCGCCGGGCGCACAAACATGGGGCCCGCGGTGAGGGAAATGGGACGACCATGAGACCTTCCCCGTCCCCCCGTTCCGGCCTGGTACGTTTCAACGATTTGACGACCGCATAGTCACCCGTCGACGGTGTTCTGTGGCGGTGAGCCAGAGTGGAAGATGGGCAAGCTTCCGACAACGGCCCGAGCGATACGGTCAACCCCTGCGGGAGGGACACGGTGGAGTCTGGCGTGGCGGCGCGGGGTTCAGGAACGCGCACAAAAGGCGGGCAGTCCGTGAAAAAGCAGCGCAATGGCACCATCGACGTGGACGCGGCAGCTCTGAACAGACTGCTGGCCGCTCTCGTTGCGATGCGTGACGGCAATTTCCGCAGGCGGCTGACCGTCTCCGGTGACGGCGTGCTCACGGAGATCGCGGCGGTCTTCAACGAGGTCGCCGATCGCAATCTCCACCTCACGGGCGAGCTCGCCAGGGTGCGGCGGGTGGTCGGACGCGAAGGAAAGCTCACCGAGCGCCTGGAGACCGGTGCCTGCGAGGGCTCCTGGGCTGCCGCGATCGACGCCTCCAACGAGCTCGTCGACGATCTGGCGCGACCCGTGTCCGAAGTCGGACGGGTACTCTCCGCGGTCGCCGACGGTGACCTCGAACAGCGGATGGAGCTGCGGACCCACGCGCCGGACGAGACCGTACGGCCGCTGCGCGGCGAGTTCCTGAAGGTCGCACGGACGGTCAACAACCTGGTCGACCAGCTCTCCGCTTTCACCGAGCAGGTGACGCGGGTGGCGGTCGAGGTGGGCACCGAGGGCAAGCTCGGCGGCCAGGCCCAGGTGCGCGGCATGTCCGGGTCCTGGAAGGACCTCACCGACTCCGTCAACACCATGGCGTACCGGCTGACCGCACAGGTGCGTGACATCGCCCTCGTGACGACCGCCGTCGCCAAGGGAGACCTGTCACGCAAGGTCACCGTCCATGTGGCCGGTGAGATGGCCCAGCTGAAGAACACCGTCAACACGATGGTGGACCAGCTGTCGTCGTTCTCCTCCGAGGTGACGCGCGTCGCCCGTGAGGTGGGCACCGAGGGCGAGCTGGGCGGCCAGGCGACGGTGCCGGGGGTGGCCGGGGTCTGGAAGGACCTCACGGACTCCGTCAACACGATGGCCGGCAACCTCACCTCCCAGGTGCGCGGTATCGCCGAGGTGACGACGGCCGTCGCGAACGGTGACCTGTCCCAGAAGGTGACGGTGAGCGCACGCGGCGAGGTCGCGCAGCTCGCCGAGACGATCAACCAGATGACGGAGACGCTGCGCACCTTCGCGGACGAGGTCACCCGTGTCGCCAGCGAGGTCGGCGGAGAGGGCCTGCTCGGCGGCCAGGCCCAGGTGCCGGGCGCCGCGGGCACCTGGAAGGACCTCACCGACTCGGTGAACACGGTCTTCCGGAACCTCACGACGCAGGTGCGTGACATCGCGCAGGTGACCACGGCGGTGGCCAGCGGTGACATGACGCAGAAGGTCACCGTCGACGTGGCCGGCGAGATGCTGGAGCTGAAGAACACCGTCAACACGATGGTGGACCAGCTCCAGGCCTTCGGTTCGGAGGTCACCCGGGTCGCCCGGGAGGTCGGCGTCGAGGGACGCCTCGGCGGTCAGGCCGAGGTGCCCGGTGCGGCCGGCACCTGGAAGGACCTCACCGACTCGGTGAACACCGCCTTCCGCAACCTCACGGGCCAGGTGCGCGACATCGCGCAGGTGACCACCGCGGTCGCCAACGGCGACCTGTCGCAGAAGGTCACCGTCGACGTGGCCGGCGAGATGCTGGAGCTGAAGAACACCGTCAACACGATGGTGGCGCAGCTCTCCAACTTCGCCGACCAGGTGACGCGGATGGCACGGGACGTGGGCACGGAGGGCCGTCTCGGCGGACAGGCGCGCGTCGACGGTGTCTCCGGTACGTGGAAGGAGCTCACCGACTCCGTCAACTTCATGGCCGGCAACCTCACCTCCCAGGTGCGGCAGATCGCCCAGGTGACGACGGCAGTGGCCCGTGGCGACCTGTCGCAGAAGATCGACGTGGACGCCCGGGGCGAGATCCTGGAGCTCAAGAACACCATCAACACCATGGTCGACCAGCTCTCCGCCTTCGCCGACCAGGTGACCAGGGTCGCCCGCGAGGTGGGCACCGACGGCCGTCTGGGCGGCCAGGCGCAGGTGCCCGGCGTGGCAGGCGTGTGGCGCGATCTGACCGACTCGGTGAACGGCATGGCGGGGAACCTCACCGCCCAGGTCCGCAACATCGCCCAGGTCGCCACGGCGGTGGCGCGGGGCGACCTGTCGCAGAAGATCGACGTGGACGCCCGGGGCGAGATCCTGGAGCTCAAGAACACCCTCAACACCATGGTCGACCAGCTCTCGAACTTCGCGGAGCAGGTGACCCGGGTGGCCCGCGAGGTGGGCACGGAGGGCATCCTCGGCGGGCAGGCGGAGGTGCAGGGCGTCTCCGGTACGTGGAAGGACCTCACCCAGTCCGTCAACGGCATGGCGAACAACCTCACCCTCCAGGTGCGCAACATCGCCGAGGTGACCACCGCCGTCGCCAAGGGCGATCTCTCCAAGAAGATCACCGTGGACGCCAAGGGCGAGATCCTCGAACTGGTGACGACGGTCAACACGATGGTCGACCAGCTGCTCAACTTCGCCGACGAGGTGACGAGGGTCGCCCGCGAGGTGGGCACCGAGGGCATCCTCGGCGGTCAGGCCAGGGTGCGCGGCGCGACGGGCATCTGGAAGGACCTCAGCGACAACGTCAACCTGATGGCCAACAATCTGACCAGCCAGGTGCGCAACATCTCCCGGGTGTCGTCGGCGGTCGCCAACGGTGACCTGACGAAGAAGGTGACGGTCGAGGCGCGCGGCGAGGTCGCCGAACTCGCCGACACGGTCAACACGATGGTGACGACCCTGTCCTCCTTCGCCGACGAGGTCACCCGCGTCGCCCGTGAGGTGGGCACCGAGGGCGAACTGGGCGGCCAGGCACGCGTCCCGGGGGTCTCCGGCACCTGGAAGGACCTCACCGAGTCCGTGAACTCGATGGCGTCCAACCTGACCGGTCAGGTGCGCCAGATCGCCACGGTCACCACGGCCATCGCCAAGGGCGACCTCACCAAGAAGATCGACATCGACGCGCAGGGCGAGATCCTGGAGCTGAAGAACACCATCAACACGATGGTCGACCAGCTCTCCTCGTTCGCCGAACAGGTGACCCGGGTCGCCCGGGAGGTGGGCACGGAGGGACAGCTCGGCGGGCAGGCCCGGGTGCGTGACGTCGACGGAACCTGGCGTGACCTCACCGAGTCGGTGAACGAGATGGCGGGGAACCTGACCCGTCAGGTGCGCGCCATCGCGGCCGTCGCC
Source organism: Streptomyces sp. NPDC002125 (assembly GCF_053593715.1). NCBI lineage: Bacteria > Bacillati > Actinomycetota > Actinomycetes > Kitasatosporales > Streptomycetaceae > Streptomyces > Streptomyces sp. NPDC002125. The sequence goes on along the minus strand of NZ_JBSFDD010000022.1, from coordinate 135,256 downwards.
ACCGCGGTGACCCGCGGCGATCTCAACCTGAAGATCGACGTCGACGCGGCCGGCGAGATTCAGGTGCTGCAGGACAACATCAACACGATGATCGCCAATCTGCGCGACACCACCCTGGCCAACAAGGAGCAGGACTGGCTCAAGGGCAACCTCGCCCGGATCTCCGGTCTGATGCAGGGCCGCCGCGACCTGGACGACGTCGCCTCACTGATCATGAGCGAGCTGACCCCGGTCGTCTCCGCCCAGCACGGCGCGTTCTTCCTGGCCATGAGCACCGGCGACGGTGACGAGGTGGGCTCCGACAGCGGCAACGAGAGCTCGTACGAGCTGCGCATGCGCGGCAGTTACGGCTATTCGGCCGGCTCCATGCCGACCTCGTTCCGCCCCGGCGAGACCCTCATCGGCACGGCGGCCGAGGAGAAGCGGACCATCCAGGTGGACAACGTGCCGCCGGGGTACCTGAAGATCTCCTCCGGTCTGGGAGAGGCACCGCCCGCGCACGTGATCGTGCTGCCGGTGCTCTTCGAGGGCCAGGTGCTGGGTGTCATCGAGCTGGCCTCGTTCCAGCCGTTCACGCACATCCAGCGCGACTTCCTCAACCAGCTCGCCGAGATGATCGCCACGAGCGTCAACACCATCAGCGTCAACACGAAGACCGAGAAGCTCCTGGAGCAGTCGCAGGAGCTCACCGAGCAGCTGCGGGACCGCTCCCAGGAGCTGGAGAACCGTCAGAAGGCGCTGCAGGCGTCCAACGCGGAGCTGGAGGAGAAGGCCGAGCTCCTCGCGCAGCAGAACCGCGACATCGAGGTGAAGAACACCGAGATCGAGGAGGCGCGCCAGGTCCTGGAGGAGCGTGCCGAACAGCTCGCCGTCTCGATGCGCTACAAGTCCGAGTTCCTGGCGAACATGTCGCACGAGCTGCGCACCCCGCTCAACTCGCTGCTCATCCTCGCCAAGCTGCTCGCCGACAACGCCGAGGGCAATCTCTCCCCGAAGCAGGTGGAGTTCGCCGAGACGATCCACGGAGCGGGTTCCGACCTGCTCCAGCTGATCAACGACATCCTCGACCTCTCCAAGGTCGAGGCGGGCAAGATGGACGTCAGTCCGACCCGGATCGCCCTGGTGCAGCTGGTCGACTACGTCGAGGCGACGTTCCGGCCGCTCACCGCGGAGAAGGGGCTCGACTTCTCCGTACGGGTCTCCCCGGAGCTGCCCGCGACGCTCCACACGGACGAGCAGAGGCTGCTCCAGGTCCTGCGCAACCTCCTCTCCAACGCGGTGAAGTTCACCGACAGCGGGGCCGTGGAGCTGGTGATCCGGCCGGCCGGCGCCGATGTCCCGAACTCCATCAGGGAACACCTGCTGGAGGCCGGTTCGCTGCGCGACGCCGACGGCGACCTCATCGCGTTCTCGGTCACCGACACCGGCATCGGCATCGCGTCCAGCAAGATGCTGGTGATCTTCGAGGCGTTCAAGCAGGCGGACGGCACGACCAGCCGCAAGTACGGCGGCACGGGCCTCGGCCTCTCTATCAGCCGTGAGATCGCCCGTCTGCTGGGCGGCGAGATCCACGCGGCCAGCGAACCGGGACGCGGCTCGACGTTCACCCTCTACCTGCCGCTGCACCCGAGCGAGCTGCCGCCGCAGGGCTACCCGCAGATGGGGCCCGGCCCCATCGAGGTCAATGCGCAGTCGGCCGAGGGCGGACTGCGCCTGGAGGCTGCCCAGCGCAACGGAAACGAGCCGCCCCTCGGCGATCCGGCCAACTCCGCCGGGGTGTTCAGGCGCCGGCGCAAGGCCCTGGGCGGAGCGTCGCAGCGTCCGGCCCTGCCCAACGGCAGGCCGGGCGAGGAGGGTGCGGCGCCCGAGGAGTGGGTGCAGGGCCCGCAGGAGGAGCAGGAACCCCGGCGGACGTTCCGCTTCCACGGCGAGAAGGTGCTGATCGTCGACGACGACATCCGCAACGTCTTCGCGCTCACCAGCGTGCTGGAGCAGCACGGTCTGTCGGTGCTGTACGCGGAGAACGGCCGTGAGGGCATCGAAGTCCTGGAGCAGCACGACGATGTGACGATCGTTCTGATGGACATCATGATGCCGGAGATGGACGGCTACGCCACGACGACGGCGATCCGCAGGATGCCGCAGTTCGCCGGGCTGCCGATCGTCGCGCTGACGGCCAAGGCGATGAAGGGCGACCGCGAGAAGGCGATCGACTGCGGAGCCTCCGACTACGTGACCAAGCCGGTGGACTCCGACCACCTGCTGGGAGTGATGGAGAACTGGATGCGCGGAGAGTGACCTGGCGGAGAACGGATCCCCGGAATCGGCCGGCCCGCTGTGTCCGGAAGAGTGTGAGCGAGCGATTTCGGGGAACCTTCTGGACCTCGACCGCGTTTTCGCTCTGTGCACAGTGACATCGCGGTGACAGGGTGTGGTGACGGGCGGGGTGCGGCTACCATGACCGGCACAAGGACGGACGGCGTAAGGGAGTCGTCCCCTGGGGCGGCACCCGGTGCGATTCCGGGGCGAGGAGGACGGGCCATGGTGCAGAAGGCCAAGATCCTCCTGGTCGATGACCGGCCGGAGAATCTGCTGGCGCTGGAGGCCATCCTCTCTGCGCTCGATCAGACACTGGTGCGGGCATCGTCAGGGGAGGAGGCGCTCAAAGCGCTGCTCACAGACGATTTCGCGGTCATTCTGCTGGACGTGCAGATGCCCGGTATGGATGGGTTCGAGACGGCTGCGCACATCAAGCGGCGGGAGCGGACCCGGGACATCCCGATCATCTTCCTCACCGCGATCAACCACGGCCCGCACCACACCTTCCGGGGTTACGCGGCGGGTGCGGTGGACTACATCTCGAAGCCCTTCGACCCCTGGGTGCTGCGCGCCAAGGTCTCGGTCTTCGTCGAGCTGTACATGAAGAACTGCCAGCTGCGTGAACAGGCCGCGCTGCTCAGGCTCCAGCTCGAAGGCGGCGCCCACCAGGGCGTCGACGACAAGGAGTCGGCCGGTCTCCTCGCCGAGCTCTCCGCGCGGCTCGCCGCCGTCGAGGAGCAGGCCGAGGCGCTCTCCAAGCAGCTGGACGACGAATCGGCGGATGCCGCGGCCGTGGCCACCGCCGCCCATCTCGAACGCAAGCTCACCGGGCTGCGCCGCGCGCTCGACGCGCTGGAACCCGGCACCGGCGGAGCCACCACCGCGCTGCCCACGCAGGGCTGACCTCGACGGTTGAGGGGGCGTCAGTTCGGCGCCCGGGCAAGGGCGACACGGACGGGTGATGCCGTAGGCACACGTGTCCACCGACGTCGGCACCGGTAACCTCAGTCACATGGCCTCACGTACGTCCGGCAAGGGTTCCCTGGGCACGGCGGGCACCGAGAAGCGCTCCGGCCGTACCCAGGGACCGGCGAAGAAAGCCGCGCCCGCCAAGAAGGCGGCGGCGAAGAAGACCGTGCCCGCCAAGAAGGCACCGGCGAAGAAGGCGGCGGCCAAGAAGCCCGCGCCCAAGCCCGCACCGTCCCCCACCGGGGGCGTGTACCGGCTCGTCCGCGCACTCTGGCTGGGCACGGCGCACGGCGTCGGGGCGGTCTTCCGCTCCATAGGGCGCGGCGCCAAGGGACTTGACCCCGCCCACCGCAAGGACGGCCTCGCCCTGCTGCTCCTCGGCCTCGCGCTGATCGTGGCCGCGGGCACCTGGTCGCATCTGCAAGGACCCGTCGGCGAGCTCGTCGAGATGCTCGTCACCGGGGCGTTCGGCCGGCTCGACCTGCTCGTGCCGATACTGCTGGGCGCCGTCGCCGTGCGGCTGATCCTCTATCCGGAGAAGCCGGAGGCCAACGGCCGTATCGTCATCGGCCTCTCCGCCCTCGTCATCGGGGTGCTCGGGCAGGTGCACATCGCCTGCGGATCGCCCGGTCGCGAGGACGGCACCGCCGCCATGCAGGATGCCGGAGGACTCATCGGCTGGGCCGCGTCCCAGCCCCTCGTCTTCACGATGGGCGAGGTGCTCGCCGTCCCGCTGCTCCTGCTGCTGACCGTCTTCGGACTCCTCGTCGTCACCGCCACCCCGGTCAACGCCATCCCCCGGCGGCTGCGCCAGCTCGGCGTCCGGCTCGGCATCGTCGACCCCGTGTACGTACCGGGGGAGGACGAGGAGGCCGACGACGAGAGGTACGACGAACAGTGGCGTGAGGCACTGCCCGAGGGTGCACGGCGCTCCTCCGCGCGCCGCTCGGAGCACGACGGCGTCCACGACCCGGACCAGGCCGAGAGCGAGGCGCTGGCCAAGCGGCGCCGGCCGCGCCGGACCTCAGCCCAGCCCGCGATGAACCGCGCCATGGACGCGGTGGACGTCGCGGCCGCGGCGGCCGCCGCGCTCGACGGGGCGGTGCTCAACGGCATGCCGCCCTCGCCCGTCGTCGCCGACCTGACGCAGGGCGTCTCCACCGAACGGGAGCGCGAGCGGACCGGCACCCCGGTGCCCGGGGCGCGGTCCGGCCGGAAGGCGCCCCAGGGCGACGGGGGCTCGGAGAAGCCCGCCCCGTCCTCCGGGGGCGTACCCGACCTGACCAAGCCGGCCCCCGAGCGTTCGCAGCCGCTGCCGGCCCGCGCGGAGCAGCTCCAGCTGTCCGGCGACATCACCTACTCGCTGCCGTCGCTCGACCTGCTGGAGCGGGGCGGCCCCGGCAAGACGCGCAGCGCCGCCAACGACGCGGTGGTCGCCTCGCTGACCAACGTCTTCACGGAGTTCAAGGTCGACGCGGCCGTCACCGGCTTCACCCGCGGCCCGACAGTCACCCGCTACGAGGTGGAGCTCGGCCCGGCGGTCAAGGTCGAGCGGATCACCGCCCTCACCAAGAACATCGCGTACGCCGTCGCCAGCCCGGACGTCCGGATCATCTCGCCGATCCCCGGCAAGTCCGCGGTCGGCATCGAAATCCCCAACTCCGACCGGGAGATGGTCAATCTCGGCGACGTGCTGCGCCTCGCGGACGCCGCCGAGGACGACCACCCGATGCTGGTCGCGCTCGGCAAGAACGTCGAGGGCGGCTACGAGATGGCCAACCTGGCGAACATGCCGCACGTCCTGGTGGCCGGTGCGACCGGTTCCGGGAAGTCCTCCTGCATCAACTGCCTCATCACCTCGATCATGGTGCGGGCCACACCGGACGACGTCCGGATGGTGCTCGTCGACCCGAAGCGCGTCGAGCTCACCGCCTACGAGGGCATCCCGCACCTGATCACGCCCATCATCACCAACCCGAAGAAGGCCGCCGAGGCACTCCAGTGGGTCGTGCGGGAGATGGACCTGCGCTACGACGACCTCGCGGCGTACGGCTTCCGGCACATCGACGACTTCAACCACGCCGTACGCAACGGCAAGGCCAAGGCTCCCGAGGGCAGCGAGCGGGAGCTGTCGCCCTACCCGTACCTTCTCGTGATCGTCGACGAGCTCGCGGACCTGATGATGGTGGCCCCGCGCGACGTCGAGGACTCCATCGTGCGCATCACCCAGCTGGCGCGCGCCGCCGGCATCCATCTGGTGCTCGCCACGCAGCGTCCCTCGGTGGACGTCGTGACCGGTCTGATCAAGGCCAATGTGCCCTCCCGGCTGGCCTTCGCGACCTCGTCGCTCGCCGACAGCCGGGTCATCCTCGATCAGCCCGGCGCCGAGAAGCTCATCGGAAAGGGTGACGGACTGTTCCTGCCGATGGGGGCGAACAAGCCGACCCGTATGCAGGGGGCCTTCGTCACCGAGAACGAGGTCGCGGCCGTCGTCCAGCACTGCAAGGATCAGATGGCGCCGGTCTTCCGCGACGACGTGACGGTCGGCACGAAGCAGAAGAAGGAGATCGACGAGGACATCGGCGACGACCTCGATCTGCTCTGCCAGGCGGCCGAGCTGGTCGTCTCCACACAGTTCGGCTCGACATCCATGCTCCAGCGCAAGCTGAGGGTCGGCTTCGCCAAGGCCGGACGGCTGATGGACCTGATGGAGTCCCGCAACATCGTGGGCCCCAGTGAGGGTTCCAAGGCGCGTGACGTCCTGGTGAAGCCGGACGAGCTCGACGGAGTGTTGGCCGTCATTCGTGGGGAAACCGCTTCGTAAGAGTTTTGCGGGCAACCGTTTCGCCCGGTCGTACGTCAAGTTGAAGGGAGGAGCAGGGGATGATCGGTCCCATGCTTGATCCCCTGTCCTGCCCAGGGGGCTGCCAGGCGAACCCGATGGCGTACAAAGTCGCCGCGCCCGGTTGCCCCACCCTTTCGTACCACCCCTAGACTGAACATCCAGCAGGTGGCTCACGCTCGAAAGGCGCCCCCGTGTCCATCGGCAACTCCCCCGAAGACGACCGGCCTTCGATCGGTCGCGCGCTTCAGCAGGCTCGCATCGCAGCAGGTCTGACGGTCGAGGAAGTCAGCAGCTCCACCCGGGTGCGCATCCCCATCGTGCACGCGATCGAGGAGGACGACTTCTCCCGCTGCGGCGGCGACGTGTACGCACGCGGTCATATCCGTATGCTCGCCCGCGCCGTCCGGCTCGACCCCGATCCACTGATCGCGGAGTTCGACGCCGAGCACGGCGGCCGTCCCGCACCCACGCCCGCGGCACCTCTGTTCGAGGCGGAGCGCATCCGCTCCGAACCCCGTCGGCCCAACTGGACCGCGGCCATGGTCGCGGCGATCGTCGTCGTGGTCGGCTTCGTCGGCTTCACGCTCTTCAGCGGCGAGGACGAGGGTTCGGGCTCGGCACAGGTCGCCGAAGGCTCCACCCCCGACAAGACCACCTCCCGACCGGCCACCACCAAGCCGGCCGACCCCAAGCCCGCACCCTCCGAAAGCGCCATCGCCGCGGCTCCCCGCGACAAGGTGACCGTCAGGCTGAGCGCCACCGAGGGCAAGAGCTGGATCTCCGCCAAGGACCACAACGGACGGCTGCTCTTCGACGGGCTGCTGCTCGAAGGCGACTCCAAGACCTTCCAGGACAAGGAGCGGGTCGACCTCGTCCTCGGCGACGCCGGGGCGATCGACCTCTTCGTGAACGGCAAGAAGATCGACGACCGCTTCGAGCCGGGTCAGGTCGAGCGGCTCTCGTACACCAAGGGTGACCCCGAGGTCGGCTGACCTCCCCACCCGCACGGTTTCCACCGGAGAGTGCCCGGCAGTCATGCCGGGCACTCTCTTTTTCGTCTCCCCTCCCGCGCACCCTCCGCTGTCACTCCCTGTAGCGGTCAACCCTGGACGGTGGGGCGAGTGCCGGGACAAAGTAGTCTTGAGCCCATGCCCGAACGCCGTACCGTCGCCCTTGTCACTCTCGGCTGCGCCCGTAACGAGGTGGACTCGGAGGAGCTTGCAGGCCGCTTGGCAGCGGACGGCTGGGAGCTCGTCGAGAACGCCACGGACGCGGATGTCGCCGTCGTCAACACCTGTGGATTCGTCGAGGCCGCCAAGAAGGACTCCGTCGACGCCCTGCTCGAAGCCAACGATCTGAAGGATCACGGCAGAACCCAGGCCGTCGTGGCCGTCGGCTGCATGGCCGAGCGCTACGGCAAGGACCTCGCGGAGGCGCTGCCGGAAGCGGACGGCGTCCTCGGATTCGACGACTACGCCGACATCTCCGACCGCCTTCAGACCATCCTCAACGGCGGCATCCACGCCTCCCACACCCCGCGCGACCGGCGCAAGCTGCTGCCGATCAGCCCGGCCGAGCGCCAGGACGCCGCCGTGGCGCTGCCCGGCCACGCCCAGGAGATCGCGCCCGCCCCGGCCGACCTCCCGGAGGGCGTCGCGCCCGTCTCCGGGCCCAGGGCTCCGCTGCGCCGCAGGCTGGGCACCAGCCCCGTCGCCTCGGTGAAGCTGGCCTCGGGCTGCGACAGGCGCTGCACCTTCTGCGCCATCCCGTCCTTCCGCGGCTCGTTCATCTCCCGGCGCCCCTCGGACGTCCTCCAGGAGACCCGCTGGCTCGCCGAGCAGGGCGTCAAGGAGGTCATGCTGGTCTCCGAGAACAACACCTCGTACGGCAAGGACCTCGGGGACATCCGGCTCCTGGAGACCCTGCTGCCCGAGCTCGCCGACGTCGACGGGATCGAGCGGATCCGCGTCAGCTACCTCCAGCCCGCCGAGATGCGGCCCGGGCTGATCGACGTACTGACCTCGACGCCCAAGGTCGCCCCGTACTTCGACCTCTCCTTCCAGCACTCCGCCCCCGGGGTCCTGCGCGCGATGCGGCGGTTCGGCGACACGGACCGTTTCCTGGAGCTCCTGGACACCATCCGGAGCAAGGCGCCGCAGGCCGGTGCCCGCTCGAACTTCATCGTCGGCTTCCCCGGTGAGACCGAGGCCGACCTCGCCGAGCTGGAACGCTTCCTCACCGGCGCGCGCCTGGACGCCATCGGCGTCTTCGGCTACTCCGACGAGGAGGGGACCGAGGCGGTCGGCTACGAGAACAAGCTTGACGCCGATGTCATCGCCGAACGCCTGGCGCACATCTCGCAGCTCGCCGAGGAACTGACCTCGCAGCGGGCCGAGGAGCGGGTCGGCGAGACCCTCCAGGTCCTCGTCGAGTCCGTGGAGTCCGAGGAGGACGGGCCGGTCGCCGTGGGACGCGCCGCGCACCAGGCTCCGGAAACGGACGGCCAGGTCGTGTTCACCGCACGCGAAGGGCTCGTGCCGGGCCGTATGGTCGAAGCGAAGGCAGTGGGCAGCGAGGGAGTGGACCTCGTGGCCGAACACCACGAGCTTGCGGAGGCAGCCAGATGACGGGAGCCCAGGCATCCGCGGCAGAGGGCTCCGGCGCTACGCCGACGCCCCGTGGCGGCAAGCTGGGCGCGGCGGCCGTCAACCAGGCCGGCCTGTGGAACATCGCGAACATCCTCACTATGGTGCGGCTGCTGCTGGTCCCGGGCTTCGTCGTGCTGCTCCTGCACGACGGCGGATACGACCCGGTGTGGCGGGCCTTCGCCTGGGCGGCCTTCGCCGTCGCGATGATCACCGATGTCTTCGACGGCCATCTGGCACGGACGTACAACCTGGTCACCGACTTCGGGAAGATCGCCGACCCGATCGCGGACAAGGCGATCATGGGCGCCGCCCTGATCTGCCTGTCCTCCCTCGGCGACCTGCCGTGGTGGATCACCGGCGTGATCCTCTTCCGGGAGCTCGGCATCACGCTGATGCGCTTCTGGGTCATCCGGCACTCGGTGATCCCGGCCAGCCGCGGCGGGAAGATGAAAACCCTGGCCCAGGGCATCGCCGTGGGGATGTATGTCCTGGCGCTGACGGGCCCCCTGGCGACCTTGCGCTTCTGGGTGATGATGGCCGCCGTCGTGCTGACGGTCGTCACCGGCCTCGACTACGTACGCCAGGCCGTCGTGCTGCGCCGCCGCGGGCTCGCGGAGAAGCGGGCAGCCGCCCTGGAGGCGGTCGCGGCGGCAGCGGACGTCAAGGAACCCGTCAACGGCCAGTGCGTCGCGACCCCCGGGGCCGACGAGGGCGTGGAAGCGGTCGTGGAGCCCGTCGCGGGCGCCCGGGGCGCGGAACCCGTCGCGGGTGCGCGGGGCTCCTCGGAGGCCGAGCGGTGACGTCCGAGGCGGCCCGGGTGCTGCACAGGCTCCAGGAGCGCGGTGAGACGCTCGGCGTCGCCGAGTCCCTCACCGGCGGTCTGGTGGCCGCGGAGCTCACCTCCGTACCGGGAGCCTCGCAGTCCTTCCGCGGGTCCGTCACGGCGTACGCCACGTCCCTGAAGCGGGATGTGCTGGGCGTCGACGGCGCACTCCTGGCCGAGCGCGGAGCGGTGGACCCGGAGGTCGCGGGGGCGATGGCCGCCGGCGTGCGCCGGGTCCTGGGTGCCGACTGGGGAGTGTCGACCACCGGGGTCGCGGGTCCCGATCCGCAGGACGGCAAGCCCGTCGGAACGGTCTTCGTCGCCGTTTCCGGACCGGACGGCGTGGAGAATGTCGCCGAGCTGAGGTTGAACGGCGGGCGTGCGGACATCCGTAAGGAGAGCGTACGGAGTCTGCTGGAGCTGCTCTCGAGCGAACTCGGCGAAAATGCGAGGGCACAGGATACGGAACAGAACGGGGGGAATTGATGTTTGCAGCCCTGAGTGAACACGACATCGCTCCCCGCACGGCCGCAGCGCGAGGCGGTACGGTGGGGCGTGAAGGATGCGGCTACGCGGTCCGAGGAGGGAGCCACCGATGATTCTGCTCCGTCGCCTGCTTGGTGACGTGCTGCGTCGGCAGCGCCAGCGCCAAGGCCGTACTCTGCGCGAAGTCTCCTCGTCCGCCCGAGTCTCGCTCGGCTATCTCTCCGAGGTGGAGCGGGGGCAGAAGGAGGCATCCTCCGAGCTGCTCTCCGCCATTTGCGACGCGTTGGACGTACGGATGTCCGAGCTCATGCGTGAAGTGAGCGATGAACTGTCGCTGGCAGAGCTGGCCGAGTCGGCAGCAGCCAGTGATGCGGTGCCTGTACCGGTACGCCCGATGCTCAATTCCGTCTCTGTTGCGTCGGTCGCCGGCGTACCGACGGGACGGGTGACCATCAAGGCGCCCGCGGAAGCGGTGGATGTCGTCGCCGCCTGACCGCACGGTTCGTGGTGAACGAAGCCCCGGTCGGCCCCTCAGGGCCGGCCGGGGCTTTCGTGTGCGGTGTGTGTGCGAAGCGGCGGGCGGGGCAGGCGCGAAGTGAGGCCGGGTGGAAGCCCTCACCGGGAACTACCCGAATGACTGTTTTGCATCATTTGTGCCATCGTGGACGGGTGGTAGGCCTAACAGCTAGCAGCTATCCGATCGGAGAATTGCATGTCTGTCGTGAAGAGCGCGTTGACCGACGCCGACCGCAAGGTCGTGGGAGACGCCCTGCAGGGTGCCCTGGTGGACCTGGTCGACCTTTCCCTGGCGGCCAAGCAGGTCCACTGGAATGTCGTCGGCCCCCGCTTCCGCTCCGTCCATCTGCAGCTCGACGAGGTCGTCGACACGGCGAGGCAGCACTCGGACACGGTTGCGGAGCGGGCCTCCGCGGTCGGCGTCAACCCTGACGGGCGCTCCAAGACCCTCGCGAAGACCACGGCGATCGACTCCGTGCCCGACGGCTGGATCAAGGACGTGGACGCGGTGAAGGCGCTGGTGGAGGCGCTCCGTGTGGTCATCGACCGCATGAGGGAGCGCATCGAGGCGACCGCGGACCCGGACCCGGTCAGCCAGGACATCCTGATCGCCCTGACAGCTGACCTCGAGAAGCACGCATGGATGTTCCAGGCAGAGAGCGCTTGAGCCGGTGTACGGGCCCGGCGTGGACGCCGGGCAGAGAGCGAGGAGTACGACATGAGTGGCGAGAAGGACAAGATCAAGGGCAAGGCCAAGGAGATGACCGGCAAGCTCACGGGCGACCGGCGCAAGGAGTCCGAGGGCAAGGCTGACCAGGCCAAGGGCAAGGGCAAGGAAGCCATGGGCGGCGCCGGTGAGCGCGCCAAGGGCGTCAAGGACTCCCTGACGGACGACGACCGGCACTAGTCAGGCCCCGGCCGCCTGACTGCCCGGCCGCCTGACCGCCCGGCCGCTTCGCCGGCCGGTGTGCCTTTGCCGGGTGCGGCACGGGCGGCGATCGGTGGCTCGGCCTGCTGGATGCCTGGCAGGAGCCTGTGCCCCCGCTGACTTGGTCTGCGGGGGCACACGCGTGTCCCGGCCCTGTCGGGTGCGGATGCCTGGCTGTCGGGTGTGGTCCCGCGCTGCTGGGCGTGCCGTTCCCTCGGGCGTTCCTGTTCCGTCGGGAGTTCCGTTCCGCCCGGAGTTCGTGTTCCGTCGGGTGCGCTGCCTTGTGGGGTGTCCTGTTCGTCGGGCGTGCTGCCTTGTCGGTTGCGGGATGCAGCCGGCGCCGGGCCGGGGGAAACTGCGGGGGATGACCGAGTTCCCGGGCCGCTCTCCCGACGGCGCCCCAGGGGAGCGCGCAGTGGCGTACAGCTCGCTACGCGCACGCCCGTAGTGCACCGGTGCGCCCTCCCGGCGGGAGATCGTGCCGTACTAGCGTCGGCCGGAGGAGGCAGCCATGGTGCGGCGATGGCGATGGGTGCCGACGCTCGTACTCGGTGGCCTGTGGTGGTGGGCCGTGCTGCGGCTGCTGCTGGAGCCCGAACACACCGGACTCGTCGAGGGCGCGGTGGCGGCCGGCGGGTGGGGCCTCAGTCTTCTGCCCGTACATGTGACGGCGGTGGAGCGGTCGGAGACGACCGTCGAGGGACCCGGGCCCGAGCGGACGGACATACCCTCCTAGCCCCTCCGGCGAGTGTCTCCGGTGTCCTTCCGGCGGCTTCTCGCTGCTTTTTGCTGCCCGCTCGGTGTTCCGGTGCCTTCTCAGCCGGTGGGTCCGGACTGGCAGTGCGGACACCAGTAGGCCGGGCGGTCGTCCCGGTCCGCCACCCGGATGGGCGTGCGACAGCGCAGGCAGGGCCGGTGGGCGCGTCCGTAGACGAACAGACGCTCGCGGCCATGGGCGCGGCGCAGGGCCTCGGTGGTGCCGGTCGTGGTCCGCATGGGGCGTGCGCGGTTGGCTTCCAGAAGCTGTTTGGCCGTGCTGACCAGGCGGGTGGCGAGGGGCAGGGGCAGCTCCCCCATGGGGACCCAGGGCGTCACCCGAGCCATGAAGCAGAGCTCGCACATGTAGACATTGCCGATTCCGGCGAGATTGCGCTGGTCGAGGAGCGCTTCCCCGATGGGCCGGTCGGGCTCGGCGAGCAGATTGTCCAGGGCGGTCTCCGGGTCCCAGTCCGGCCCCAGCAGGTCGGGGCCGAGATGACCGACGACCTGCTCCTCGTCCCGGGTGCGGAGCAGTTCGAGGACGGGCAGCCGGTAGCCCACGGCCGTGTGCTCCGCCGTGGTGAGCACGGCGCGGATCTGGTGGGCGGGGCCGCCCCTCCAGCGGTCCCCGGGAGCGTAGACGCGCCAGGCGCCCTCCATGCGCAGATGACTGTGGAGCGTGAGGTCTCCCTCGAAGCGGGTCAGCAGATGCTTGCCGCGCGCGGTGACGTCCAGGACCGCCCGGCCGGTCAGGTCGGCCGTGGCGAACCGGGGGACCCGCAGATCGGAGCCGGTCAGCACCCGGCCCGCGAGCGCCGCGTGGAGCCGTGCGGCGGTCTGCAGGACGGTGTCACCTTCGGGCATGCCTCCATGATGCGCGCGTGGGCGGGCTGTGGGTCCGTCGTGTGCGAGGTGGACAGCCTCTTTTTTGATCGGGGGGCGGGCGGCCCGTGGACCGTGATGTGGCGGATGGGCTCCCTCGGGCGCCGCCCCGTGCCGCCCCGTGCCGTCGGCCCCTGTCGCCGCCCCGTGTCGCCTCGGACCCGTCCCGTGCCGCCTGGTGCCGTCGGTCCGTGCCGCCGTTCGTGTCGGCCCGTGTCGCCGTTCCGTGCGCCTCACTCCTACGCCCGCAGCCGCAGACCGCGCGGTGTGGCCAGGAAGCCGGCGGCCTCCAGGGTGCGGCCCAGCGGGGAGGTGAGGGAGGACGCGCCATTGGTGCGCTCCACCGTGACCGTGCCGAGCTTCCCCGCGCGGGCCGCCGACGCGAGCGCCTCGGCCGCCGCGTGGAGTGCGGGGTCGGACGGATCGGTGGGCCAGGCGAGCAGCGACTTCCCGCCGCGCTCCATGTAGAGCGTGAGCTCGCCGTCCACGAGCACGACCAGAGCGCCCGCCTTGCGGCCCGGCTTGTGTCCCGCGCCGTCCGGCGATTCCGGCCAGGGCAGGGCGGCACCGTACGCGTTGGCCGGGTCGGCGGCCGCGAGGACCAGCGCGCGGGGAGCCGAACCGGGGTCCGCCCGGTCGCGGGCCGTCGAGGCCGCCCTGAGCCGGTCCACGGCGCCGTCCATCGCGAACTGGGCCGCTCCCAGGCCCTCGACGACATAACCGCGGCGCGCCTGACCGCTGTCCTCGAACGCGGCGAGCACGCGGTAGACCGCGGAGAACCCGCCCTCGACGCCTTCGGCCTGCACCGCGCCCCGGGTCACCACGCCGTGGCGGTCCAGGAGTGTCCTGGCCCGGGCATGGGCACGATGGGTCGGCTCCGGCTCAGCCGGGGGCAGCAGCGACCAGCGCCCCGACACGGTCGGGGGGCCGGTGCGCGAGGAGGGACGCGCCGCCGCGGTCAGTGACCCGTAACGGCCGCGCGGCACGCTGCGTTTCGCGCGGTGCGCGGTGGACCCCGCCGTGCGCCCCGAACCGAGGAGCGAACGCAGCGGGGCGAGGGTGTCGTTGGTGAGACGGCCCGACCAGACCAGGTCCCAGAGGGCGTCGGCGAGTTGGGGATCGGTGCAGTCGGGGTGGGTCGTCGCGCGGACCTGATCGGCGATCTGCCGGAAGAAGAGCCCGTACCCCCCGGCGAGGACGGTCAGCAACGACTCGTGCAACGCGGTCTGTTCCAGCGGGAGGGGCGGCGGAAGCAGGAGTGGCGCGCTGTCGGCGAGATAGACCGAGAGCCAGCCGTCCTTGCCGGGGAGTGCGCCCGCACCCGCCCAGACGATTTCACCGGTGGTCGTCAGCTCGTCGAGCATGGCGGGGGTGTAGCCCATGACACGGCTCGGCAGGACCAGCTTCTCCAGGGCGGACGCGGGGACCGGCGCGCCCTGCAACTGCTCGATGGCGCGGGCCAGTCCGTCGATACCACGCAGGCTGTTGTCACCGAGGTGCTGCCACTGGGGGAGGAAGCCGGCCAGCGCGGCGGGCGGGACGGGCTCCAGCTCCTGGCGCAGCGCGGCGAGCGAACGGCGCCGCAACCGCCGCAGGACCGTGGCGTCGCACCACTCCTGGCCGATGCCGGCCGGATGGAACTCGCCCTGGACCACGCGCCCCGACGCGGCGAGCCGCTGCAGAGCCCCGTCCGTGACGGCGGTGCCGAGACCGAAGCGCTGAGCGGCCCGCGTGGTCGTGAACGGGCCGTGCGTACGCGCGTATCGGGCGAGCAGGTCGCCGAGCGGGTCCTTGACCGGCTCGGTGAAGGCCTCGGGAACGCCCACCGGAAGCGCGGTGCCCAGCGCGTCGCGCAGCCGGCCGGCGTCCTCGACGGCCGCCCAGTGGGCGGCTCCGCCGATACGGACCTGGATGGCCCTGCGGGCCGTCGCCAGCTCCGGCGCCCATCCGGGCCGCGCACCCCGCTCCGACAGCTCGGCGTCGGTCAGGGGACCGAGGACGCGCAGCAGATCGGCGACACCCTCCGTGTCCTTGATCTTCCTGTCGTCGGTCAGCCACTGCAGCTCCCGCTCCAGCTCGCCGAGGACATCGGCGTCGAGCAGCTCGCGCAGCTCCGCCTGTCCGAGCAGCTCGGCCAGCAGATGGGAGTCGAGCGAGAGGGCTGCCGCCCGCCGTTCGGCGAGGGGCGAGTCACCCTCGTACAGGAACTGCGCGACATAGCCGAAGAGCAGCGAGCGGGCGAACGGGGACGGTTCGGGAGTGGTCACCTCGACCAGCCGGACGCGGCGTGCCTCCAGATCGCCCATCAGCTCCGTGAGACCCGGGACGTCGAAGACGTCCTGGAGGCATTCCCGGACGGCTTCGAGAACGATCGGGAACGAGCCGAACTCGGAGGCCACCTGGAGCAGCTGGGAGGCGCGCTGGCGCTGCTGCCAGAGGGGGGTCCGCTTTCCCGGACTGCGCCGCGGCAGCAGCAGGGCGCGGGCCGCGCACTCACGGAACCGCGAGGCGAACAGCGCGGATCCGCCCACCTGCTCGGTGACCGCCTGGGCGATCTCCCCCTTGTCGAAGACCACATCGGCGGCGCTCACCGGGGGCTGCTCGCTGTCGTACCCGGCAGCGGGGAAAGCGGCAGGACCGGAAGCGCCGCCCCCGGCTCCACCGCCGCCCTCCGCCTGCACGGGGTCGAAGTCCAGAAGGTCGAGACCCATGAGATCCGCGTCGGGCAGCCGCAGCACGATGCCGTCGTCCGCGTGCATCACCTGGGCGTCCAGGCCGTACCGCTCGGCGAGGCGCGCGGACAGGGCGAGCGCCCACGGGGCGTGCACCTGGGCGCCGAACGGCGAATGCACCACGATCCGCCAGTCGCCGAGCTCGTCCCGGAACCTCTCGACGAGGATGGTCCGGTCGTCGGGGACATGACCGCAGGCCCGTCGCTGCTCGTCGAGGTACGACAGGATGTTGTCCGCCGCCCAGGCGTCCAGTCCGGCGGCGAGCAGCCTCAGCCTGGCGTCCTCGGCGGACAGCCCGCCGACCTCCCGGAGGAACGCGCCCAGCGCACGGCCCAGCTCCAGCGGGCGGCCCAGCTGGTCGCCCTTCCAGAACGGCAGCCGGCCCGGGACCCCGGGGGCGGGCGACACCAGGACCCGGTCCCTGGTGATGTCCTCGATCCGCCAGGACGTGGTGCCCAGGGTGAAGACGTCGCCGACCCGCGACTCGTAGACCATCTCCTCGTCCAGCTCACCGACGCGTCCGCCGCCCTTCTTCGGGTCGGCGCCGGCCAGGAAGACCCCGAAGAGCCCCCGGTCGGGAATGGTGCCCCCCGAGGTGACGGCGAGCCGCTGGGCGCCGGGCCGGCCCGTGACCGTGCCGGAAACGCGGTCCCACACCACCCGGGGGCGCAGCTCCGCGAAGGCGTCCGAGGGATAGCGCCCGGCGAGCATGTCGAGCACCGAGGTGAAAGCGGACTCGGGGAGCGAGGCGAACGGGGCGGCACGCCGGGCCAGGGCCAGCAGGTCGTCGGCCTGCCAGACGGCGAGCGCCACCATGGCGACGATCTGCTGGGCCAGCACGTCCAGGGGATTGGACGGGACCCGCAGGGCCTCGATGGCGCCCTCGCGCATCCGCTCGGTGACGACGGCCGCCTGCACGAGGTCACCCCTGTACTTGGGGAAGACGACGCCCGTGGACACGGCGCCGACCTGGTGCCCGGCGCGCCCCACGCGCTGGAGGCCCGAGGCGACGGACGGCGGCGACTCGACCTGGATCACCAGGTCGACCGCGCCCATGTCGATGCCCAGCTCCAGACTCGAGGTGGCCACCACCGCGGGCAGCCGGCCCGCCTTGAGGTCCTCCTCGACCTGGGAGCGCTGCTCCTTGGAGACCGAGCCATGGTGCGCGCGGGCGAGGAGGGCGGGAGCCCCCTTCGCGGCCCCGGACTGAGCCATGATCTCGGCGGGGGAGTGCGCCTCGGGCAGCGGCTCTCCCGTCCCCGTCCGCTCCTCGAAAGCGCTGCCGGTCGCCCGCTCGTAGCCGATCTCGTTGAGCCGGTTGCACAGGCGCTCCGCCAGCCGGCGGGAGTTCGCGAAGACGATCGTGGAACGGTGCGACTGCACGAGATCGGCGATCCGCTCCTCGACATGCGGCCAGATCGACGGCTTCTCGGCCTGTCCCCCCTCGCCCTCGGTGGCGGGGGAACCGCCCAGCTCACCGAGATCCTCCACCGGCACCACGACGGAGAGATCGAACTCCTTCGCGGACGGAGGCTGGACGATCTCCACCTTCCGCTGAGGCGACAGGAACCGGGCCACCTCGTCGACCGGGCGGACCGTCGCCGACAGGCCGATACGCCGCGCCGGGCGCGGCAGCAGCTCGTCCAGACGCTCCAGGGAGACCGCGAGGTGCGCGCCCCGCTTGGTCCCCGCGACGGCGTGCACCTCGTCCACGATCACCGTCTCGATCCCCGCCAGGGCGTCCCGGGTGGAGGACGTGAGCATCAGGAACAGCGACTCGGGGGTGGTGATCAGGATGTCCGGGGGCTTCGTCGCCATGGAACGGCGCTCCGCCGGAGGGGTGTCACCGGAACGGATACCCACCCGCACATCGGGCTCGGGCAGCCCCAGACGCACCGATTCCTGGCGGATCCCGGTCAGCGGTGACCGCAGATTGCGCTCCACGTCGACCGCGAGCGCCTTCATCGGCGACACGTACAGCACACGGCAGCGCTTCCTGGCCTCGGCGGGCGGCGGCACGGCGGCGAGCCGGTCCAGCGAGGCGAGGAAGGCGGCGAGGGTCTTGCCCGATCCGGTCGGCGCGACGACCAGCACGTCCGAGCCCTCGCCGATGGCACGCCAGGCGCCCTCCTGCGCCGCCGTGGGCGCGTCGAAGGCTCCCGCGAACCAGCCGCGGGTGGCGGGCGAGAACGAATCAAGTGCGGAACGGGCCATGCCCCCCATCGTGCACCCCGCCACTGACAACGGCCGGGAACGTGCCCGCCGCCCACCTGCCTGAACTGCGGCAACCCACGCGGACCTGCGACAATGCCGGACATGGCAGCCGGCGGGACGCGGGAATGGGCGAGGCACTGGCAGTACGCGGAACTGCCCGACCTCGATCTGCTCCGTGCCCGCTACGTCCGCCACACCTTTCCCCGGCACAGCCACGAGGGCTATGTCTTCGGCTCGGTCACCAGCGGGGTCGAGGACGTCGGCCTCCCCGGCGGCACCGTGCACGCGGGACCCGGCACGGTCGTCATGATCAACCCGGAGGTGCCGCACACCGCCCGCGCCGGAGTGCCCGACGGGTGGGTGTACGCCACGCTCTACCCGTCCGCCCAGGTGGTCAACGACATCGCGGCCGAAGTGACGAGTCTGCGCGGCACGGTCGGCTTCGACGAGACCATCGTGCGCGACCCCCACGCTTCCCGGCTGATCACCGAGGTCCACCGGGCTGCCGAGGAGGGCAACGCCCTGGCCGCCGACAGCCTCCTGCGGGTGATGGTCGTGCGACTGCTCGACCTGCACGGCAGCGTGCTGCCGACCAGGGCGCCACACGCCGCCGGGGCCCGCGACGCGGCGGAGGCGCGCGCCGCTCTCGAGGCGCGGATGGAGAACCCGCCCACCCTGGTGGCGCTCGCCGCAGAGCTGGGAACCAGCCCGTTCGCGCTCCTGCGGGCCTTCAAGAAGCAGTACGGCATGCCCCCGCACACCTGGCTCACCGACGCCCGGGTGCGCCGCGCCCGGCGCATGCTCGACGCCGGGACCGCACCGGCCGAGGCCGCCGCCGCTGTCGGCTTCACCGACCAGCCCCATCTCAACCGTCACTTCACCCGGATCGTCGGAGTGCCTCCGGGCGCCTACCAGCGCGAGCGTGCAAGAACGTACAAGACCGGCACGGATCTCTCCCCGTAGCGTTCCGGGCGTGGCAGAACAGACAGCACCCCCTCAGAACACCGGCGCCCCCGGCGCGCCGGTCGCGGGACCGGAGAAGCCGGACGCCGCGGTGGTCCGGGACGCACTCGGCGTGGGCATAGCCGTGGGTCTCTCCGGCTTCGCCTTCGGCGTGACCTCGGCGGGCTCCGGACTGACCCTCCTCCAGACCTGCGCGCTCAGCCTCCTCGTCTTCACCGGCGCCTCCCAGTTCGCCCTGGTGGGGGCGCTCGCGGCCGGCGGCAACCCCTACACGGCGGCGGCCGGGGCATTCTTCCTGGGCGTCCGCAACGCCTTCTACGGGCTGCGGCTCTCGCAGCTCCTCGCCCTGCCGCGGGCGCTGCGCCCCCTGGCCGCCCAGTGGGTCATCGACGAGACGACCGCCGTCACCCTGCCCCAGCCCACCCGGCGCGCGGCCCGCATCGGGTTCACCGTCACCGGGCTCACCCTCTACGTCCTGTGGAACCTGACCACACTGGTGGGCGCGCTCGGCGCGGAGGCACTCGGCGACACCGACGCCTGGGGTCTGGACGCGGCGAGCCCCGCGGTGTTCCTCGCCCTGCTCGCACCGATGCTGAAGAGCACCACGGAGCGCGTCACGGCGGGGCTCGCCGTCCTGCTGGCGCTGGGCCTCCTGCCGGTGCTGCCGGCGGGCGTGCCCGTACTCGTGTCCGCGCTCGCCGCTCCCCTCGTCCTCTTCCTGAAGGGCTGGGACAAGGGGCGCGGCAAGGGCCCCGACGGCATCGCGACCGAAGCCACTGTGACGGCCCGGGAGGGCCGATGAACATCTGGATCGCCATCGGGCTCACCGCGGCCGGCTGCTACCTCGCGAAGCTCCTCGGGCTGCTGGTCCCCGCCGGAGTGCTGGAACGCCCCCTGGTGCAACGGCTCGCGGCGCTCCTGCCGGTGGCGCTGCTCGCGGCCCTCACCGCGCAGCAGACCTTCGGCGACGGGCAGCAGCTGATGCTCGACGCGAGGGCGGCCGGACTCGGGGCGGCGGCCGTCGCCCTCGTCCTGCGGGCCCCGTTCCTGGTCGTGGTCGGTGCCGCCGTCGTGGTCACCGCAGTGGTCCGCGCCCTGCTCTGAAGCCGGACGGATCAGTCCGCCGCCCCGGCCCGGCCGAGGTCGCGCCCGTACGCCCGCAGCGTCCTCAGAGCCCGCAGCGTCACGATGGGACGGCCCTCCAGGGCCGTTCCGGGAGCCCACTGACGCCAGTTGACCGGCCAGCCGCCGTCCTCCTGCTGCCCGGCGGCCAGATGATCCAGGGAGCGTTCCATCTCGCCCTCGCTGAACCAGCGGCGGGCGAGGGACCCGGGGTCCCGGGCGTAGTCGTAGGCGAAGTGGTGTTCCCCGGGGGCGTAACCGGGGGCCACCGGACAGTCCGCGCGGTGCCGCGGGTCCAGCACCACCAGCCGCTGCTCACGGACCAGTTGCCCCAGCCGGTCGGCGGCGGCTTCGGCACGCGCCCGGTCCGGGACACCGTCCAGGAAGGCGACGGCCGCCTCGATCTCGTACGGATGGGACTGCGTCAGTGAGTCGACCGCGGCCCAGCAGAAGTCGGTGGCCCGGAACAGCCAGGCGTGCCAGACCTGATTGCGGTGCAGCACCCCGACGACCGGACCCGTCGCCAGCAGCTCCGCCGGCGGGTCGTCGACGACGGGGATGAAGGGCGCGGCGGGGTAGCCGCGCTGCGAGGGGTGGAGCGCGGGCAGAGCGCCTTCCCTGGTCGACACATCGGTGAGATAGCGGCAGATCCGCTCCACGCGCAGACCGCCGCACCGTCCGATCGAGTCGAGGACGCTCAGCGCGTGAGCGGTGTGCAGCGGCTGGCTGACGGGGCCCCGGACATCGGGTTCGAGTGCGTGGCCGTAGCCGCCGTCGTCGTTCAGATAGGCGGCGAGCGCGGTCTCGACGGGGTCCGCGCCCCCTTCCAGGAAGAGATGGGCGAACCGCCGCTGTTCGAGGACGCGTGCGGTGAGCCAGATGAACTGCTCGGCGCGGGCGAGGGGATGTGCTCCGGTTCCAGCCATGGACCGACCGTAGAGGGGAAAGAGCCGCCCGCAGGCCCTCCCGGCCCGGCTGCACTCTCAGGAGCGGGATACTGAGGGCATGCGGTTGACGATTTTCTGGGAACGGATGGCGGATCACTTCGGCGAGGCGTACGCCGACTCCTTCGCGCGCGACCACGTCATGGCCGAACTCGGCGGCCGTACGGTCCACGAGGCCCTGGCCGCGGGCTGGGAGGCCAAGGACGTGTGGCGCGGGGTCTGCACGGCGGTCGGAGTGCCCTCGGACAAGCGCTGAGCCGGGCGCCGACGAGCGACTGAGCCGATTACGGCAGGGGTTGCGACGTGCGCCGGCATGGGCGGCGTCTGTCGGCTGCGACGTGCGTCGGCATGGGCTGCGGCGTGCTGTGACGGGTGCCGCGAAGCGCGGTGGGGGCGCCGCAACGGGCGTCGGCGAGCGCGGCCACGTGCGCCCGCCGGGGCCGCGCGGAGTAGTCCCGTGAAGTCGGCGGCGCCCGTGGGTGCTGGGCCGTCGCAGCGGTGAGCGAGACTTGTCCCGTGGCACCGACAGACGAGACCGCCCAGACCCAGCCGCCCGCCTCACCGCCCGTCCCGCCGGCCGCTCCACCCAATCCGCCGCCCGGCAACGGTCCCGTCCGCATGCCCGGCTGGCTGCCCCGCGCCGTGGTCATGACCCTCGCGCTCTACGCGTGCTTCCAGCTCGGCAGCTGGGCCTTCGACCAGCTCATCGGGCTGCTGACCAACATCCTCATCGCCTTCTTCCTGGCGCTGGCGATCGAGCCCGCCGTCAGCCGCATGGCAGGCCGCGGGATGCGACGGGGCTTCGCCACCTTCCTGGTCTTCCTCGCCGTTCTGATCGCCGGGGTCGGCTTCGTCGTCCTGCTCGGCTCGATGCTCGCGGGCCAGATCGTCGACATGGTCGAGGAGTTCCCCAAGTACCTCGACTCGGTGATCAACTGGGTCAACCAGACCTTCCGCACCGAGCTCTCCAGGGTCGAGGTGCAGGACAGCCTGCTGCACTCCGACTGGCTCCAGAAGTACGTGCAGAACAGCGCGACCGGAGTGCTCGACGTCTCCACGACCGTGCTCGGCGGGCTGTTCCGGCTGCTCACGATCTTCCTGTTCTCGTTCTACTTCGCCGCCGACGGCCCCCGGCTGCGACGCGCGCTGTGCTCCGTGCTGCCGCCCGCCCGGCAGGCCGAGGTACTGCGCGCCTGGGAGATCGCGGTCGACAAGACCGGTGGCTACATCTACTCGCGCGGGCTGATGGCGCTGATCTCCGGCGTCGCGCACTACATCCTGCTGTTGGTCCTCGGTGTGCCCTACGCACCGGCGCTCGCGGTCTGGGTCGGTCTCGTCTCGCAGTTCATCCCCACGATCGGCACCTATCTGGCCGGTGCGCTGCCCATGCTGATCGCCTTCACCGTCGACCCCTGGTACGCCCTGTGGGTGCTCGGCTTCGTCGTGGTCTACCAGCAGTTCGAGAACTATGTGGTGCAGCCGAAACTCACGTCCAAGACGGTCGACATCCACCCGGCCGTCGCCTTCGGATCGGTGGTCGCGGGCACCGCGCTGATGGGCGCCGTCGGTGCGCTGATCGCCATTCCGGCCGTGGCGACGCTCCAGGCGTTCCTGGGCGCGTACGTGAAGCGTTACGCCGTGACGGACGACCCGAGGGTGCAGGGCGGCCACCGCCGCTGGCGCCGGGGCGAGCCGGTGCTGACGAGGATCCGCCGCGCGGTGAACGACAGGCGCCGGAGCTGAGGCGGACGGCGGCGGGTGGTGATCCCCGCCGTTTCATTGACTTGATCGCTTCCGACTGCTATAAGCCGCTACTCTCGGCTGTGTCGGCCCGGCGTGGCGCGCTTGACACTAAAATCGAACATCCATTCTCATGGAATTCCGGCCGGGTTTTCCCGGGCCCGACCGTGGAGTTGTCCACAGGCCGGGAGGACGTCGAGGCCCATTGTCAGTGGCAGGGGTTAGCGTCTGTGACGTGAAGCGATCGACTCAAGCAAATCGGGTGGAACCCATGGCAGGAACCGACCGCGAGAAGGCGCTGGACGCCGCACTCGCACAGATTGAACGGCAATTCGGCAAGGGCGCGGTGATGCGCCTCGGTGAGCGGCCGAACGAGCCGATCGAGGTGATCCCCACCGGGTCCACCGCGCTCGACGTCGCGCTCGGCGTCGGCGGCCTCCCGCGCGGCCGAGTGGTGGAGGTGTACGGACCGGAGTCCTCCGGTAAGACGACGCTGACGCTGCACGCCGTGGCGAACGCGCAGAAGCTCGGCGGCTCGGTGGCGTTCATCGACGCGGAGCACGCTCTCGACCCGGAGTACGCGAAGAAGCTCGGCGTCGACATCGACAGCCTCATCCTCTCGCAGCCCGACAACGGCGAGCAGGCGCTGGAGATCGTGGACATGCTGGTCCGCTCCGGCGCCCTGGACCTGATCGTCATCGACTCCGTCGCGGCCCTGGTGCCCCGTGCGGAGATCGAGGGTGAGATGGGCGACTCGCACGTGGGTCTGCAGGCCCGCCTGATGAGCCAGGCGCTCCGTAAGATCACCAGCGCGCTCAACCAGTCCAAGACCACCGCGATCTTCATCAACCAGCTGCGCGAGAAGATCGGTGTGATGTTCGGCTCCCCGGAGACCACGACCGGTGGCCGGGCGCTGAAGTTCTACGCCTCGGTGCGTCTGGACATCCGCCGGATCGAGACGCTCAAGGACGGCACCGACGCCGTGGGTAACCGCACGCGCGTCAAGGTCGTCAAGAACAAGGTCGCGCCGCCGTTCAAGCAGGCCGAGTTCGACATCCTCTACGGCCAGGGCATCAGCCGCGAGGGCGGCCTGATCGACATGGGAGTCGAGCACGGCTTCGTCCGCAAGGCCGGTGCCTGGTACACCTACGAGGGTGACCAGCTCGGCCAGGGCAAGGAGAACTCCCGCAACTTCCTCAAGGACAATCCCGACCTCGCCAACGAGATCGAGAAGAAGATCCTGGACAAGCTCGGTGTGGGAGTCCGTCCGGAGGACGCGGCGGCGGAGCCCGCGGCGGATGCGGCGGCCACCGCGGGGGCCTCGGCCGACGGTGCTGCGAAGTCGGTGCCCGCTCCGGCGACCAAGGCCAAGACCGCCAAGGCCGCAGCGGCCAAGAGCTAGGCCGTGACGCGTCGCACGGAGTGGCCGGGCGCCGACACCGGTGCGGACCCCGGCCCCCAGTTCGCCGCAGAGATCTCCGAGGATCAGCCTGAGCCCGGTCGGGGGGCCGGGTTCGGCGAGGGAGCGGGCCGTCGTTCCCGCTCCCGTTCCAGGAGCAGCGGTTCCCCCTCCTCGTCGAGGGCCGAGAAGGGGGAACCGCGAGACCCGGTCGAGCAGGCGCGGAACATCTGTCTGCGACTGCTGACCGGGACCCCGCGGACGCGAAAGCAGCTGGCGGACGCTCTGCGCAAGCGGGAGATCCCCGACAAGGCGGCCGAGGAAGTGCTGTCCCGGTTCGAGGACGTGGGCCTGATCGACGACGCGGCGTTCGCGGACGCCTGGGTCGAGTCCCGGCACCACGGCAGAGGGCTCGCCCGACGCGCCCTCGTGCGGGAGCTGCGTACCAAGGGCGTCGATCCGACTGTGATCGACGAAGCGGTCGGGCAGCTCGATCCCGAGCAGGAGGAGGAGACCGCCAGGGAGCTCGTAGCGCGAAAGCTCCGCTCCACCCGGGGGCTGGACCGCGACAAGCGCCTGCGCCGGCTCGCCGGAATGCTCGCCCGCAAGGGATACGGGGAGGGCATGGCTCTGCGCGTGGTGCGCCAAGCGCTCGAGGCGGAGGGGGAGGACACGGAAGGGCTGGACGAGCCGTTCTGAACGGGGGACGGGGGACAGGGACAGGGCACGGGGGACGGAGCGCGAGAGGACCGGAGCGGGACGGGCATGTGAACGGCCGCGCGGCGGCGGTGGTGGAGGGGGCCACCGCCGGCGGACGGTCCGGGCTCAGTGCCCGGCCAGGGACGCCCGCGTGATCGTGGCGTCGATCAGGGCCAGGGCATCTGCCGCGGTGCGGCCGGGCTCCCGGTTCCAGGGGCCGATCAGTCCGGTCCAGCCCTGGGAGCGCAGCTCGGTGATGAGCCAGGCACCTGCCCGGTCCACGGTCTCCAGCGAGCCGTAACCGAGCCGGTGCGCAGTCAGCATGGCCCCGCAGAGGCAGCGCGCACCTCGCGCGTTGCGCAGACGGTACGGGGTGTTCTGCCAGCCCCACTCGGTCAGGATGCGCCGCGCATGGCCGAGATGAGTGGAAGGGCGCACATCGGGCTGCCCGATCCGGCGCCACGCATGCAGACGCTCGGGCAGTACGGCGCCGAGCCGCCCGGGGAGCGGACGCTCAGGGGGCGGCGGCGCGGGCAGCGTCCGCAAGGACTCGTCGATGAGCCGGTCGACGGGCATGGAGAGCAGATTCCGCCAGTCGGCAGGGGCCGCGGGCCGCGCTTCACCGTCCGGTACGGGCGATGGTGCCTCGCCGTCCGGTAGGCACGGCGATACATCACCGCCGGGTACAGGCGGCGATTCCCCGCCGTCCGGTACGGCGGGCGGGTGGGCGGGCTCCTCGACGGTGTGGTCCCAGCCAGTGACGATGCGTTGCCAGGCGTCCGTCGCGTGCAGCCGGGAGGCTTGCGCGTCGAGCTGGTCCGGGGTGAGCTGAGCGGTATCCATCGGCGCGACATCTCCGTACATTCCGGTCCTCAGTGATGAGGCGAATGTCCGTCGCGCGAGGCGATTGCTCCACCGGGGAGCAGCGTTCGGGTGGGTCGGGGGCGCATTCGGGGCCGGTCACCACCGCACCGCCGACGGAAGGGGCGGCGGTGGTGGGGAGGCCGGACAACGGGACGCCGGCTGCGGACCCGCCGGTGGCCGGCTGCGTCAGGCCGGCGGCCCAGCGGCTGCCGGCCTGACGCGTGGAAGCCGTGTGCGCTCTGACAGAAAGTGACGGGGAAGTCGTGTGCTCCCCGTCAGCGAGCGACGGGGGAGCCGTGGGCCCCTCTGCCAGAGGGCGACGGGGAAGCCGCGTGCTCCCCGTCAGAGGGCGACCGGGAGTCCGGCCGTCCGCCATGCCTGGAAGCCGCCGGTCAGATCCGTGGCCCGGTGCAGTCCCAGCTGGTGCAGGGAGGCGACCGCGAGGCTCGACGCGTAACCCTCGTTGCAGATCACCACGACCCGCAGATCGTGGCCGACCGCCTGCGGGGCGCGGTGGCTGCCGCGAGGGTCGAGCCGCCATTCCAGCTCGTTGCGCTCCACGACCAGCGCCCCGGGGATCAGGCCGTCCTTCTCGCGCAGCGCCGCGTAGCGGATGTCGACCAGCAGCGCTCCCTCGGCGGCCTCTGCGGCCGCCTCCTCGGGACCGATCCGCTCGTAGCCCTCCCGGACCCGGTCGAGCAGTTCGTCGATGCCCACCGGCTCGGGGCGGTTCCGGTCCTCGCCGCTCACTGCCAGTCCTCCGGACGCTCGGTCTGCTCGAGGCGCAGCACCGCACCCGTGCGGCTGTACCTGCGGATCTGCGGCAGCGGCGGATAGTACGCGTGCACCGAGACGGCGTGGTCGTGCTCGGACTCGTTCAGCACCTCGTGCACATGGTGCTGGCCGAAGGCCCTGCCCTGGCCGGTCGCCAGCTGACGGGTCCGGTCGACGCCCTCGCTCAGTTCGAGGGTCTTCCAGCCGTCGGTGGGAAGCCGGGCGGCCAGCGAGTGTTCCCTGAGGGCGCCGGTGGCGACGGTGAACGCGCCCGTCGACTCGGCGTGGTCGTGCCAGCCGGTGCCCGTGCCGGGCGGCCAGCTGATCAGCCACGCCTCGCTGCCGCCGGGACCTTCGAGCCGCAGCCAGGTGCGCCCCTCCGGGTCGAGCGGGAGAGAGGCGACGAGCTCGGCGTCCTCCGCGGTCCGCCGGACGAAATCGAGCAGTTCGGCGACGGTCGGCGCGGGGCCGCCCGTGCTCTCGGTCGCCGGAGCGACGGCGCCCGCTCGGCCGGCCGTCGCAGCGGCAGAGGCGGTGTCGAGAGGGCTCGCGGCAGCCGAGGCGGTATCCACGGCGGTCGTGGCCGCAGGGCCGGTGCCGTCGGCGGATGCGGATGCCGACGGGGACGCGGATGCCGAAGGGGACGCGGGCGTGGGCAGGGAAGGGGAGGGTGCAGACACAGGGACCGTCCTGAGAAGTTCGCGTGGAAGCACAAGCGCGCGCGGAAGACAGCGCGGCGTGCCGAAGGAAGCGAGTCAGCAGGACGGGCGACACACGCAGCCCGCATAGCGGACGAGGTCCATATGGACCCTCCGCCACAGGCGCACATCGGTGTCGGTCATGATCTGGAGTACACCATGTGCGCCTGCGGCGGTCAATTGACGTCCGCGGTCCTGTCGGAGCTCGCGGTGGTACGCGCCCCGTCCCCGCGCGCCGTGTCCGTGCCACCGCCGCGCGCCGCGTCGGCCGCCGCGAAGAGCTCCGCGGGGCGCACCCCGTTGAAGGCCGCCACGAGATGCCCGTCCGGCCTGACCAGCAGGACCGTGTGGGCCGTGGCGCCCGGATAGCTCTCGGTCACCAGGAGTTCGGCCTTCACGGGGAGGGCGTCCACGGCTTCGACGAGCCGGGGCATGACACCCGCGGTCAGCCAGTGCCGCCGGTCCCACACCCCGGTCCCGGGTGCGACCAGAATCACCAGCAGGGGCCCCCGGCCCAGCCGCTCACGCAGGCGTACGGCCGTCCCGTCGGGCGCCGTCACCCGCACATCGGCGACCGGCGCACCTGGCGCCGTCCCCACCGAGGCATGTCCATCGGCGCTTTGAGGCGAAAGGGGGGAGTGCGTGTACGACGGGGGTGCGCCCAGCGGCCCGCATCCCAGATGCCCGTCGGCCAGCAGCGTGTCGTGCCCCCGTGTGCTCCCGGGCATCAGCGTCCTCAGGCCCCCGCCGCCCCGCAGTATCGGCAACGACTGGTCGGCCGCGCGGAGCCTGGACGCGACCGCCGCCCTGCGCTCGGCCTGGTAGCTGTCGAGCAGCAGTTCGGAGGCTCCCTGGTGCCAGGCCTGCGCCAGCTTCCAGGCCAGGTTCTCGGCGTCCCGCAGCCCCTCGTCCACGCCCTGGGTGCCGAGCGCGCCCAGCAGATGGGCGGCGTCCCCCGCCAGGAAGGCACGCTTCGACCGCCACCTCCTGGCCAGCCGGTGGTGGAGCGTGTAGACGCCGGTGTCCAGCAGTTCGTAGGGCGGCGTCTCACCGCACCAGCCCTCGAGCGTGTCGCGGATCCGGGTGATCAGGGCATCGGGGGTGACCAGCTCGCCGCGCGGGGGAAGGAGCCAGTCCAGCCGCCAGACCCTGTCCGGCAGCGGTCGCGCGGTGACCTCGGCGCCACCGGTACGCCAGGGCGGGGCGCGATGGAGCACGGCCTCGCCGGGCCAAGGAAGTTCGGCGCGCAGCGCGGCGACGGCGTGCCGCTCCACCGCCGTACGGCCGGGGAACCGGATGTCCAGCAGCTTGCGCACGGTGGACCGGGCGCCGTCGCAGCCCACGAGGTAACTCCCGCGCCACCAGGTCGATCCCGGCTCCCGGGTGTGCACCGTCACCCCGTGCGCGTCCTGCTCCAGGGTGTCGACCCTGCTGAACGGCACCATGCTGACCAGGTCCTGCGCGGCCACTGCGGCCCGTAGCCCCCGGGTGAGCGCGTGCTGGGGCAGATGGACGGGCGAGGGCAGCGGTACGGTGCCCTCCTCCTCGCCCAGTGGCACGGCCCGTACCAGCTGCTTGCGGCGGACCGAGCGCCAGCCGGCCCAGCGCAGGCCCTCGTCGCGCAGTGCGGGACAGTCCAGGCGTTCCATCAGGTCGGCGGTGTCCTCGCGCAGCACGACGGTGCGCGCGGGACGGGGTTCCTCCTTGCCCGGTCCCTCGTCGAGCAGGACGGAGGGAACACCCTGGGCGGCCAGGGCGAGCGACAGCGACAGGCCGACCGGCCCGGCGCCGACGACGATCACCGGGTCCACGGTGTGATCCCTCCGGCGCCGGTCGTCGGGGTCGAGGGAGAGGCGAGGGTTGCGGCGGCGGTTGCTCGGAGCGGGATCACCTGACGTATGCAACCCACTGGCGGTGCATGCGTCAAGTGACCCAGGAACGTGGCGGGGGGCGCGGCGTGATCGCCGCGCCCCTCGCTCGTGGACAGTTCCGACCGTACGTCAGACCTGGTCGCTGCCACCGGTTTTCGTCGCAGGCGCCTCGATCATCTCGAGGCCGCCACCGGGCGCGGCGCCGACGACCGCGCCGGTGCTCTTCTTGCCGCGCCGGAGCCGCCGCTCCAGCCAGCTCGCGAGAGAGGTCAGGGCGAAGTTCAGGGCGAGGTAGATCACCGCGATGATCGTGAAACACGCGATGGTGTTCGACCCGTAGTTCGCTGCCATCGGCCGGACCGAGGCGAGCAGTTCCGGGAAGCTGAGCACCGCGCCACCGAGGGCGGTGTCCTTCACGATCACCACGAGCTGGCTGACGATGGCCGGGAGCATGGCCGTGACTGCCTGCGGCAGCAGCACGAAGACCATCGTCTGGCCCTTGCGCATGCCGATCGCCTTGGCAGCGTCCGACTGTCCGCGGGGGAGTGTCAGGATGCCGGCCCGCACGATCTCGGCGAGGACCGAGGCGTTGTAGAGGACCAGCCCCGTCACAACCGCGTACAGCAGACGGGTGTCCGGTTCGAGGGTGGTGTACTCGGAGTAGACCGCGTTGGCGATGATCATCAGGAGCAGCACGGGGATGGCGCGGAAGAACTCCACGACCACGCCGCTCGGTACGCGCACCCAGCGGTGGTCCGAGAGCCGCCCGATGCCGAACAGCGCGCCCAGCGGCAGAGCGATGAGCAGGGCGAAGAACGCCGCCTTGATCGTGTTCTGGAAGCCCGGCCAGATATACGTCTCCCAGGCCTGGGTGTCGGTGAAGAACGGCTTCCACTTGACCCAGTCGAGCTGGTTCTTCTCGGCGAGGCCGTCGTACACCCACCACAGCACCGCCGCGGCAGCCAGCACGAACAGAACGGTGTACAGGATGTTGCGCCGCTTGGCGCGGGGCCCCTGCGCGTCGTAGAGGACGGAAGTCATCGCTTCACCGCCACCTTCTTGGCGACCCAGCCGAGGATGAGGCCGGTCGGGAGGGTCAGGATGATGAAGCCGAGGATGAACACACCCGCGATCAGCAGCAGCTGGGCCTCGTTCTCGATCATTTCCTTCATCAGGTACGAGGCTTCCGCGACCCCGATCGCCGCTGCGACGGTGGTGTTCTTCGTCAGCGCGATGAGCACGTTGGACAGCGGGTTGACCACGGACCGGAACGCCTGCGGGAGCACGATCAGTCGCAGCACCTGGGTGAAACTGAGCCCGAGGGCCCGGGCCGCCTCGGCCTGGCCGACCGGCACCGTGTTGATGCCCGAACGCAGGGCCTCGCACACGAACGACGCGGTGTAGACGACGAAGGCGAGCACCGCGAGCCGGAAGTTGATGACCTTGAAGTCGCCACCGCCCCCGAGCGTGATCTGGAGGGTCTGGAAAAGGCCCAGCGAGGCGAAGACGATGATCACGGTCAGCGGAATGTTCCGGACCACGTTCACGTAGGCGGTCGCGAAACCGCGCATCAGAGGGACCGGGCTGACCCTCATGCCGGCCAGCAGCGTTCCCCATATGAGGGAGCCGAGGGCGGAGAACACGGTGAGCTTCACCGTGATCCAGAAGGCCCCCAGCAGGTCATAACCATCAAGAAAGTCGAACACGATCTCCCGTGCTTCCGCGTGTAGGAGGGCACGGCGCGCCGCCGTTCAGCGGCGGCGCGCCCGGTCAGCCCTGCTTCACTTGACGACGTTGCCGATCTTCGGAGCTTCCTCGTTCTTGTAGCCGGCGGGACCGAAGTTCGCGTCCACGGCCTTCTGCCACGAACCGTCCGAGACCATCTTGGTGAGCGCGGCGTCGATCTTCTTCTTGAGGTCGGCGTCGCCCTTCTTCAGGCCGATGCCGTAGTTCTCGTTGGTCATCTTGAAGCCGGCCAGCTTGAACTTGCCCTTGTTGGCGTCCTGCGAGGCGTAGCCGGCCAGGATGCTGTCGTCCGTGGTCAGCGCGTCCACGGCCTTGTTCTCGAGGCCGGTCAGGCACTCGGAGTAGCCGCCGTACTCCTGGAGCTGTGCCTTCGGGGCGAGCTTGTCCTTGACGTTCTGCGCCGAGGTCGAGCCGGTGACCGAGCAGAGCTTCTTGTTGTTCAGGTCCTCGGGCGACTTGATCGTGTCGTCGTCCGCGCGGACCAGGATGTCCTGGTGGGCGAGGAGGTACGGACCGGCGAAGTCGACCTTCTGCAGGCGCTCGTCGTTGATCGAGTAGGAGGCGGCGATGAACTTGACGTCACCACGGGAGATGGCGGTCTCGCGGTCGGCGCTCTTCGTCTCCTTGAACTCGATGTCCTTGGCGTCGTAGCCGAGTTCCTTGGCGACGTAGGTGGCGACATCGACGTCGAAGCCGGTGAACTTGCCGTCCGGGGTCTTCAGACCGATGCCCGGCTGGTCGATCTTGATGCCGATGGTGATCTTGCCGCCACCTCCGGAACCCGAGGCGTCGTCCTTGTCGTCGGAGCCACAGGCGGTGGCGGTGAGGGCGAGGGCGAGCACGGCGGCCGAGGCGGCGGTGACCTTGCGAAGCTGCATGATTCTTTTCCCTGGGTTGACGCGATGTGGGTGTTCAGCCGGTGCGTGACCAGCTGTGCGGGATCAGTGGTGAAGGATCTTCGACAGGAAGTCCTTGGCCCGGTCGCTGCGCGGAGCGCTGAAGAACTGGTCCGGCGTCGCCTCTTCGACGATCTTTCCGTCCGCCATGAAGACGACACGGTTGGCGGCGGAACGTGCGAAGCCCATCTCGTGGGTGACGACGACCATCGTCATCCCCTCCCGGGCCAGCTGCTGCATGACCTCGAGCACTTCGTTGATCATCTCCGGGTCGAGCGCCGACGTGGGCTCGTCGAAGAGCATGACCTTGGGGTCCATCGCCAGCGCGCGGGCGATCGCCACACGCTGCTGCTGACCGCCGGAGAGCTGCGCCGGGTACTTGTCGGCCTGGACGCCGACGCCCACGCGGTCGAGCAGCGCCCGCGCCTTCTCCTCGGCGAGCTTCTTCTCCGTCCTGCGGACCTTGACCTGGCCCAGCATCACGTTCTCGAGCACCGTCTTGTGCGCGAAGAGATTGAACGACTGGAAGACCATGCCGACATCGGCACGCAGCCTGGCCAGCTCCTTGCCCTCCTCGGGCAGCGGCTTGCCGTCGATCGTGATCGCGCCCGAGTCGATCGTCTCCAAGCGGTTGATCGTGCGGCACAGCGTGGACTTCCCGGACCCGGAGGGCCCGATGACTACGACGACCTCGCCACGGGCGATGGTCAGATCGATGTCCTGGAGCACATGCAGCGCGCCGAAGTGCTTGTTGACGTTGCTCAGTACGACAAGGTCGTCCCCCGCGGGTGCGGCATCCTCGGCGGCCTTGGTCACTGAAACTCCGCTCATCGGCTTCTTGCTCCGTCCTCCTCGGTTAGGGAAGGACCTTAGTGACGCAGTGCTACCAACGTCATTACATCTGAGCGGAAATTGAGCATAACGATCCGGCCGCAACCGGACACACCGCGTGAACGGGACGCCACGGCGCGCTCGGAGGCGTACCGGGTGGGTAACGGAAACCTGGTGGTAACGGGCAGGGGCTTGACTGTCGTACCCGTCATCGGCGTGGATGCCCTGGTACGGGATGAAGTGAATCGTCGCCGTACGGGAAGGTTCGCCGGACTGAACACCGGTGTACGGTCACGCACGGTTCCCGGGCGCTGCCCCGTACCCCGCAGAGCCGCACGGGAACCGGGATACGAGACCGAGCCACCAGGTGGCCACAGAAGAGGCGGAGAGGGGGACCCATGAGACTGCTGCTCGTCGAGGACGACGACCATGTCGCGGCGGCCCTGTCCGCCGTGCTCGCACGCCACGGCTTCCAGGTCGTCCACGCCCGCAGCGGCGAGGAGGCCCTGAAGGCGCTGCTGCCGGCCGACAAGGAGCCCTTCGGGGTCGTGCTCCTGGACCTCGGGCTGCCCGACCAGGACGGCTACGAGGTGTGCGGGAAGATCCGCAAGCGCTCCGCGATCCCCGTGATCATGGTGACCGCGCGGTCCGACGTCCGCTCACGCATCCACGGCCTCAACCTCGGCGCCGACGACTACGTCGTGAAGCCCTACGACACCGGTGAGCTCCTGGCCCGCATCCACGCCGTCGCCCGGCGCAGGCCGTCCGGCGAGGACACCGGGCAGACCCCGCTCGCCGCCCTGCTGCTCGGCCCGGTCCGGATCGAGCTGCCCACCCGCCGGGTCAGCGTCGAGGGCCAGGAGGTCCAGCTCACCCGCAAGGAGTTCGACCTGCTCGCGCTGCTCGCCCAGCGTCCCGGTGTGGTCTTCCGCCGCGAGCAGATCATCAGCGAGGTGTGGCGGACCAGCTGGGAGGGAACGGGCCGCACGCTGGAGGTGCACGTGGCGTCGCTGCGCTCCAAGCTGCGGCTGCCCGCGCTGATCGAGACCGTACGAGGAGTCGGCTACCGGCTCGTCCAGCCCTCGGCCTGAGGACGTACGCTCCCGGTGCGCACCCGTCTGCTCCCTCTGCTCATCGTCCTGATGGCCGCCGTGCTGCTCGCGCTCGGCTTCCCCCTCGCCGTGCGGGTGGCCGCCGCGGAACAGCAGCGCGTCGTCATCGACCGGATCGACGACACCGCGCGCTTCGGCGCGCTGGCCCAGTTCGTCAGCGAGCCCGCCGGGGGCACGGACGAACGGCAGCGGACCCTGCAGACCGAACTCGAGGCCTACGACTCGGTGTACGGCATCAGGGCCGGCGTCTTCTACCGGGACGACCGCGCCCTCGCGAAGGCGCCCGCCGCCTGGTCCCTGCCCGTCGAGGGGGAGGGGCGCGAGGCGTTCCAGGAGGCACTGCTCGGCCGCCGCTCCCACGACCCGCCCCAGGTCTGGCCCTGGCAGGACGGCCGTATCGTCGTCGCCTCCCCGGTCGTACGCGACGGAGACGTGGTCGCCGTCGTGGTCACCGAGTCCCCCACCGGGGAGATGCGCTCCCGCATACTCCGCGGCTGGCTGCTCATCGCCCTCGGCGAGAGCCTGGCCATGCTGGTGGCGGTCGGTGCCGCGTTCCGCCTCACGGGCTGGGTGCTCCTGCCCGTACGGGTCCTGGACGCCGCCGCCCACGACATCGCGAGCGGCCGGATGAGATCCCGGGTCGTCGCGTCCGGAGGCCCCCCGGAACTACGGCGCCTGGCCCGCTCGTTCAACGAGATGGCCGACAACGTCGAAGAGGTCCTGGAGCAGCAGCGCGCGTTCGTCGCCGACGCCTCGCACCAGCTGCGCAACCCCCTGGCCGCGCTCCTGCTCCGGATCGAGCTGCTCGCGCTCGAACTC
This sequence comes from Streptomyces sp. NPDC002125, assembly GCF_053593715.1. Taxonomy (NCBI): domain Bacteria; kingdom Bacillati; phylum Actinomycetota; class Actinomycetes; order Kitasatosporales; family Streptomycetaceae; genus Streptomyces; species Streptomyces sp. NPDC002125. The sequence continues at coordinate 100,657 of NZ_JBSFDD010000022.1, read as the reverse complement.
CCCGAGGGCAACGAGGAGATCGCCTCCGTCCGCACGGAGGGCAAGCGCCTCGCCCAGGTCCTCGACGACCTGCTGGACCTCGCCCTGGCCGAGCACGCGGCGGCCGATCTCCAGCTGACCGACATCGCCGCCCTCGCGGGCGAACGGGTCGCCTCGTGGCGTCCGCTGGCCGAGGAGAAGGGCGTACGGCTGACGCTGGAGGGGGCGCCCGCGGTGACCGGCTGGGCGGATGCCATCGCCCTCTCCAGCGCGCTGGACGCCGTCATCGACAACGCGCTGAAGTTCACCCCGGCGGGGGAGGAGGTCCGCGTGACGGCGGGCACCGACGGCCCCTGCGCCACGATCGTCGTCGCCGACCGAGGCCCAGGGCTGACCGAGAAGGAGCTGGAGCGCGTCGGCGACCGCTTCTGGCGCAGCGGCCGGCACCAGAACATCAAGGGATCGGGACTCGGGCTCTCCATCTCGCGCGCCCTGCTCGCGGCGGGCGGCGGATCGATCGGCTACGCCCCGCACGAGCCGCACGGCCTGCGGGTGACCGTCACGGTGCCGCGCGACGCTCCGCACGCCTGAGAGGGGCGCACGGGCCCCGTCAGGGCTTGGCGGAGCGGTAGTAGCGGCTGGCGCCGTCGTGCAGCGGCAGCGGATCGGTGTAGATCGCCGTCCGCAGGTCCACCAGCTGAGCCGAGTGCACCTCGCGGCCGATCCGGTCGCGGCTGTCGATCACGGTGCGGGTGAAGGCCTCGGTCATCAGCGGGTCCGTGCGGTCCGTGGTGATCAGCAGATTGGACACCGCGACCGTCTGCACGGCCTGCCCCTGCTGCGCGTCGTCGTAGGCGTCGGCGGGCATCACGGCCGAACGGTAGTAGCGGGTGGACCCGCCGACCGCCTGGAGCTCGGTGATCAGCGCGTCCTCCAGCGGCACCAGCCGGATCGCGAACTTCTCCGAGAGATCCTGCACCGCGGCGGTCGGCAGCCCGCCGGACCAGAAGAAGGCGTCGATCCGGCCGTCCGCGAGCCTCTCCGGCATCGTGTCGATCCCGGCGTGGACGGGAGTGATGTCCCCGGTCGGATCGAGGCCCGCCGCCTGCATCAGCCGGTCCGCGACGAGCAGCACCCCGGACCCCTTCTGCCCCACACCGATCCGCTTGCCGCGCAGATCGGCGACCTTCCGGATCCCCGAGTCCCTGGGCACGATCAGCTGGACGTAGTCGTCGTACAGCCGGACGCACCCCCGCAGCCGCTCGGCGCCGGGCTTCCCGCTCTGGAGGTACGTGGCGACGGCGTCGGCGGTGGCGATCGTGAAGTCGGCCTTCCCGGTCGCGACCCGCTCGACGTTCTGCTGGGAGCCCTCGCTGTTGCGGAGCCGTATCGACACCTTGGGCATGTCCTTGGCGAGGGCGCCTTCCAGCCGTTGTCCGTAGCGCTGGTAGACCCCGCTGCGTACGCCGGTGGAGAAGGTGAGGGAGCCGCTCGGCTCCTCCTCGCCGATCGGCAGCACCCACCACAGCAGCAGTCCGAGCACGACGGCGACGGCGGCGCCCCCCTGAAGGGTGCGCCGCCGACCGAAACGGGACAGTGCGTGCGGCATGGGCGCGATCCTGCCATTCGCGTGCCCGTGCTGGCCAGGGCGGACAGGTCACACGCCCGTGGGCCCACGCCTGGCGGGCGGGGCCGCGCGGGCGCTCCGCCCTTCCCTCACTCCGGGGGCGTCGGGGTGTCGGGGCCCTGGAACATGGTCTGGATGTCCAGTTCCAGCTGGATCGTCGGCCCGACGATGGCGATGCCGCGGGCGAGCATGTTGCGCCAGTTCAGGGTGTAGTCCTCGCGGTGCAGCTCGGCGGTGGCACGCGCGGCACAGCGCAGCTCCTCGCCGTAACCGCCGTTGACGGCGCCCAGGTACTGCGTGTCCAGGGAGACGGAGCGGCTGACCCCGTGCATGGTCAGCCCTCCCTGGACGGTCCAGTTGTTCCCGCCCCGGTACGCGAAGCGCCTGCTGGCGAAGTGGAGGTACGGGTAGTTCTCCACGTCCAGGAAGTCGGCGGAGCGCAGATGGTTGTCCCGGGTCTTGTTGCCCGTGGTGATGCTCGACGCGTCGATGCGGATCTCGACCTGAGAATCCTCCATGACGGGCGCGATCCGGACACCGCCCTCGAAGGTGGTGAAGCGCCCGTGCACATTGGCCATGCCGACGTGCCGTGCGATGAAACGGATCGCGGTGTGCGGCGGGTCGAAGAGCCAGGTGCCCGGGGCCGGGGGCTCCAGCTGCCGGGCCACGTCCAGCTGCACGCGGTCCATCGACAGGGTCTCGCCCGCGGCGATGGCGAACGTCCAGCTGGCGGGCTGCATGCCTTCGGCCGTCATGAGCAGGCGGTAGTCGCCGGGAGGCAGAGCCGCGACGAACAGGCCGAAGAGGTCCGTGGTCCCCTTCGCGGCCGTCCGGGCCGAATCCTGGGCCGTGACGGTGATCTCCGCGCCGCCGAGCGGCGCTCCCATCGGGTCGACGACCTCGCAGGTGACTGTCCCGGCCCCGGGAGGAACGGGATAGCTGAATCTCGTCCCACCACCACCGGAGGCCGCCTTGGATCGCCTGCCGCGGAGGAGGGAGAGGACCATCACATACACCTTTCGAGCGTGGAACGATCAGCATATGAACTGGCCGGAACGCGCCGTTCAACGCCCCCCGGGCTGAACGTCCCGCGACGCCCGGTGTTCTCCCGTGGCCGCGAACCCGCCGGCCGGCGTCCCGGGCGCCGGGCGTGACGGAGGGAGCCCGGACGAGGAGCTCCGGCCACCGCCTACCCTTGTCCCATGAGCAGCGGCAACCGGAGCGAAGCAGTGGACGTCCAGAAGAGCTACGAGGTACGCACTTACGGGTGCCAGATGAACGTCCACGACTCCGAGCGCTTGTCGGGTCTTCTGGAAGGCGCCGGCTACGTGCGCGCCCCCGAGGGCTCCGACGGCGACGCCGACGTCGTCGTCTTCAACACCTGCGCGGTGCGTGAGAACGCCGACAACAAGCTCTACGGCAACCTCGGCCGCCTCGCCCCCATGAAGACGAAGCGCCCCGGGATGCAGATCGCCGTCGGCGGCTGCCTCGCCCAGAAGGACCGCGACACGATCGTCCGGCGGGCCCCCTGGGTGGACGTCGTCTTCGGCACGCACAACATCGGCAAGCTGCCGGTGCTCCTGGAGCGCGCCCGGGTCCAGGAGGAGGCGCAGGTCGAGATCGCGGAGTCCCTGGAGGCCTTCCCCTCCACGCTGCCCACCCGCCGCGAGTCCGCGTACGCCGCCTGGGTGTCCATCTCCGTCGGCTGCAACAACACCTGCACCTTCTGCATCGTCCCGGCCCTGCGCGGCAAGGAGAAGGACCGCCGCACCGGCGACATCCTGGCCGAGATCGAGGCACTCGTCGCGGAGGGCGTCAGCGAGATCACCCTCCTCGGCCAGAACGTGAACGCCTACGGCTCCGACATCGGCGACCGTGAGGCCTTCTCCAAGCTGCTGCGGGCCTGCGGCACGATCGAGGGCCTGGAGCGCGTCCGCTTCACCTCGCCCCACCCGCGCGACTTCACGGACGACGTGATCGCCGCGATGGCCGAGACGCCGAACGTGATGCCGCAGCTCCACATGCCGATGCAGTCCGGGTCGGACACGATCCTCAAGGCCATGCGCCGCTCGTACCGCCAGGAGCGCTTCCTCGGGATCATCGAGAAGGTGCGCGCCGCGATGCCGGACGCCGCCATCTCCACCGACATCATCGTGGGCTTCCCCGGCGAGACCGAGGAGGACTTCGAGCAGACCATGCACGCGGTGCGCGAGGCCCGCTTCGCCAACGCCTTCACCTTCCAGTACTCCAAGCGCCCCGGGACCCCCGCCGCCGACATGGAGGGGCAGATCCCCAAGGAGGTCGTCCAGGAGCGCTACATGCGCCTGTCCGCCCTCCAGGAGGAGATCTCCTGGGAGGAGAACAAGAAGCAGGTCGGCCGCGTCCTGGAGGTCATGGTCGCGGAGGGCGAGGGCCGCAAGGACGGCGCCACGCACCGGCTCTCCGGCCGCGCACCCGACAACCGCCTGGTGCACTTCACCAAGCCCTCCCAGGACGTGCGCCCCGGGGACGTGGTGACCGTCGAGATCACCTACGCCGCCCCGCACCACCTGCTCGCCGAAGGAGCGCCCCTGGGCGTGCGGCACACCCGCTCGGGCGACGCCTGGGAGAAGCGCACCGCCGCCGACGCGCCCCGGCCCGCCGGAGTCATGCTGGGCCTGCCCGGCATCGGCGCACCGGCGCCGCTCCCCGCGGCCGCCACCCCGGGCTGCGGCTGCGACTGAGTACGCTGACCGGCATGCTTGCCGCTGCCGCCGTCTGCCCCTGCCCGCCGCTCCTGGTCCCCGAGGTGGCCGCGGGCGCCGCGCCCGAACTCGACGCGGCGAGGGCCGCGTGCCTCGACGCCCTCGGCGTCCTCGCCGCCGCGCGACCGGACCTGCTGATCGTGGCGGGGCCGGCGGGGCCGGCGGGGCCGGACGGGAGCGGGCCGTTCCCCCCGGGCTCCGCCGGCTCCTTCGCCGGGTTCGGCGTGGACCTCACCGTGCGGCTGGGTGAGGCGCCCGCGGGGACCCCCGCACCGGACCGGGCCCTCCCGGCGTCCCTCGCCGTCGGAGCCTGGCTCCTGGAGCGCGCGGGCTGGGCCGGCACCCCCGTCGAAGGGTTCGGCGTGGATGAGCGCCTCGACGCCGGGAGCTGCCTGCGGGCCGGAGCCGGACTGGCGGGCGGCCCGCAGCGTGTCGCCCTGCTGGTCATGGGCGACGGCAGTGCCTGCCGCACGGTCAAGGCGCCCGGCTACCTGGACGAGCGCGCCGCGGACTTCGACGCCGAGGCGGCCCGTGCGCTGGGCAGCGCCGACCTGGCCGCGCTGAGCGCCCTGGACGCGTCGCTGGCGTACGGACTGAAGGCCTCGGGCCGGGCGCCCTGGCAGGTGCTCGCGGGCGCGGCCCAGGGGGCGGAGCTCGGCGGGAAGCTGCTGCACGAGGACGCGCCGTACGGCGTGGGATACGTCGTCGCGGCCTGGTCCTGAACCGCCGGCCGGCCTCTCGTCGGAACGGGTGAGGGCCGTGGAGCGGTCATCGCTCCACGGCCCTCGGTCACGCCGCTGCCCGGATCAGGAGGCGGGCGGCGGGGGAGGTGTACCGCCCTCGTTCTTCTGTCCCAGGCGGTCGACCGCGTCCTTGGCCTTCTGCGTGCCGGACACGATCTTGTCGCTGTACTTGCCCTTGGTCTTTTGGTCGACCGTGCGGGCGGCCTTGTCGAGGCCCTGGTCGATCTTGTCCCCGTGCTGCTGCGCGAGGTCGCCGACCTTCTCCTTGGCCGGGGCCAGCTTGGCCTTCAGGTTGTCCAGGAAACCCATGGGTCACCTTCCGTGCTGGGGGGACTGTGATCACATTTTACTCGTCGCAGGGTGAACACGCGTCGCTCGCCGTGGCCGCACGCGCCGCCCGGTGCCGCCCGCCGGCCGGTCCGCGCCGGTCCGGGAGCGCCCCGAAGTTTGGGAGACTGTCCCGGTGAGAAGACCCGCTCCCGCCCCCCGCGTCATCACCGTCGTCGGCCCCACCGCGGCCGGAAAGTCCGATCTCGGAGTTTTCCTCGCCCAGCGGCTCGGCGGCGAAGTGGTCAACGCCGACTCCATGCAGCTCTACCGCGGCATGGACATCGGCACCGCGAAGCTGACCCTTGCCGAGCGCGACGGCGTCCCGCACCATCTGCTGGACATCTGGGACGTCACCGAGGCCGCCAGCGTGGCCGAGTACCAGCGGCTCGCCCGCGCCGAGATCGACCGGCTGCTGGCCGAGGGGCGGACCCCCGTCCTGGTGGGCGGCTCCGGTCTCTACGTGAAGGGCGCGATCGACGCGCTGGAGTTCCCGGGCACGGATCCCGAGGTGCGCGCCCGGCTCGAACAGGAGCTGGTGGAGCGCGGCTCCGGCGCCCTGCACGCCCGGCTCGCCGAGGCGGACCCCGAGGCCGCCCGCGCCATCCTGGCCAGCAACGGGCGCCGCATCGTCCGCGCCCTGGAAGTCATCGAGATCACCGGAAAGCCCTTCACGGCCAACCTGCCGGGAGAGGAGCCCGTCTACGACGCCGTCCAGATCGGTGTCGATGTCGAACGGCCCGAGCTCGACGAGCGGATCAGCACCCGGGTGGACCGGATGTGGGAGGCCGGGCTCGTCGACGAGGTGCGCGCCCTGGAGGCCGTGGGGCTGCGCGAGGGACGCACCGCCTCCCGCGCCCTCGGCTACCAGCAGGTGCTCGCGGCGCTCGCGGGGGAGTGCACGCAGGAGGAGGCGCGCGCCGAGACCGTACGCGCCACCAAACGCTTCGCGCGCCGCCAGGACTCGTGGTTCAGGCGCGACCCGCGCGTCCGGTGGCTGAGCGGTGCCGAGGCACACCGCGGAGAACTCCCGCACCGGGCGCTGGCGTTGGTCGAACGAGCGGTCACAGCCTGATCACGTGATGGCATCGGGAAGCTCAGCCCGTCATTTCGGCGGCCGCGAGCGTGCCATCATCGAGCATCGATCGACCAGTGGAGTCCGAGTATGGGAGGGCGCGTGGCGATGGAGGCCGGCCCTCGCGACACAGACCAAGACGCACCGGATACGCGGCACGAGGCAGGACGTCTCAGTCCTGACGGGCCCGACGAGCACGACGTGGCCCCCGAGGTCGAGGTCGAGCTCCGCCCCGCCCGCCGCCTGCGCATCTGGCAGCTCGCGCCCATCGTGGTGCTGGCGGCGCTCGGCTCCCTGATGTTCGCCTTCCCGCTCGCCTTCGAATTCGGCGACGGCGGTGCCGTCGTGGCGATGCTGGGACTGCTGATCAGCTCCTGCGCCGCGGGCTGGGGCATGATGGCCGCGCGCCGCGTCGGCCACACCTGGCCCGGCCTTCCGGACAAGGGAGCGGGCGAACGCCCCGACTGGCGAGTGATCGCGCTGTACGTGGCGCTCTGCGCCGTACTGGTGGCCCTGGCCGTCTGGCGCGTGGCCCGGCTGCGCTGAGGCGCCCCGGGGGCCGGTCCGGCGGGCTGTCGGCGGAGCCTCGTACAGTGGGCACGTGAGCACTTCGCAGATCGCCTTCCTCAAGGGGCATGGCACCGAGAACGACTTCGTGATCGTTCCCGACCCGGACAACGCCATCGACCTGCCCGTCTCCGTCGTCGCCCGGCTCTGCGACCGCCGGGCGGGCATCGGCGGCGACGGGCTGCTGCACGTCGTGCGGTCCGCGGCGCACCCCGACGCCCGGGACATGGCGGGCGAGGCCGAGTGGTTCATGGACTACCGCAACGGGGACGGCTCCGTCGCCGAGATGTGCGGCAACGGCGTCCGTGTCTTCGCCCACTACCTCCAGCGCGCCGGACTCGTCGCCGAGGGCGATCTGACCGTCGCCACCCGGGGCGGGGTCAAGCGGGTCCACCTCGCGAAGAACGGCGACATCACCGTGTCCATGGGCCGGGCGGTGCTGCCCGAGGACGGCGTCACGGTCTCGGTGGACGGCCGCAGCTGGGCCGCCCGCAACGTGAACATGGGCAATCCGCACGCCGTCGCCTTCGTCGAGGACCTGGACCACGCCGGGAACCTCTTCTCCGTACCGCCGTTCAGCCCGGCGTCCGTCTACCCGGACGGCGTCAACATCGAGTTCGTCGCGGACCGGGGACCCCGCCATGTCGCGATGCGCGTCCATGAGCGCGGCTCCGGCGAGACCCGCTCCTGCGGCACCGGCGCCTGCGCCGTGGCCGTCGCCGCCGCTCGCAGGGACGGCCTGGACCCGGCCCTGACCGGCACCCCCGCCACGTACACCGTGGACCTCCCCGGAGGCACCCTGGTGATCACCGAACATCCCGACGGCGGGATCGACATGACGGGACCCGCCGTGATCGTCGCCGAAGGCGTGATCGACCCCTCCTGGCTCGAAACGATGATCGGTTAGAGCTTCGCTCGAATGGGTGATCCGTTTCACGCTGGGCGAGAGCTGGACTGCGCCACGTGGTGGGGTCGATAGCATCAAGCACCGGCCCGGAGGTGTACCCGCACCTCTCCACCGCCGGTCGACGTTGCCGGAGGTGCCCCATGAGCGCAGAGGCCACCAATCCAGGTGCTCCCCTTCGCAAGCGCGGTCGTCCACGGATCGATCTGCGCAGGCTGGGCCGTGTCGCCCTGCTCGGGCCGGCCTCGCGTGACCGGCTGCCCGACGCCATCGGGCACGTCGCCGAGGCACACAGGGCGCACTACCCGGACGCCGACCTGGACATCCTGCGCCGGGCCTACGTCCTGGCCGAGTCCTCCCATCGCGGCCAGATGCGCAAGAGCGGCGAGCCCTACATCACCCATCCGCTCGCGGTGACCCTGATCCTCGCCGAACTCGGCGCGGAGACGACGACCCTGACCGCCTCGCTCCTCCACGACACGGTCGAGGACACGGATGTGACGCTCGACCAGGTGCGGGAGCAGTTCGGGGACGAGGTCTGCTATCTGGTCGACGGGGTCACCAAGCTGGAGAAGGTCGACTACGGCGCCGCCGCCGAGCCCGAGACCTTCCGCAAGATGCTCGTCGCCACCGGCAACGACGTCCGGGTGATGTCCATCAAGCTCGCCGACCGGCTGCACAACATGCGCACCCTCGGTGTCATGCGCCCCGAGAAGCAGGCCAGGATCGCCAAGGTCACCCGGGACGTACTCATCCCGCTCGCCGAACGGCTCGGCGTGCAGGCCCTCAAGACGGAGCTGGAGGATATCGTCTTCGCGATCCTCCACCCCCAGGAGTACGAACGCACCCAGGCGCTGATCACCGCCTGGGCCGACGCGCAGGACCCACTCACGGAGATCGCCGAGGGCGTCAGGTCGACCCTCCGGGAGGCCGGCATCAGCGCCGAAGTCCTCATCAGACCGCGCCACTTCGTCTCGGTGCACCGGGTGAGGACGAAACGCGGCGAGATGCGCGGCACCGACTTCGGACGGCTGTTGGTGCTGGTCGGCGAGGACGCCGACTGTTACGCCGTCCTGGGTGAACTGCACACGTGTTTCACGCCGGTGATCTCCGAGTTCAAGGACTTCATCGCGGCCCCCAAGTTCAACCTCTACCAGTCCCTGCACACCGCCGTCGTCGGCCCGGAGGGCGCGGTCGCCGAAGTCCTCATCCGCACGCACCGGATGCACAAGGTCGCCGAGGCGGGCGTCGTGGCGCTGGGCAATCCCTACACCCAGGACGGCACCAACGCCGCGCACCAGGCCGAGCCGGCCGACGGCGAGCGCGCCGACCCGACCAGGCCCGGCTGGCTCTCCCGCCTCCTGGACTGGCAGGAGTCGGCCACCGACTCCGACACCTTCTGGACCACGCTGCGCGCCGATCTCGCGCAGGACCGGGAGATCACCGTATTCCGGACCGACGGGGGCACGCTGGGCCTGCCCGCGGGCGCCAGCTGCGTCGACGCCGCGTACGCGCAGTACGGCGAAGAGGCGCACGGCAGCATCGGCGCCCGCGTCAACGGCCGGCTGGCCACCCTCAGCACCGTGCTGAACGACGGCGACACCGTGCAGCTGCTCCTCGCCCAGGACGCCTCCTCCGGCCCCTCGCCCGAGTGGCTCGACCACGTCCGTACCCCCGCGGCCAGGATCGCGATCACGGCGTGGCTCGACGCCCATCCCGACGGCGCGCAGGGGCCCCACGGCGGCAGGCCCGACGCGGAGCGGCCGCAGGCCCAGCCGTCCGAGGAGGCGGCGAACGGCCGGGGCAGGGCGGGCGGCAGGACGCCCAGCGTGGCCGTGGACACCCCAGGAGCACAGGTCCGGCTCGCCGGCTGCTGCACCCCCGTCCCGCCCGACGTCATCGTCGGGTTCACGGTGCGCGGCGGTGCCGTCACCGTGCACCGCGAGGAGTGTCCCGCGGTGGCCCGGATGCGCGCACTCGGCCGGGCGGCCGTCGGCGCCCGATGGAACGACCCGGGTGAGTGGAGCGGCACCGCCGACTACCGGGTCACCCTCGTCGCCGAGTCCTTCGGACGCCCCCGGCTGCTCGCCGACCTCACCGAGGCCATCGCGACAGCGGAGGCCGCCATCGTCGCCGCGACCGTCGAACCGCCCAGCGAACAGCGGGTCCGGCACACCTACACGCTCCAGCTCCCGGACGCCGCGGGACTGCCCGGCCTCATGCGGGCGATGCGTGACGTGCCCGGCGTCTACGACGTGAGCCGCGCCCAGCAGCCGGCCGCCACGGGCTGACCCGCCTCTTCCTGCCGCTCACCGGAGACCTCGTTCGGGTGGGTGCGGCGCGCGGCGCCCCCGCGCGGGCGGTGCGCGCTGGTAGCCGTAGTCCATGCCGCTCACCTCCCGCCGACTGCGCGCCGCACTGCTGGCCACCGCGTCGGTCACCCTCGTCGCCGCGACCCTGCCCGCACCCGAGCCGCTCGGCATCGGCGACCGGCTCTTCCCCCATCTCGGCAACCCCGGCTACGACGTCCTCGCCTACGACGTCTCGCTCACCTACAAGGGCAGCAACACCAAGCCACTCGACGCCGTCACCACGATCGACGCGCGGACGACCGAGCCCCTGGAGCGGATCAACCTCGACTTCGCCCGGGGCACCGTCAGCTCCGTCGAAGTCGACGGGCGCGACTCGGAGTTCGCCACCGCCGGAGAGGACCTGGTCGTCGACACCCCCACCGCGCTCCCCGCCGGTGCGCCCGTACGGATCACCGTCCGGCACACGAGCGATCCCACGGGGGACCAGGCCAACGGCGGCTGGGTGCCGACCGCGGACGGACTCGCGATGGCCAACCAGGCCGACGCGGCGCACCGGGTCTTCCCCGGCAACGACCACCCCGCCGACAAGGCGTACTTCACCTTCCGGGTGACCGCGCCGAAGGACCTCACCGTCGTGGCGGGCGGCCTCCTCGCCGGAAAGCGCGAACACGCGGCCACGACCACCTGGACCTACCGCACAAGCCACCCCATGGCCACGGAGCTCGCCCAGGTCTCCATCGGCCGCTCGGCCGTCCTGAGGCGCACCGGTCCGAACGGCCTGCCGGTCCGCGACGTCGTGCCCGCGGCCGACCGCGCGAAGCTGGAACCCTGGCTCCGCAAGACCCCCGACCAGCTCGCCTGGATGGAGAAGCAGGTCGGGCCCTACCCGTTCGAGACGTACGGACTGCTCGTCGCCGACACCGAGACGGGCTTCGAGCTGGAGACCCAGACGCTCTCGCTCTTCGAACGCTCCATGTTCACCGGGACCGGTTACCCCGAGTGGTACGTCGAATCGGTCATGGTCCACGAGCTCGCCCACCAGTGGTTCGGCAACAGCGTCTCCCCGCGGACCTGGTCCGACCTCTGGCTCAACGAGGGGCACGCCACCTGGTACGAGGCCCTCTACGCCGAGGAGCACGCCGGGAAGCCGATGGAGCGGCGGATGCGCGAGGCCTACGCGCGCTCCGACACCTGGCGCGCCGCCGGAGGCCCGCCCGCCCGCCCCGACGTACCGACCCCCGACCACAAGATCAGCCTGTTCAGGCCGGTCGTGTACGACGGCAGCGCCCTCATCCTGTACGCGCTGCGCGAGGAGATCGGAAAGGCCGCGTTCGACCGCCTGGAGCGGGCCTGGGTGAGCGTCCACCGGGACGGATCGGCGACCACCCGGCAGTTCACCGACCTGGCGTCCGGGATCGCGGGACGGGACCTGACGGCGTTCTTCGACGGCTGGCTCTATGCGAGCAGGACCCCGCCCATGCCGGGGCACCCGGACTGGCGCAGCGAGGCACCGCGGGCCGCGGTCGCCCCGCAGAGCCCCGCCCGCGCACCGAAACCGGAGTGACTGGGCGGGCGAGGACATGCCACTATCGACGCGTCGGCACGGCGGCCGGCCGGTGGATCCCGCCTCTGGGAATCATCCGGCAGGGTCACGCGTTGTGACTGACGTAACGGACTTCTATCGACGTAAGGATCCAATGACCTCCTCTTCCTCCCTTCCCCAGGACGCGCAGGACGCGCAGAGCGCCACGGAACCCGTCTCCGAGAGCCTCACCGAGAGCCTTCGGGCCGACGCCCTGATGGAAGAGGACGTCGCCTGGAGCCACGAGATCGACGGAGAGCGGGACGGCGAGCAGCTCGACCGTTCCGAGCGTGCGGCGCTCCGCCGTGTCGCGGGTCTCTCCACCGAGCTCGAGGACGTCACCGAGGTCGAGTACCGGCAGCTGCGCCTGGAGCGCGTGGTGCTCGTCGGTGTCTGGACGTCCGGGACGGTCCACGACGCGGAGATCTCCCTCGCGGAGCTCGCGGCACTCGCCGAGACGGCGGGCGCCCTGGTGCTCGACGCCGTGTTCCAGCGGCGCGACAAGCCCGACCCGGCGACCTACATCGGCTCGGGCAAGGCGCTGGAGCTCCGCGACATCGTCCTCGAGTCAGGGGCCGACACCGTCGTCTGCGACGGTGAGCTCAGCCCCGGCCAGCTGATCCACCTGGAGGACGTCGTCAAGGTCAAGGTGGTCGACAGGACCGCCCTGATCCTCGACATCTTCGCCCAGCACGCCAAGTCCCGTGAGGGCAAGGCCCAGGTCTCGCTGGCACAGATGCAGTACATGCTGCCGCGCCTGCGCGGCTGGGGTCAGTCGCTGTCCCGGCAGATGGGCGGCGGCGGTTCCAGCGGCGGTGGCGGCATGGCGACGCGCGGCCCCGGTGAGACCAAGATCGAGACGGACCGGCGCCGGATCCGCGAGAAGATGGCGAAGATGCGCCGGGAGATCGCGGAGATGAAGACCGGCCGCGACCTCAAGCGCCAGGAACGCAAGCGCAACAAGGTGCCCTCGGTCGCGATCGCCGGATACACCAACGCCGGCAAGTCCTCCCTGCTCAACAGGCTCACCGGTGCCGGTGTCCTCGTGGAGAACGCCCTGTTCGCCACCCTTGACCCGACCGTGCGCCGGGCCGAGACCCCGAGCGGGCGGCTCTACACCCTGGCCGACACCGTCGGCTTCGTACGGCATCTGCCCCACCACCTGGTCGAGGCGTTCCGCTCCACGATGGAGGAGGTCGGCGAGTCCGACCTGATCCTGCACGTGGTCGACGGCTCGCACCCGGTCCCGGAGGAGCAGCTCGCCGCCGTGCGCCAGGTGATCCGGGAGGTCGGCGCGGTCGACGTCCGCGAGGTCGTCGTGATCAACAAGGCGGACGCGGCGGACCCGCTCGTGCTCCAGCGCCTGCTGCGCACCGAGAAGTACGCGATCGCGGTGTCGGCCAGGACCGGTGCCGGGATCGACGAGCTGCTCGCGCTCATCGACGCCGAGCTGCCGCGGCCGTCGGTGGAGATCGAGGCACTCGTGCCCTACACCCAGGGCGGACTCGTCTCCCGGGTGCACGCCGAGGGCGAGGTGATCTCCGAGGAGCACACCCCGGAGGGCACGCTGCTCAAGGCGCGGGTCCACGAGGAGCTCGCCGCGGACCTCGCGGCGTTCGTGCCGGTCGCCCACTGACCCGCCGGAGCGTGTGAAACGCGGAAGGCCGGGCTCCCCCGCGAGGGGAGCCCGGCCTTCTCGTGCGCGTGCCGGTCTACTGGCCCGCGTACTTCTTGCTGACGGCCTCGTAGACGCCCTTGGCCTCGGGGCCGAGCCGGGGACCGGCCAGCCAGCCGGCCGACACCGGGCCGATCGAGGTGTTGGAGACGAGCGCCGGCTCACCGTCCTGCCCCTTCGCGACCCAGCCGCCGCCGGAGGAGCCGCCGGTCATCGAGCATCCGACGCGGTACATCGTCGGCTGGTTCTCGAACAGGGCGAGGCGGCCAGGCTTGTCCGAGCACCGGAACGCCTTCTGGCCGTCGTACGGAGGAGCGGCAGGGTAGCCCGTCGCTGTCATGTCCGCGATGTCCGGCACCGCGGGGGCGTTGAACTCGACCGGCAGCGCCGAACCCACGGTCTCCTCGAGGGACTTGCCCGTGGAGCCCTTCTCCGGGGCGACCTGAAGGACCGCGAAGTCGTAGGGAGCGCCCTGGCCGCCGGTCGCGGCACCCTGCTCGATCCACTGGTCGGAGGTCTGTGCCCACTGGCCCCACCACACGCCGTACGGGGCGATCTGCTCCTTGGACGCGTTCTCCAGCTCGGCCGTGGAGAGCCCGCTGTCGTTGTACGACGGGACGAACGCGATGTTGCGGTACCAGCCGCCGTCCTTCCCCGCGTGCACACAGTGCCCGGCGGTCCACACCATGTTGGACTTGCCCGGGTGCGCGGGGTCCTTCACCACGGTCGCCGAGCAGACCATCGAACCCTGGGGCCCGTCGAAGAGGAGCTTGCCGGACGCCGGAGCGCTGTCGTGGTACGGCGTCTTCAGGCCGGCCGCACGGACCGGGGCGGGCGTCGGGTCCGTCACGCCCTCGTCACCGGAGATGTCGGGATCGACCGGGTTCTCCGGGGGCTTGTCCGCCTCGCGCATCCGGTCCGGGTTCCAGAGGTCCTCGATGATCGGGTTGACGTAGTCCTTGGCCTCACGCAGCCAGGTGTCCTTGTCCCAGTTCTTCCACTCGCCGTCCCGCCACTTCTCGAGATCGATCCCGTGCTCCTTGAGCCGCTCCTTGAGATCGTCCGGGATGACGACCTTGCCGTCGGCGGACCCGGCGGAGCTGCTCGGGTCGCTGAGCGCCCCGTCCTCCTCCGGGCCGCAGGCCGTGGCCGTGAGCGTCAGAACAGCGGCGAGGGCGGCTGCGGCGAACACCCGGGGAGTGCGGCGGGCGCTCCTCCCGCGGAGTGCGGTATCGATCGGGCGCATGGGTCGCATCTGGTGATCCCCCTGGGACTTCGTCACTGACTTCGGTACTGCACCGGGGACTTGGGGCGAGCGGCGCCGACCTCGCCGGACCGCGGCAGGCCCCGGGGACGTCGGAGCGGCGGCCCCGTCCCGGGTGCGGCACCCACTATGCCGGTGCCGTGAGGGACGGCGCGCGGCAGGTCCACGGTTCCGCGTGCGCAAGGATCTTCCGATTTACCCGTGATCTCCCGCCTTCCGCGTCGTTGGTACGTACGGGGGACACCAGGACAGCGTTCAACCGCGCGTTCGTGCCCCCTGGGGACGTACCGATGTGCAACGCAACTGTTATGCGGGAGGACCGACAGTCGTGGCCGTGACCGAACCAGCTCCGGTGGCACTTCCCGCTGCGCACGAGGGAATTCTGCGGCGGCAGGCCCAACGGGAGTCGGCGGCCCGCACCTACGCGCGCTCCCTGCCGATCGTGCCGGTACGCGCGCGAGGCATGACCATCGAGGGTGCCGACGGGCGCCGCTACCTCGACTGCCTCTCGGGGGCGGGCACGCTGGCGCTCGGCCACAACCACCCCGTGGTGCTGGAGGCCATCAGGAAGGTCATCGACTCCGGGGCCCCGCTGCACGTCCTCGACCTCGCGACCCCCGTCAAGGACGCCTTCACGACCGAGCTGTTCGCCACCCTTCCGAGGGAACTCGCCGACAACGCCCGCATCCAGTTCTGCGGTCCGGCCGGGACGGACGCCGTCGAGGCGGCG
The DNA here is from genome assembly GCF_053593715.1 of Streptomyces sp. NPDC002125. Taxonomy (NCBI): domain Bacteria; kingdom Bacillati; phylum Actinomycetota; class Actinomycetes; order Kitasatosporales; family Streptomycetaceae; genus Streptomyces; species Streptomyces sp. NPDC002125. The sequence goes on along the minus strand of NZ_JBSFDD010000022.1, from coordinate 85,128 downwards.
TTCAAGCTGGTCCGCGCAGCCGGCGGGCGCAGCGGCATCCTCGCCTTCACCGGGGCGTACCACGGCATGACCGAGGGCGCGCTGGCCGCGTCGGGCGGGGCCCAGGACGTCCGGGTGACGAGGCTGCCCTTCCCGCGCAGCTACCGCTGCCCGTTCGGAGCCGGCGGCGAGCGGGGCGCGGACATCGCCGCGCGCTGGACCGAACACCTCCTGGACGACCCCAAGGGCGGTGTGCCGGCCCCCGCCGCGATGATCGTGGAGCCCGTCCAGGGCGAGGGAGGAGTGAACCCCGCCCCGGACGGCTGGCTGCGCCGGATGCGGGAGATCACCCGCGAGCGGTCCATCGCCCTGATCGCGGACGAGGTGCAGACCGGAGTCGGCAGGACCGGCACCTTCTGGGCGGTCGAACACAGCGGTATCGTCCCCGACGTGATGGTGCTCTCGAAAGCCATCGGTGGCTCGCTGCCCCTCGCGGTGATCGTCTACCGCTCCGAACTCGACCTCTGGCAACCGGGCGCCCACGCGGGCACCTTCCGGGGCAACCAGCTCGCCATGGCGGCCGGTGCCGCGACCCTCGCGTACGTACGGGAGAACGGCCTCGCCGAACGCGCGGGCACGCTCGGCGCGCGCATGCTCGCCCGGCTCCAGGCGCTGAGCACGGATCACCCGAGCATCGGCGACGTCCGGGGCCGAGGACTGATGATCGGCATCGAACTCGTCGATCCCGAGGCCGATCCGCTCGACGTCACCTCCGAGAACGGCTCCGCCCCGCCCCCGGACCCCGCCCTCGCCGCGGCAGTTCAGCAGGAATGCCTGCGCCGTGGTCTCATCGTCGAACTCGGCGGACGCCACAACGCCGTTGTCCGGCTGCTCCCTCCCCTCACTCTCACCGACGAACAGGCGACGGCGGTCGTCGACCGCCTCGCCGACGCGCTGAGAGCGGCCGAGCGATCTCCGCACCGCCGGGCCGCTGCCGGGCCGACCCGCTGATCCCGGACCTCTCACAAGGAAGACCGCCGTGAACCCCACCCCTGCGCCCGAGGCCGACGGCCCCCTCACCAGCCAGCAGCGAGGGCAGGACCTGCCGGACGGCACCCTCGCCGTCGAGTCGACGACCGTGCCGCGCCAGAAGGCCGGCCCGTACGACGCCCCGCGCCCCGGAGCGGACCCCTCCGCCAGCGGCCACCAGGCCCACCGGCCCTGCCCCGCCGAGCAGGACCCGCTGGACCACCCGGACCCGCTGAGGGCCGCCGATTCGGCCGGTACGGAGAACCTCCTGCGCTGCTGGACCCGGGAGAACGACCTGCCCCGGCCGCAGGGAAGCACCCTGCGCATCCCGCTCCCCGCGAGCGGCACCGCCCTGCTCGTCCCCGTCGCCCACTGGTCCGCGACCGGCTGGCACCGCTTCGGCACGCCCGTCCTGGAGAACGCGCCCGCCGGCGCCCCGGGCGCCGACGCCGTCACCGTGGCGGCGCTCCTGGGGCGCGAGAGCGGGCGGAACACCGGAGCGGACCTGGTCGCCAGGGTGGCGGACTCCGTCCGGCACACGGCCGCCTTCATCGCGGACCGGCGCCGGACGCCCACCGCGCCCTCCGAGGCCGACCTCTTCCTCACCGCCGAACAGTCCCTGGTCCTCGGCCACCCCCTGCACCCCACGCCCAAGAGCCGCGAGGGCCTCTCGGAGTCCGAAGCGCTGCTCTACTCACCCGAGCTGCGCGGTTCCTTCCCGCTCCACTGGATGGCGGTGGACCGCTCCGTGCTGGCCACGGAGTCCTCCTGGACCAAGGCGGGCCGCCCGGTCCCCGCGGAAGCACTCCTCGCCCCCCACGCCGAGGGACTGAGCCTTCCCGAGGGCGCCGCCGCCCTTCCGCTCCACCCCTGGCAGGCGGCCGAGGTCCTGCGCCGCCCCGAGGTCGTCGCACTTGTGGAGAAGGGCCTCCTGCACGACCTCGGTCCGTACGGGGAACGCTGGCACCCCACCTCGTCCGTGCGCACGGTGCACCGGCCCGGCTCCGACCTCATGCTGAAGCTCTCCCTGGGCGTACGCATCACCAACTCCCGCCGGGAGAACCTCCGCAAGGAGCTCCACCGCGGCGCCGAGGTCCACCGCCTGCTGCGCACCGGACTCGCCGAGCGGTGGCAGCGCGAGCACCCCGGATTCGACATCGTGCGCGACCCCGCCTGGCTCGCCGTCGACGGTACGGACGGCAGCCCCGTCCCCGGCCTCGACGTGATGCTCCGCCACAACCCCTTCGGCCCGGCCGACGACGCGGTGTGCATCGCCGGGCTCACCACCCCCCGGCCCTGGCCCGGCAGGACCGGTACGCACTCCCGGCTCGCCGACACGGTCCACGCCCTCGCCGCCCGTACGGGCAGGACGACCGGAGCCGTCTGCGCCGAGTGGTTCCTGCGCTACCTCGACCGCGTGGTCCTGCCCGTCCTCTGGCTCGACGCCCACGCCGGCGTCGCCCTGGAGGCCCATCAGCAGAACACGCTCGTCCTCCTCGATCCGGACGGCTGGCCCGTCGGCGGCAGGTACCGCGACAACCAGGGCTACTACTTCCGGGAGTCCCACCGCTCCGCGCTCGAACAGCGCCTCCCGGGCATCGGCTCCGTCAGCGACACCTTCGTCTCCGACGCCGTCACCGACGAGCGGTTCGCCTACTACCTCGGCATCAACAACGTCTTCGGACTCATCGGGGCCTTCGGCTCCCAGGGCCTCGCCGACGAGCAACTGCTCCTCGCCGCGCTCCGCCGGTTCCTCGAAGGCGCTGTGGCGCTGGGCTCCCCGCTGCCCGAGTATCTCCTCGGGACCCCCCAACTGCGCTGCAAGGCCAACCTGCTGACCCGGCTCCACGGCCTCGACGAACTGGTCGGCCCGGTCGACACCCAGTCCGTGTACGTCACCATCGCCAACCCCCTCCGCAGCTGAGGGAATGACCGCCTGAACGACGAGAGGAGAGCGCCACGGTGCACCAGGCCGATGCGCACACCGAGGCCGCAGCCGATGATGCCGCCCCGGCGGACGCCATGGGCACCGAGGACACCCTGGAGCTGCGGCTCACCGAGGAGCTCCTCGCCCTGCTCGGCGACGACCGCCGGCCGGCCGGCGGCCCGGCCGACGCCTCGGCCCTCGTGGGGAGCCCCGGCGCGTGGAACCCCGTCACCACACCGGCGGGGCTCTTCCAGCTGGTCCCGGTGGAGCTCGAACGCGATCTGGCCGTGATCAGCCGCTGGATGAACGACCCCGCCGTCGCCGCCTTCTGGGAGCTCGCGGGACCCGAGTCGGTCACCGCCGACCACCTGAGGGCACAGCTCGAAGGGGACGGCCGCAGCGTCCCCTGCCTCGGGGTGCTCGGCGGGACACCGATGAGCTACTGGGAGATCTACCGGGCGGATCTGGACCCACTGGCCCGCCACTACCCGGCCAGGCCCCACGACACCGGCGTCCATCTCCTCATCGGCGGAGTGGGAAACCGGGGCCGCGGCATCGGCTCCGTGCTGCTCCGGGCCGTCGCCGACCTCGTACTCGACAACCGCCCGCTCTGCGCCCGTGTGGTCGCGGAACCGGACCTGCGCAACACCCCGTCGGTCTCGGCCTTCCTGAGCGCGGGTTTCCGCTTCTGCGCGGAAGTGGAACTCCCCGACAAGCGCGCCGCCCTGATGACCCGCGACCGAGCCCACCGTGACCACCTGTGAACAACTCGCCGAACCACACAGCCCGCTCGAACCCCAACGGTCCCACCCGGAGGAGTCCCCGTGCCGACATATCCTGCGAGCCATCACCCGACGGAGCGTCATTCGCCGCTCGACACGCCAGAACTCAACCGGACCGTCTGGGACCGGGTCGCGGCCGGACTCCTCGCGAAGATGCTCGGTGAGTTCGCCTACGAGGAAGTCGTCGAGCCGGTGCCCCGGACGGACGGCGGCGCGGGACGGACCGGCATCTACACCCTGTCGCTCGACGACGGCGGAATCCTGAGCTTCCACGCCCGGCGGGGCGTCTACGGAAGCTGGCGCGTCGACCCCGGGTCGATCACCGAAGCAGCGGCAACGGCCGGCCCGGACGACGGCACCCCCTTCCGCGATCCGCTGCGTTTTCTCGCCCGGGGCCGCCGGCTCCTCGGTCTCGACGGCGCCACCCTCGGCCACCTCATCCGTGAGCTCACCGCCACGCTCACCGCCGACGCCCGGCTCGACCACCACGCGCTCCACGCGCCGCAGCTCGCCGAACTCCCCTACGCGGAGCTCGAAGGCCACCAGACCGGGCATCCCTGGCTGGTGGCGAACAAGGGCCGGCTCGGGTTCTCCGCCACCGACGCCGCCCGCTACACCCCCGAGGCGCGCACACCCACCGCACTGCCCTGGATCGCCGTCAGCACACGCATAGCCGGCTACCGGGGCGTGCGTCGGCTGGCCACCCCCGGGGACCTGTACGACCGTGAGCTGGACCCGCCCGTCCGGGAGTCCTTCGACGCGGTCCTGCGCGGCCGGGGCCTGGCCCCCGAGGACTACCTCTTCCTCCCCGTGCACCCCTGGCAGTGGGACGAGTGGATCGTTCCCCTCTTCGCCCCCGCCATCGCCGACGGGGACATCGTGCCCCTGCACACCGACGACGACCTCCGGCTGCCGCAGCAGTCCATCCGTACGTTCACCAACGTCGACCGGCCCGACCGGCACACGGTCAAGCTGCCGCTGTCGATCCTCAACACCCTCGTCTGGCGCGGCCTGCCGACCGAACGCACGCTCGCGGCCCCGGCCGTCACCGCCTGGGTCCAGGGCCTGTGCGACGGCGACCCGTTCCTCCGCGACACCTGCGGCGTCATCCTGCTGGGAGAGGTCGCCTCGGTGACCGTCGAGCACCCGCTCTACGACCACCTCCCCGAGTCGCCCTACCAGTTCAAGGAGATCCTCGGAGCGATCTGGCGGGAGCCCCTCCAGCCGCGGCTCGCCCCCGGGGAACGCGCCCGTACGCTCGCCTCGCTGCTGCACACCGACCCCGACGGCCGCTCGTTCACCGCCGAACTCGTCGCCCGCTCCGGGCTGACCCCGGCCGCCTGGCTGACCCGTCTCTTCGCCGCCCTGCTGCCGCCGCTCCTGCACTTCCTCTACCGCTACGGCACCGTGTTCTCCCCGCACGGCGAGAACGCCATCGTGGTCTTCGACGAGAATGACGTGCCCGTACGCCTCGCGATCAAGGACTTCGTCGACGACGTGAACGTCAGCGGCCGGCCGGTGCCCGAGCACGACACGATGCCTGATGACGTCCGGGCCATCCTGCTCACGGAGGACCCCTCCTTCCTCACCCAGTTCATCCACTCCGGGCTCTTCGTGGGCGTCTTCCGCTATCTGTCCCCGCTCTGCGAGGAGCAACTCGACGTCCCGGAGGGTGAATTCTGGTCACTCGTCCGTGCCGAGATCCTGCGTCATCACGCCCGCTTCCCCGAGCTCAAGGAGCGGTTCGAGATCTTCGACATGCTGACGCCGACGATCGAGCGCCTCTGCCTGAACCGCAATCGTCTGCATCTGGACGGCTACCGCGACCGGCCGGAACGCCCGCACGCCGCCGTGCACGGCAGGGTTCCCAATCCGCTCCACCCCTCCGTGTGAGTCCGGGAGGGAGCACTGATGTCAGTGGTGCGCCGTAGGGTGGACGGGCTATGACGAAGCCATCTCTCCCCGACCTCCTGCACGCCGCCGTCACCGCCGTCGGCGGTACGGAGCGGCCCGGCCAGGTGTCCATGGCCGAGGCCGTCGCCCAGGCCGTCGACGACAACGCCCACCTGCTCGTCCAGGCCGGCACAGGCACCGGGAAGTCCCTCGGCTACCTGGTGCCGGCGCTGGCCCACGGCGAGCGGGTCGTGGTGGCCACGGCCACGCTCGCCCTCCAGCGCCAGCTGGTGGAGCGGGACCTTCCGCGCACGGTGGACGCGCTGCACCCGCTCCTGCGCCGCCGTCCTCAGTTCGCGATGCTCAAGGGCCGGTCGAACTACCTCTGCCTGCACCGGCTCCACGAGGGGGTCCCGCAGGACGAGGAGGAGGGGCTCTTCGACCAGTTCGAGGCGGCGGCGCCGTCGAGCAAGCTGGGCCAGGACCTGCTGCGCCTGCGCGACTGGTCGGACGACACGGAGACGGGCGACCGGGACGACCTGACGCCCGGCGTCTCGGACCGGGCCTGGGCGCAAGTCTCCGTCTCCTCCCGCGAGTGCCTGGGCGCCTCGAAGTGCGCGTACGGCGCCGAGTGCTTCGCGGAGACGGCGCGCGAGCGCGCCAAGCTCGCCGATGTCGTCGTCACCAACCACGCCCTGCTCGCGATCGACGCGATCGAGGGCGCCCCGGTGCTCCCGAAGCACGAGGTGCTGATCGTCGACGAGGCGCACGAGCTGGTCTCGCGGGTCACCGGTGTGGCCACCGGGGAGCTCACACCCGGCCAGGTGAACCGCGCGGTGCGCCGTGCCGCCAAGCTGGTCAACGAGAAGGCGGCCGACGCTCTGCTGACCGCGTCGGAGGGGTTCGAGCGGGTCATGGAGCTGGCGCTCCCCGGACGCCTGGAGGAGGTGCCGGAGGACCTGGGCTATGCCCTGATGGCCCTGCGTGACGCCGCGCGTACGGTGATCTCCGCCCTCGGCGGCACCCGCGACAAGTCCGTCCAGGACGAGGACGCGGTCCGCAAGCAGGCCATGGCGTCGGTCGAGTCGATCCACAGCGTGGCGGAGCGCATCACCCAGGGCTCCGAGTACGACGTCGTCTGGTACGAGCGCCACGACCGCTTCGGCGCGTCCGTGCGGGTGGCGCCGCTCTCCGTGTCCGGGCTGCTGCGCGAGAAGCTCTTCGCCGAGCGCTCGGTGGTCCTGACCTCGGCCACCCTCAAGCTGGGGGGCGACTTCAACGGCGTGGGGGCGTCGCTGGGGCTCGCGCCCGAGGGCACGGCCGGCGACGACATCCCGCAGTGGAAGGGCCTCGACGTCGGATCGCCGTTCGACTACCCGAAGCAGGGCATCCTGTACGTCGCCCGGCACCTGGCCACGCCCGGCCGGGAGGGATCGCGCACCGACATGCTCGACGAGCTCGCCGAGCTGGTGGACGCGGCCGGTGGCCGCACCCTGGGGCTCTTCTCCTCCATGCGGGCGGCCCAGGCCGCCGCGGAGGAGCTGCGCGGCAGGCAGGACAAGCCGATCCTGCTGCAGGGGGAGGAGACCCTCGGGGAGCTGATCAAGAACTTCGCGGCGGATCCCGAGACCTGCCTCTTCGGGACGCTGTCGCTCTGGCAGGGTGTCGATGTCCCCGGTCCGAGCTGTCAGCTCGTGATCATGGACCGTATTCCGTTCCCGAGGCCCGACGACCCGCTGATGAGCGCGCGCCAGAAGGCGGTGGAGGAAGCGGGCGGCAACGGCTTCATGGCGGTGGCGGCGACCCATGCGGCGCTGCTGATGGCGCAGGGTGCAGGCCGGCTCGTCCGCGCCATGGGCGACAAGGGCGTGGTCGCGGTGCTCGACCCCCGGCTGGCCAATGCCCGGTACGGGAGCTACCTCCGGGCCTCGCTGCCCGACTTCTGGTACACCACGGACCGCAATCAGGCACGGCGCTCGCTCGCGGCGATCGACGCGGCGGCCAAGGCCGCCCCCTAGAGGGCGCGGAGGCGGTTCTCGCACCGCGCAGGCGCCCCTGGGAAAGCCCTTTCAGGGGCCGCTCAGGCAGTCGCCCCGCGGCTTCAGAGCCGCTATGGCAGGGCCCCGGAACCGGCGCAGAGGTCCCGGGGCCCAGTCCGGACCGGCGGAGCTCACACGCGCCGCAGCACGGCCACGACCTTGCCCAGGATCGTGGCCTCGTCACCGGGAATCGGCTGGTAGGCGGAGTTGTGCGGGAGCAGCCACACATGGCCGTCCTCACGCTTGAAGCGCTTCACTGTGGCCTCGCCGTCCAGCATGGCCGCGACGATGTCGCCGTTCTCCGCGACGGGCTGGCGCCGGACGGTGACCCAGTCGCCGTCCATGATCGCGGCCTCGATCATCGAGTCGCCGACAACCTTCAGCACGAAGAGCTCGCCGTCACCGACGAGCTGGCGGGGGAGCGGGAAGACGTCCTCGACGGACTCCTCGGCGAGGATCGGCCCGCCGGCTGCGATCCGGCCGACGAGCGGCACATAGGAAGCGGCGGGCTTCCCCGTGGTGTCGGTCGGCTGGGTGCTGGGCTGGTCCGACCCCCGCACCTCGTAGGCACGCGGCCGGTGAGGGTCGCGGCGCAGGAAGCCCTTGCGCTCCAGGGCCATCAGCTGGTGGGCGACCGACGAGGTGCTGGACAGCCCCACCGCCTGGCCGATCTCGCGCATCGACGGGGGATAGCCACGCCGCTGCACGGAGTCCCGGATCACCTCGATGACGCGTCGCTGCCGGTCCGTGAGCCCCGAGCTGTCCGCCCGGATTCCTGGGGGGCGGCCGGGCAAGGAGCGCGCGGGTCGCGCGGGCTCTGGGCCCTCCGCGTTCATGACTGAGTCATTCATGGCATGCACCGGCTCAAGTCGGCTCTGGGAGCGGTGGTCCTGGGCAGTGATGGTGGCACTGTCTGCGGTGGTGGTCACGTCGGCGGCCCCTCTCGAATGGTCTCCCTAGTTAGGCAACGGTAGTAGCTTTCGAAAGGTTGCGCCAAACACACGTTCGAGTGAAAAACAAATAAAGGGCTGTCACGTGGTTGCTGCGAGGTGTATGAGCTGATGCGGTGGGCCCGCCGGGGACCGGCGTTCCGGGGGTCCACGCTAGCGCTCCACCGGTCTGTTCCCGTGCGCGGGGGTGCGCTCGCCCGGGGTGTCGCGGGGGTGTCGCCCCGGGAGGGTGCGAGGCGCCGCCCAGGGGGCGCCCGGCTGTCGTGCCGGACTGCCCGGCGGGCGGGCCCGTGGACCCGGTGGCCGCGCGTTTCCCGTACCCTCGTGCCGGGCCGTAGGCTGCCTCCCGGTCTTCGGCCGGGCGCGACACGCGCGGGGGCATGAGTGGGGCGAAACCCTAGATGTAGTGGTTGGATTGCCGACGCAACCCACAAGTAGTGGTCCCCGGTCTCGGCGGCCCAAGTTCATCGCCTATGCTTGTGGCTGTCCTCAAGGGCCCGGGAACGGGCCGTCGAGGGCTGAATCAGACGTGCCGTGAAGGAGGGATGGAGCCATGCACTGCCCCTTCTGCAGGCACCCCGACAGCCGGGTCGTGGACAGCCGCACGACGGACGACGGGACGTCGATCCGACGGCGCCGCCAGTGCCCCGACTGCTCCCGTCGCTTCACGACGGTGGAGACCTGCTCGCTGATGGTGGTCAAGCGCAGCGGCGTGACCGAGCCCTTCAGCCGTACCAAGGTCATCTCGGGTGTCCGCAAGGCGTGCCAGGGGCGGCCGGTCACCGAGGACGCGCTCGCGAAGCTCGGCCAGCGGGTCGAGGAGGCGGTGCGGGCCACGGGCAGCGCCGAGCTGACGACCCACGACGTGGGCCTGGCCATACTCGGCCCCCTGCAGGAGCTCGACCTCGTCGCGTACCTGCGCTTCGCATCCGTGTACCGGGCGTTCAACTCGCTCGAAGACTTCGAGACAGCCATCGGGGAGCTGCGCGAACAGCGGCCCCGGGCAGAGCAATGCGGGAACGGCGAGCCCCTCGAGGCTCCCGAGCCCGCCGCTGTCGCCGCTGATTGATCACCAAGGCCGGCCGGCAGGGCGGGAGAGCCGGCGGCGGGCGGCACCAGACCTGCTCCGGGGCGCTGTGCGTGGCGTCCGGAGCATCAGACACAGACTGTGCCCTGGGAAGAACTGGGCACTTCAGGGCGTTTTTGCCCACATATGGGAGGCGGCATGACAGAGACGGCGAGCGGCCCGGCACGAGGTTCCCGCACCAAGGGAGCCAAGTCGACTGCGACCAAGCAGGGCCTGCGCATCGAGCGCATCCACACGACCCCCGGCGTGCACCCGTACGACGAGGTCGCGTGGGAGCGCCGTGACGTCGTCATGACCAACTGGCGCGACGGCTCGATCAACTTCGAGCAGCGTGGCGTCGAGTTCCCCGACTTCTGGTCGGTGAACGCGGTCAACATCGTCACCAGCAAGTACTTCCGGGGTGCCGTCGGCACGCCGCAGCGGGAGACCGGCCTGCGGCAGTTGATCGACCGGATCGTGAAGACCTACCGGAAGGCCGGCGAGGACTACAGCTACTTCTCGTCCCCCGCCGACGCGGAGATCTTCGAGCACGAGCTGGCCTACGCCCTCCTGCACCAGATCTTCAGCTTCAACTCGCCGGTCTGGTTCAACGTCGGCACGCCCCAGCCGCAGCAGGTCTCGGCCTGCTTCATCCTGGCCGTCGACGACTCCATGGAGTCCATCCTCGACTGGTACAAGGAAGAGGGAATGATCTTCAAGGGCGGCTCCGGCGCCGGCCTGAACCTCTCCCGCATCCGCTCCTCCAAGGAGCTGCTCTCCTCCGGCGGCAACGCCTCCGGTCCGGTCTCCTTCATGCGCGGTGCCGACGCCTCCGCGGGAACGATCAAGTCCGGTGGCGCCACCCGCCGCGCGGCCAAGATGGTCATCCTCGACGTCGACCACCCCGACATCGAGAACTTCATCGAGACCAAGGTGAAGGAGGAGGAGAAGATCCGCGCCCTGCGCGACGCGGGCTTCGACATGGACCTGGGCGGCGACGACATCACGTCCGTCCAGTACCAGAACGCCAACAACTCGGTCCGCGTGAACGACGAGTTCATGAAGGCCGTCGAGTCCGGCGGGAAGTTCGGCCTGCGCGCCCGGATGACCGGTGACGTCATCGAAGAGGTGGAGGCCAAGTCCCTCTTCCGCAAGATGGCGGAGGCCGCCTGGGCCTGTGCCGACCCCGGCATCCAGTACGACGACACCATCAACCACTGGCACACCTGCCCGGAGTCCGGCCGCATCAACGGCTCGAACCCCTGCAGCGAGTACATGCACCTGGACAACACCTCGTGCAACCTGGCCTCGCTGAACCTGATGAAGTTCCTCAAGGACGACGGCGAGGGCCGCCAGTCCTTCGAGTCCGAGCGCTTCGCCAAGGTCGTCGAGCTGGTCATCACCGCGATGGACATCTCGATCTGCTTCGCGGACTTCCCGACCCAGAAGATCGGCGAGAACACCCGCGCCTACCGTCAGCTGGGCATCGGTTACGCCAACCTCGGCGCCCTCCTGATGGCGACCGGCCACGCGTACGACAGCGACGGCGGCCGCGCGCTCGCCGGAGCCATCACCTCCCTGATGACCGGCACGTCCTACCGCCGCTCCGCCGAGCTGGCCGCGGTCGTCGGCGCGTACGACGGCTACGCCCGCAACGCCGAGCCGCACCAGCGCGTCATGAAGCAGCACTCCGACGCCAACGCCGTGGCCGTCCACGTGGACGACCTGGACTCGCCGATCTGGGCCGCCGCCACGGAGGCCTGGCAGGACGTGCTCCGCCTCGGCGCGAAGAACGGCTTCCGCAACGCGCAGGCCTCGGTCATCGCCCCCACCGGCACCATCGGTCTCGCGATGTCCTGCGACACCACCGGTCTCGAGCCCGACCTCGCCCTGGTCAAGTTCAAGAAGCTCGTCGGCGGCGGCTCGATGCAGATCGTCAACGGCACGGTCCCGCAGGCGCTGCGCCGCCTCGGCTACCAGCCGGAGCAGATCGAGGCGATCGTCGCCCACATCGCCGACCACGGCAACGTGATCGACGCGCCCGGCCTCAAGAACGAGCACTACGAGGTCTTCGACTGCGCGATGGGCGAGCGTTCCATCTCGGCCATGGGCCACGTGCGGATGATGGCGGCGATCCAGCCGTGGATCTCCGGCGCGCTCTCCAAGACGGTGAACCTGCCGGAGACGGCCACCGTCGAGGACGTCGAGGAGGTCTACTTCGAGGCGTGGAAGATGGGCGTCAAGGCGCTCGCGATCTACCGCGACAACTGCAAGGTGGGCCAGCCCCTCTCCGCCAAGACCAAGGAGAAGGAGAAGGAGGCGGTCACCGCCAAGGCCGAGGACACCATTCGTACGGCCGTCGAGAAGGTCGTCGAGTACCGTCCGGTCCGCAAGCGTCTGCCCAAGGGCCGTCCCGGCATCACCACCTCCTTCACGGTGGGTGGAGCCGAGGGTTACATGACCGCCAACTCCTACCCGGACGACGGTCTCGGCGAGGTCTTCCTGAAGATGTCCAAGCAGGGCTCCACCCTCGCGGGCATGATGGACGCCTTCTCGATCGCGGTCTCGGTCGGCCTGCAGTACGGCGTGCCGCTGGAGACCTACGTCTCCAAGTTCACCAACATGCGCTTCGAGCCGGCCGGTATGACGGACGACCCGGACGTGCGGATGGCGCAGTCGATCGTCGACTACATCTTCCGCCGCCTGGCGCTCGACTTCCTGCCCTTCGAGACGCGTTCGGCGCTCGGCATCCACTCGGCCGAGGAGCGTCAGCGCCACCTTGACACCGGTTCGTACGAGCCCGCGTTCGGCGACGACGACATGGAGAGCCTGGCGCAGTCCGCTCCCGTGCACGTCGAGCCGCTCAAGGCGGTCGCGTCGCCCGAGGAGAGCGCCGCGGAGAAGCCGGCCCCCAGGGCCGCGCACACCTCGGCCGAACTGGTCGAGATGCAGCTCGGCATCAGCGCGGACGCCCCGCTCTGCTTCTCGTGCGGTACGAAGATGCAGCGGGCCGGGTCCTGCTACATCTGCGAGGGCTGCGGCTCGACCAGCGGTTGCAGCTGACACCGGGCGGAACGGCGCCGGACGCCATGTCCGACGTGATCCGCACAAGCGGCTGACCAGCAGCTGACGAAAGGGGACCGGCCTGTGGCCGGTCCCCTTTCGCGTGGCGCGGGGCGGTCCCGGGAGGCCACGGCCGCGCGGCCGTGGCGGAGCGGCACGACGCCGGGTGTCAGTCCGAGCGGCTGCCCATCGTCGCGGCGAACGAGCCGGGATCGCCCTCGAACCCCCGGACGGCCGCGCGGAAGCCCCAGGCCCCCGAGGCGTCCCGTACGAATTCCGCGACGACCGCGGCGGTCGCGGACGCCACCCGGGAGAAGTCGTCCTCGGCCAGACTGGTGTAGCCCTCGCTGATCTGCACGGCCGTGTGCTCTATCTCGCCGAAGGTCTTGTGGCCGTCGCGCTGCTGGATCGCGACGCCGACCACGACCCTGGCGTACGCGTCCGAGAGCCGGTCCAGTTCGAGCGTCATGACCTCGTCGAAGCCGAAGCCCTGGCCCGTCCGGCTGTCCCGGTTCAGGGTGATCGTGCCGTCCGGGGACCTGCTGTCGAAGTGCACGAGGTAGGCGGGACTTCCGTAGGGCGCCTCCGCCCCGTACGTGGCCGCGATGATGTCGAGGTCGTTGGCGGGTTCACCGAAGGCGCTGGGGTCCCATTTGACCCTCACTTCGACCTTCTCGATGTCCTTGTTGGGAGTGCTCACCGGACGTGCCTCCTCGCTGCTGGGCCGACGGACCGCTTCCACCCTCAGATCATGTCCGTAACTGTCCGTGAATCCAACCGCGTTGGAATCGGACGGCGGATTCGGGCCATCGCACGGCGGGGCCGCGCGATCCCGGGGCGCCGACGGCGGCCGGAACCCCCGGAGCGTGACCCGCGCCACGCCGGGCGCCGTACGATGGCGCGGTGCTGGTCAAGTGGATTCGCTGCACCGTGGTGGACCGCCGCGGTTTCGAGCGGGGGCAGCGGAAGTGGGCGGGTCTGCTCGGCGAGCCCGGATTCCGGGGGCAGAGCGGCGGGTGGAGCCGGGGGCAGCCCGACGTGGCCCATGTGTTCGCCTTCTGGGAGAACCGGGTCTTCTACGACTCCTTCATGGCCCGGGAACACAGTCGGCTGGCCGCCGAGCAGTCCGGCACGTACAAGGACATGCAGGTCAAGCTCTTCGAGTACCGCTTCGACGTGAAGACCGGTTTCGAACCCCACTTCACCGACGCGGACGTGGTGCGGGTGGCGCACAGCCGCGTGTACGAGGACCGTGTCGACCATTTCGCGCTCATGCAGCAGAGGGTGTGGAACCCGGCCATGGCGGGATCCCCCGGGATGCTGCGCGGCGTCTTCGGGGAGGCGCCGGGACACGAGTTCCTGGTGCTCTCGATGTGGCAGTCGAGCGCGGAGCGCGGCAAGTACCGGCCCGAGAGCATCGCCCGGCTCTCGGCGCGGGCGGAGGCCGAGAGCGACGTCGAGACGCTCACGGGGGACGTGGTGCAGCTGGAACCCTCCTGGACGGTGTGACCGGCTCCCGACGGCTGTTCCGCGGCGGACGGTGCCACCCCGGTTTCCCGGCGGCCGTTCTGTCGTGAACGGGTGCGACCGGCTTCCCGCCGGCAGTTCTGCCGGCCGACACGCCCCCGTACCGCCGTTCCCTTGGTCACATACGCCCGATGGGGCCCGCACAACCGCTCGAACGCGCCGAACGCCCTCTAGGGTCGGTACATGGCACGACCGCAGCGCATCGTTCTCGTCCGGCACGGTGAGTCGGAGGGCAACGTCGACGACACGGTCTACGAACGTGAACCCGACCACGCCCTGAGGCTCACCGGGAGGGGCCTGCATCAGGCACGGGAGACGGGTGTCCTCCTGCGCGACCAGTTCGGGGACGAGCGGGTCAGCGTGTACATCTCGCCCTACCGGCGCACCCACGAGACGTTCCGGGCCTTCGGCCTCGACCTGGAGCGCGTACGTGTCAGGGAGGAGCCCCGGCTGCGCGAGCAGGACTGGGGCAACTGGCAGGACCGCGACGACGTCAGGCTGCAGAAGGCCTACCGGGACGCGTACGGCCACTTCTTCTACCGCTTCGCCCAGGGCGAGTCCGGGGCGGACGTCTACGACCGGGTCGACGCCTTCCTGGAGAGCCTCCACCGCAGCTTCGAGGCCCCCGACCACCCGCCGAACGTCCTGCTGGTCACCCATGGGCTGACCATGAGGCTGTTCTGCATGCGGTGGTTCCACTGGTCGGTGGCGGAGTTCGAATCGCTGTCCAACCCGGGCAACGGCGAATCCAGGACGCTGCTGCTCGGCGAGAACGGCCGCTACACGCTCGACAGGCCCTTCGAACGGTGGCGGACCCCTGAGCCGTACGGCATCACCGGATAGAGTGGCAGTGCGATGACCGCTGACTCCGCTTCCGACCGGCGCTTCGAACGCGCTCTGGCCAGCCTGCGTGGACTGTCCGTGGGAGATGCCCTCGGCTCCCAGTTCTTCGTCCCGGCCAACTACCCCCTGCTCAAGAACCGGGCCCTGCCGCCCGGCACCTGGCAGTGGACCGACGACACCGAGATGGCCTGCTCCGTGCTCGCCGTGCTGGCCGAGCACGAGCGCGTCGACCAGGACGCGCTGGCCCGGTCCTTCGCCACGCATCACGACTTCGACCGGGGCTACGGGCCCGCGGTGAACCGGCTGCTCAGGCTCGTGAGGGAGGGCGGCGACTGGCGCGAGCTCGCGGCGGCGCTCTTCCAGGGCCAGGGCTCCTGGGGCAACGGATCGGCGATGCGTATCGCGCCGCTCGGCGCCTGGTACGCGGACGACCCCGAGCAGGCCACCCATCAGGCCGAGATCTCCTCGTACACCACCCACCAGCACCGCGAGGCCGTCGTGGGCGCCATGGCTGTCGCCGCGGCCGCCGCCCTGGTAGCGGCGCCGGGAGGGCCGCCCACGCCGGCCGGCCTGCTCGACGGAGTCGTCGCGCTCATCCCGCGCAGCGCGGTCGGCGCCGGCCTGCGCCGGGCGCGCGACATGCTGGACTACCAGGACGCGGGGACGGTCGCGGCGGTACTGGGCAACGGCCGCCGGACGAGCGCGCACGACACCGTGCCGTTCGCGCTCTGGTCGGCGGCGCGGAGTCTCGGCGACTTCGAAGAGGCGTTCTGGGTGACGGCGCAGGCGGGCGGCGACGTGGACACCACGTGCGCCATCGTCGGCGGCGTCGTCGCCTCGGGGGGTGCGGCCGGTGCCCCTCCGTCCGACTGGCTGGACCGGACGGAAGAGCTGCCCGGCTGGGTCCCCCTCACCCTGGCGAGCCGCTGACAGACCCCACGGGGGCCTGCTGACGGATCCCGCGAGGCCTGTTGCCGCAGCGCCGGCTTCGGGATGCGGCCTGGGGCGCCCTTTGTCATGTCTACTGTCACGGTCCTGCCACAGGGCAGGCTCTGACCGCTCGGAGAGCCCGCTCGGGACTTACTCTTTCCGCCACGCCGCCCTCATTGATCTTGATGGCGCGCGACCAGAAACACCGGGGCCTTCGCGCCGCGAAGTGGCCGTGCGAGCGGACCCCGGTGGGGGGAGGGGTCCCATGTCAGATCAGCCGTCCGAGGCATCCAGCAGACCAGAGGCATCACCCGCGTCCGACGAGGCCGCGAAGCCGGCGCCGGAGAGCGATGCCGCCTCCGGAAACACTCGTGGGGTGAAGCCGGAGAGCGGAGCCGCCTCCGAAGGCACGCGCGAGGTCAAGGCGGAGAGCGATGCCGGCTCCGGGGGCACCCGCGAGGTCAGGACGGAGAGCGGTGCCGCCTCCGAGGGCACGCGTCGGGCGAAGGCGGCAAGCGTGCCGCAGCAGACGCCCGCAGCGCCCGTGCCGCCGCAGAACCCGGACGTGGACGTGCCGAAGATGCCCGCCTACCTCCAGGGGCCGCCGCCGGCGGATGTCTGGCAGCGCCGAGGGCCGCAGCAGCCGCCGAGCCTGCTGGCCCGGCTGCGGCCCCCGCCCCCGGCCGGGATCGGCGCGGCGACGCTCTGGTCCGTCCTCGCCACTGCCCTGCTCAGCGGGCTGCTGCTCGGTGACGGCCTGGGGGTCAACCTCTTGATCGTGACCGCGCCGGCCGCCGTGGGGGCGTACTTCGCCGCACGCGAGGCAGGGCGCAGGCTGCGGCCCTGGACCGCCGTCTGGGCGGTGGGCGGCCTCGGGCTGCTCGCGGTTCCCGTGCTCCGTGACGCGGGCTGGCCGGTCTTCCTCGCCGTGGTGACGGCCCTCGCCCTCGGCTCGCTGACCCTGCACGGCAGCCGCAGCTGGCCAGGCGTCCTGCTCGGATCGGTGGGGCTGTTCACCTCCGTCGCGGGGGGCGTGCGCTGGGGGTGGCGCGGGGCGCGTGACCGGGCGGACGACTCCCGGGGGAGGGTGCGCACCGTGGTGCGCACCTCGGTGGTGGCCCTCGTGCTGCTCATCGTGTTCGGAGCGCTGTTCGCCAGTGCGGACGCGGCCTTCGCCGATCTGCTGAGCGGCCTCAGCCCCGATGTCTCGATCGGCGACAGCCCGTGGCGCGCCTTCCTGTTCGCGCTCGGCCTCGTCGGAGCCCTCGCCGCGGCCTACACCGCCGCCGCGCCGGTGCGGTGGGACCGCATCGTCGTACGCCCCGGCAAGGCCAGAAGCCGCGTGGAATGGGCACTTCCGTTGGTCGTGCTCAACCTGCTCTTCGCGGCCTTCATCGCGCTTCAGCTCGTCGTCCTCCTCGGTGGATACGACAAGGTGCAGGAGGAGACGGGGCTGACGCCCGCCGCGTACGCCCGCCAGGGTTTCTGGCAGCTCCTCTGGGCCACCGTGCTGACGCTGCTCGTCATCGCCCTCGCCCTGCGCTGGGCTCCGCGCGGCGGTCCCCGCGACCGCACGCTTGTACGGAGCGTGCTCGGCACCCTCTGTGTACTCACGCTGGTGGTCGTGGCCTCCGCGCTGCGCCGCATGGACCTCTATGTCGACGCCTTCGGGCTGACCCGGCTGCGCATCTCGGTGGCGGCGGTGGAGCTCTGGCTCGGAGTGGTCCTCGTCCTCATCCTCGCGGCCGGCGTCTTCGGCGCGAGGATGCTGCCGCGCGCCGTCGCCGTGAGCGCGGCCGTCGGTGTGCTGGCGTTCGGACTGATCTCGCCCGACGGGCAGATCGCCGAACAGAACGTCCAGCGGTACGCCAGCGACAGGACCATCGACATCCAGTACCTCAAGGGGCTCTCGGCGGACGCGGTGCCGGCCCTGAACCGACTGCCGGAGCCTCTGCGCTCCTGTGCGCTGGAGAACTTCCAGCACGACGCCGCCACGTCGGACACTCCGTGGTACGCCACCAGTTGGGGTGAGGTGCGGGCCCGGGACATCCTGGAGAAGCACCCCCTGGAGGACCATGGGAGCGAGTGCTACGGCGTGGGCAGGGAAGCCGACGAGCGGGACGGGTACGAGGAGGACTCCTACGACCCGTACTGAGCCGTCCCGGCCCGCCGGCCGGCCTCGGCGCACGGCTCGACACTCCGAACACCTGGCCGCGTGCCAGGCGTTGACGGAAACGTGCCCGGGCCGTGCGCCCGGCGCCTCCCAGGTCCTCCGGGCGCCGTGTCCGGGGGCAGGGTGAGCGTCCGCGCCGGGTTCACGAATGCGATGCGACGAGACGTCGAGAGGTTCATACGGCTTTCACGGGCAGGTGGTCTCTCCCTGACGAGTGACCGTTCCGGAATGTGCGGGTGTAAATCTCTGGGCGTCGGGGCCGTAGAGAGTGCCCGGCCGGTCCAGGGGTGCGTGCCCCCGTGCCCGCCGCCCCGCCCCGCCCGTCGGAGACCGGTCCGCAGCGCCCCTCGTGCGGCCTCGTGCGGACCGGATCACCGGACGGTGCCCCCGGGGTGTTCTTGCCGTGCCCATCGGCGTAACCTGGCAGGCGCCATGCCGTACGAACCACCCACGCACACCGTCGAGCGCTCACTTCGCGCTACCTCCGGTGCCAGGACCGTCGCAGGTGTCGACGAGGTCGGACGCGGAGCGTGGGCCGGCCCCGTCACCGTGTGCGCGGCCGTCACCGGTCTCCGCAGACCCCCCGAGGGCCTCACCGACTCCAAGCTGATCAGCCCCAAGCGCCGGGCGGAACTCGCCCCGCTGCTCGAGAAGTGGGTCACCGCCTACGGACTGGGGCACGCCTCGCCGCTGGAGATCGACGACCTCGGCATGACCGCCGCGCTCCGCCTGGCCGCCGTCAGGGCGCTGGAGGCCCTGCCCGTGCGCCCCGACGCAGTGATCCTCGACGGTAAACACGACTACCTCGGGCAGCCCTGGAACGTCCGTACGGTGATCAAGGGCGACCAGTCCTGCATCGCCGTCGCCGCGGCCTCGGTCATAGCCAAGGTCCACCGCGACACGATGATGGCCGAACTGGGCGCGGACACGGGGCAGTACGCAGACTTCGCCTTCGGCGCGAACGCGGGTTATCCGTCACCGGTGCACCGGGCCGCGCTGGAGGAACAGGGGCCCACGCCCCACCACCGCCTCAGCTGGTCCTACCTCGACGCGCTGCCCAGGTGGCAGCACCTGAAGAAGGTCCGATTCTCCGCCGAGGCGGCCGCACTGGAAAGCGGGGGCCAGCTCGGCTTCGACTTCTGATCGCACAGGCGCACCCATCCGCCGACGCCTACCGCGCCGGCCGTGACAGACAACCCATTCATGCCTCTCATCCCCGAGGAGCCTCAGATTCCCGAGAGCGCCCAGGGTCCCCGCGTTACTCCGGCCGCCGGCCGCACCGCGCCGACCCCCCGTCCCGTACCTGGTCCGCGTTCCGCGGCCACGCCGCGTCCCGGAAGCCCGGGCCGCGGCCCCGCGCGGCCCGCGCCTCCGGCGCAGCGCCCGCATCCCGCACCGCCGGTTCCGGCCGTTCCGGCCGCTCCGGCGCCCGCCGCGGCTGGGGCACCGGCCGCCCGGAAGCTGCCGGAAGGCTCTTCCGCCGCACAGTTCCAGCTGATCCCCGCCCCGGCGGGCGGCGCGGTCGACGCCGCCGACGAGGCCGTCGACCTGCTGCTCGATTCCGGACGGGCACCCGGTGACATCCTGGTGCTCACCACGGGCGAGCAGCACCCCTGGGCCGCGCACGAACTCTCCTTCGGAGAGGCCGCGTACTGGGCCCAGCACGACGCGGGTGACGATGTCTTCTTCGCCCGCACGGCGAACGCCGCCCGCTGCGCCTCGCGTTCCGTGATCGTCGTCGCGGTCAACGGCGACCTCGACGAGACCTCGGCCCGCGCCCTTTCCGACGCGCGGCAGCGTGCCGGCGTGCTGCTGATCGTGTGCGGGGACCCGCAGAAGGTCAACGAGGCGCTCGGCGCCGGCGTCTGAGTCGCACGTCCGTGGGTCCCGCTCGTCCAGGAGGACGTCCGGGGCCCACGTCCCTCTCAGCGGGCGGCGCTCCGACGCAGTGCTTCGGCCGCTCCGCCACCGGTGCGCAGCGGGACCGGATCAGGGTCGGCCGAGGTGTCGGCCAGTGCCGACGGCCTGGACGACAGCGTCGGTCTGCGCCCGCCCCGGCCCTCGCCGAGGACCTGCCAGCCCCCGCGCGTCAGGGTGATGTAGGCCCCGCACCGAAGGCCGTGCAGGGTGCAGGCGTCCCGCAGCCCCCACATCCATGCCCCGTCCTCCTCCGTCCACCGCTCGTCGCCCTCGCGGCAGTAGAGCAGGACGGCCGTACGCACCGGCGTGCGGCGGCGCAGGTCGTGCGGGATCACCCGGCGCAGATGCGCCAGCAGGGCGTTGCGGAACTCCCAGCCGTCCGTGGCCAGGGTGGTCCGCCGGGTGAACGAAGCGCTGGCCGTCAGGCGCTCCTCGTGATCCAGTACGGCGACGACCGCGGTGGCGGGCGTCGGCCGATGCCGGGCGTGGAGTCCGCTGACGACCTCACGCGGACTGCGGAGCAGCGGTATGCCGGCCGCAGCCCACTCGGCCGGTTCGAGCATCCTGGCAACGTGGTTGACGGAGCCCGCGGACGCGGACAGTGAAGTGGCTGCGGACGGAGCGAATCCGAAGGTCACGGTCCTCCCTTCGCTACGCGCCCATGATGCGGGCAGGGTCGAGTGAGGGCGCGCCGCGGCACAGCCCTTCCGGGCCCGCGAAAAGACCGTGCGGGGAGCGACTCCAATTCTTCCTGCCGTACCGGCGGGCGGCAACGAGCAATTGGCGCGGCTGACGGGAATGGGGCGGAATGGTACGGATATCCCTGCCCGTTCAGCGCCGGACGATGCCAACTGTCACGCCTGAACAGCAAGGACCAGCGGAAACACCCCCTCCGCTCCGGCTCGGCGCAGCAGACGTGCCGCGACCGCGAGTGTCCACCCGGTGTCGGAGAGATCATCCACGAGCAGGACGGGGCCTCCGGCGGACGCGAGAGCTTCCGCCAGGGCGGGCTCGACGACCAGGGCCTCGTGCAGCGCCTTCACCCGCTGCGCGCTGTTGGTCTGGGAGATCCGCAGGTCCTCGCTCCCCGGTGCGTAGGCGACCGTACCCAGCAGGGGCATCCGGCCGATCTCCGCGATGCGGCTGCCGAGCGACTGGACCAGCTGCGGCCTGCGGCGCGAGGCGACCGTGACGACACCGACCGGCCGCGGGGCCGCGTCCGGGGCGCCGGACGCCCAGCCGCCCGGCCCCTTCGCCCAGTCGCTGACGACCGTGACCACGGCGTCGGTCACATCGTCGGGGACCGGGGCGTCCTGGGCCTGCGCCGCGAGGAGCGGACGGAGTCTGTTGCCCCAGCCGATGTCCGAGAGCCGGCCCAGCGCCCGGCCGGGACGGGCCAACTCGCCCGCCGGGATGCGGCCCTTGAGCTCGACCCCCACGGCGGACAGTCCGGTGGGCCACATCTTGCGCGGCTCCACCTCCACGCCGGGCCTGCCCAGCTCGCCGCGCGCCCCGTCCAGGGCCGCGGTGGAGACCTTGTCGTCGAACCGTGGGCCCGCGCAGTTGTCACAGCGCCCGCACGCGGTGGCCTCCTCGTCGTCCAGCTGGCGCCGGAGGAACTCCATGCGGCAGCCGGTGCCCGAGGCGTAGTCACGCATGGCCTGCTGTTCGGCCGACCGCTGCCGCGCGACCCACGCGTAGCGATCGGCGTCGTAGACCCACGGCTCGCCCGTGGAGATCCAGCCGCCCTTCACCCGCTTCACCGCACCGTCCACGTCCAGCACCTTCAGCATCGTCTCGAGACGGGTGCGCCGAAGATCGACCAGCGGCTCCATGGCGGGCAGCGAAAGAGGACGGCCGGCCTCCGCCAGGACGTCCAGGGTCCGGCGCACCTGCTCCTCCGGAGGAAAGGCGACGGAGGCGAAGTACTGCCAGATCGCCTCGTCCTCCTTGCCCGGGAGCAGCAGCACCTCCGCATGATCCACTCCACGCCCGGCGCGGCCGACCTGCTGGTAATAGGCGATGGGGGAGGACGGCGAACCCAGGTGCACGACGAAGCCGAGATCGGGCTTGTCGAACCCCATGCCGAGCGCTGATGTGGCCACGAGGGCCTTGACCCGGTTGGCCAGCAGATCGTCCTCGGCCTGCTGCCGGTCGGCGTTCTCCGTCCTGCCCGTGTACGACGCGACGGGATACCCGCACTGGCGGAGATAGGCGGTGATCTCCTCGGCCGCCGCGACGGTGAGGGTGTAGATGATGCCGGAGCCCGGCAGCTCCCCGAGATGATCGCCCAGCCAGGCCAGGCGGTGGGCGGCGTTGGGCAGTTGGAGAACGCCGAGACTCAGGCTCTCCCGGTCCAGCGGGCCCCGCAGGACCAGCGCGTCCGTGCCCGCACCCGTGCCCAGCTGCTCCGCGACGTCGGCCGTCACGCGCGCGTTGGCGGTGGCCGTCGTGGCGAGCACCGGAACCCCCGCCGGCAGATCGGCGAGCATGGTCCGCAGCCTTCGGTAGTCCGGGCGGAAATCGTGGCCCCAGTCGGAGATGCAGTGCGCCTCGTCGACCACGAGCAGACCCGTCGCGGCGGCGAGCCGCGGCAGCACCTGGTCACGGAAGTCCGGGTTGTTGAGCCGCTCGGGGCTGACGAGGAGCACGTCCACCTCGCCCGCGGCCACTTCCGCCTGGACGGTCTCCCACTCCTCGGTGTTCGAGGAGTTGATCGTGCGCGCGCTGATACCTGCGCGCGCGGCCGCCGCCACCTGGTTGCGCATCAGCGCCAGCAGCGGCGAGACGATCACCGTCGGTCCGCTTCCCCGGGCGCGCAGCAGCGAGGTCGCGACGAAGTAGACCGCGGACTTCCCCCACCCCGTCCGCTGGACGACCAGCGCTCTGCGCTTGTCCGCGACGAGTGCCTCGATGGCCCGCCACTGGTCCTCGCGCAGCCGGGCGGCGCCCGTGGCGTCCCCGACCAGGCGGGCAAGTACGGAATCGGCCGAGGCTCTGAGATCTGCGCGGTCTGCGTTGGTCATGCCCCCATGCAACCCGATGCCTACGACAAACCGCGAACGGCCGGGCGAGGCCTGTGGACAACTTTATCCACAGGGGTCGCGGAAATCGGCGGCTCGCGGGACGGTCATCCCATGAACAACCACCACGAATCCATCGGCCCTTCCGACACGCAGCAGATCACCCTGCGCGGTCCCGCCGAGCTCGCAGACGCCCTGCCCTATCTGATGGGTTTCCATCCGAACGACAGCGTGGTCATGGTGGCCCTGCACGGTGGGCGGGGCCGCTTCGGCGGCCGCCTGAGGCTGGGCATCCCGAGCGAGCCGCAGGAGTGGGAGCCGGTCGCCGACCAGCTCGCGCAATGCCTGATCGCGGGGAGTGAGAGGCGCGAGTCGCGCCCCGACGCCATCGTCGTCTTCCTGTGCCAGGACCCGGCCGAGGGGGAGAGCCCTCCGCAGACCATGGAGCGGCTGAGGCCACTCGCGCAGTATCTGCGGACCGCCTGTGGGGCGCGCGACGTTCCCGTACTCGAAGCGCTCTGCATCTCCGACGGCCGGTACTGGTCCTACTGCTGCCCCGACGCCCGCTGCTGCCCGGTCGAGGGCAACCCGCTGGCACTCCCGGGCACCACGGTGATGGCGGCGGCGGCCGCGTACGCCGGGATCCAGGTGCGCGGTTCCCTGCGGGACATGGAGGCGCGGCTCACGCCGTGGGAGTCCCCGGCGGCGAAGGAGCAGGAGAGCGCTCTGGATTCGGCCGGCGCCGTGCTGGTGTCCCGGATCCTCGATGTCGACGGGCGAGGCGAGGTGGCGCGGGAGACCCTGGCGGTCGCGCGTGACCTCATGGAGCGCCTCGGGACCGCTCCGGCCGTGGGCGCCGCCGAGGCGGACACCGCTGACGACGCGCTGATCACCCCGGAGGAGGCGGCGGCCGTGATTCTCGGTCTCCAGGACCGGGAGACCAGGGACAGGGCCGCCGAATGGATGGAGGGGCGGGAGGCCGAGACGGCGCTGCGGCTCTGGCGGGCGCTCTCCCGAAGGTGTGTCGGTCCGTATGTGGAGCACTCGGCGGCGCCACTCACGCTGGCCGGCTGGGTCTCCTGGTCCACCGGCGACGAGGCGAGCGCCAGGGTGGCGCTCGCGCTCGCCCTGAAGGCCGATCCCGACTACACCTTCGCTCAACTGCTGCACCAGGCGTGCAATCAGGGGCTGGACCCGGAGACGCTGCGCCGTTGTCTGCGAGGGGAACGTGACCTGCGTGCAGGTCATGAGGACGGCGGCCGTCAGGATCGTGCCGCCCGGCGTCCGGAGCCCGGCGGCGGGAGCCGGCGGGCGCACCCCCGGCCCGCGAAACGCGCACGGAGGGCGACGGCCCGGACCGCACCGGGCGAGGCCCCCCGCCCGCGCCCGTCCACCGGCAGGCGCCGGGTCCGGGTGGCCCGGCGCCGTGCGCACGGGAGCGCCGAGAGCCGGGGCTGACAGGCGTCTGCCCGCCGGGGGACGGGGTCCGCGCCCCTCGGGGACCGGCCGGGGAGAAAGGGGGACCGCAGCCGCGCGCGGAACAGGTGCCGCGCACGGAACCAACATCGCGAAGGGAGTGTTTATCGTCAGGAAGACGACTATGATTTCGGCATGCCGCCCTACGACCCGTCGACCTTCCCGCCCTTCGCCGTCACCGTCGACCTGGTCGTCCTCACGGTGCGCCGTCACGCGCTCTGCGCCCTGGTGGTGCGCCGTGGCGAATCACCGTTCCAGGGCAGGTGGGCACTGCCCGGCGGATTCGTCCGCGCCGACGAGGACCTGGGTGCGGCGGCAGCGCGTGAACTGGTCGAGGAGACGGGACTCTGCGCCCACGACCCGGCCACGCCCGCCGTGGGCAACGGCGCACACCTCGAACAGCTGGCCACCTACGGCGACCCCGCGCGCGACCCCCGGATGAGGGTCGTGAGCGTCGCCCATCTCGCACTTGCGCCCGACCTCCCCGCTCCGCGTGCGGGTGGTGACGCGAACAGTGCCCGCTGGGCGCCGGTGGAGGACCTGCTCGGGCCGGGAGGGGGCTTCGGCCGCGACGGTGAACAGTCCGCGCCACTGGCCTTCGACCACGCGAGGATCCTTGACGACGGGGTGGAGCGTGCCCGTTCGAAGATCGAGTACTCCTCGCTGGCCACGGCGTTCTGCCCACCGGAGTTCACCGTAGGCGAGCTGCGGAGGGTGTACGAGGCGGTGTGGGGCGTGGTCCTGGACCCCAGGAACTTCCATCGCAAGGTCACGGGCACACCCGGCTTCCTGGTTCCGTCCGGAGGGACGACCACCCGGCAGGGCGGTCGTCCCGCACAACTCTTCCGGGCGGGTGCGGCCACCGTGCTCAACCCTCCGATGCTCAGGCCGGAGGTCTGACGGAGCCCGGACGTCCGGAAGTCGCGAAGTCGCGAAGTCGCGAAGTCGCGAAGTCGCGAAGTCATACGGAAGTCGGAAGCCCGGATTCGCGAAGTCTCACGGAGTCCGGAAGCCGGAACCCCGGAAGTCGCGAGGTCATAGGGAAGCCGGAATCCTGGAGCCGGTCGGACTCCGGGAGGATCCGACCCGGTCCTCCTGGAGCCCGGGCCCGGTGACGAAGGCGGCGTCCGCCGCTCGAACCCGCGGAACGCCTCAGGCGCTGTGGTGCACCAAAAGTCTGAAATGTCGCGTTATCTTGCTGGGGTACTCCACCCTGCCGCCGAGCGGTCTCACCCTCCGCGAGAGAAGCGATGCTCCAGGCCATCGGACTCACCAGCACACCCCGCCGCGACGGCCCGCCCGCCGTGGACGACCTGACCTTCGAAGCCCCGCCCGGCAGCGTCACCGCGCTGCTCGGCGCTCCTGGCTCCGGCAAGACCACCGCCCTCCGTCTGATGCTCGAACTCGAAGCAGGCAGGGGCGTCACCTACTTCAGGGGCCGCCAGCTGCACCGCATCGGCCACCCCGCCCGCGAGGTCGGGGTGCTGCTCGGGGACGTACCGGGCCATCCCGCGCGCACCGCCCGGGGGCAGCTCCGCATGCTCTGCGCCGCCGCGGGTGTTCCCGCGTCGCGAGCGGACGAACTGCTCGAAGTCGTCGGGCTCGCCGGGCTGGGGGACCAGCGCATCGGAACACTCTCGGCGGGCATGGACCGACGGCTCGGCCTGGCCTCGGCGCTGCTCGGTGATCCGCACACGCTCGTTCTCGACGAACCCGCCGACGGCCTGTCGCCCAGGGAGAGGAACTGGCTCCACGGGCTGCTCCGCGCGCACGCCGCCGAAGGCGGCACGGTCCTGCACACGACCAGCGACCCCAAGGTGGCGGCCGGAGCGGCCGACCGTGTGGTCACCATCGAGGAGGGGCGCCTCGTCGCCGACCAGGGCGTCGCCGACTTCTCCCGTACGCGGCTGCGGCCCCGGGTCGCCGTACGGACCCCGCATGCCGCGCGTCTGGCAGCCGTGGTCAGCCGGGAGGCGCGTGCCGCGCGGCGCTCGGTCGAAGTGGTCGCCGAGGACGGCAGCAGGTTGTCCGTGTACGGCAGCAGTTGCGCGGAGGTCGGGGACGCGGCGTACCGGCACGGTGTGCCCCTGCACCAACTCGCCGACGAGATCGGGGACGCGGGCCCGGTCGCCCCTCCGGCCCAGGGTCCGGCGGGCGGTACGGCGAGGACGGTTCGGCCCGGGCCCGCCTCGGCCGTGGCGATCTCGGAGCTGCCCCCTCCGATCCCCGTACGTCCCGCCCGTGGCCCGCTCCGGCCCCTCCGGTACGAACTGCGCCGCCTCTTCGGCGTGAGGACAACCGTCATGATCATGACGGCCGTTCTGCTGGTCTCGGCGGGTGTCTCCGTGCTGCTGGCCCGCTCGGGCGGAACGCCGTTGCCCGATCTCCTGGTCGCCTGGCCGGACGTGCTGCCCCTCCCGCCCGCGGCGTTCGCGGCGGGGCTGCTGGGCGCCCTCTCCTTCGGGGACGAGTTCCGCTACCCGGCGCTCGCCGCAGGACGCGGAACGGTTCCGCGCCGACTCGGTCTTCTGCTGGCCAAGCTGACGGTGTCCGCGGGCGTCGCGCTGCTGCTCGCCCTGCTCTGCGTACTGGCGGATGCCGAAGCGCTGCGTCTCGTGTACGGCGGCGACTTGGTGACCGTCCCGGCGAACGCGCCGCAGCTGGCCGTCAGTTGGGCGGGCCTGGCGGTCGGCTGCGCCTGGGCGGGGCTGTTGGCGGCAGGTGTCTTCAGGCTCGCCGTCGCCGGAGTCGCGGCGGTGCTCGCGGTCCCTGTGCTTGTCGTACCGCTGATCCAGAAGCTCCTCGCGGGTCCGTCCGCCCGTTCGATCGTCGGACTGCCGGGCAGGCTCCGCGAACTCGCCTGGCTGCAGTGGCCGTACGAGACGGACCGGTGGGCCATGGCCGCCGTACGGGTCGTGACACAGCCCGTGGGGCTGGCGTTGTCCCTCTCCCTGTCGGCTCTGATCTGCGCATATGTGGTCACCAGCCTTCGAGGGAGGGCCCGTTGGTGAAGGGGAGGCGCAGGGGTGGCGGGTGCTCGTGCGCAACTCCATTGAAAACATGCGATTTCTACCGATAAAGCGTCAATTGAGAGGCGGGTGCCGATCACCCTTTCGTGTGCTTTTCAGCAAAGACCTCAAGGGGTGGCTGAGCCGCGCCGACAAAGACTGCGTGAGTACCCTTGCGCACACCATGATGACCGCCGCCCGCTCCGCCGACTCCGGCCCGGGCGAACTCGACCGTTACCCCTACGCGGAGGCGCCTGCCGGCGAGCGCGCCGCGCTTCGCTCCTGGGGCGGTGCCGAATCCGACCTGGGGCGGGCGAGCCGGCGCGGCACGGCCAGTCGCGGCCGTGGACTTCACGGCCAACTGGTCCAGCAGCTCGGCCAGATGATCGTTTCCGGTGACCTCGGTGCCGACCGCCCCCTCGTTCCTGAGGAGATCGGCCAGCGATTCGAGGTCTCCCGCACCGTTGTGAGGGAGTCCCTGCGCGTTCTCGAGGCCAAGGGCCTGGTCAGCGCCCGGCCCAATGTGGGCACCCGGGTCCGGCCGGTGAGCGACTGGAATCTGCTGGACCCCGACATCATCGAATGGCGTGCTTTCGGCCCGCAGCGGGATGACCAGCGCCGCGAACTGGACGAGCTCCGGTGGACCATCGAGCCGCTGGCCGCGCGGCTGGCGGCCGGGCACGGCCGTGAGGACATTCAGCAGCGCCTCGGCGACATGATCGAGATCATGGGACACGCGATGGGGCAGGGGGACGCCATCACCTTCTCCCGGGCCGACGCCGAGTTCCACTCGCTGCTGATCCAGGCTGCCGGCAACCGCATGCTCGAACACCTCTCCGGGATCGTGTCCGCGGCCCTCCATGTCTCCGGCGGTCCCGTCACGGGCTGCGACCGCCCTGCCGAGGCATCGCTCGGCCACCATGCGCGGATCGTCGAGGCCCTTGCGTCGGGTGACGCCGCGGGCGCCGAGGCCGCCATGCGGCAGCTGCTGCTCGGCCACCTGGACGGCGAGCGGGTGGTTCCCGCGCCCCGGGAGCACTGAGCATCGCCAGACCGGGGTATGCGGACCGTATGCCGCCGGGCCTCCCGGTTCGGCGGCATAGTTGTACGGAGATATGACCTCTGGGTCGGTTTGTCGCTAATGAGGTGTGACTGGGGCCACGCGAATTGGGCGTAACACTCCTCGGAACAGTGCGATGACCTAAGAGGTGACCGTCGCGGAAGGAATACAGCAGCCATGTAGCGCGCTGTGCAGTTCTGAGGCCAAGCCCGCGCCGTCGGCAACATCCCCAGCCGCCGGTCGTCGGTTCCAGCCCTCTCCAGGGCCGGGCCGGAAGCCGTTTCCATCGTTCCGAGAGGTTGTTCGTGTCGGCCAGCACATCCCGTACGCTCCCGCCGGAGATCGCCGAGTCCGAGTCTGTGATGGCGCTCATCGAGCGGGGAAAGGCTGATGGGCAGATCGCCGGCGATGACGTGCGTCGGGCCTTCGAGGCTGACCAGATTCCGCCAACCCAGTGGAAGAATGTTCTGCGCAGCCTCAACCAGATCCTCGAGGAAGAGGGTGTGACGCTGATGGTCAGTGCCGCGGAGTCGCCTAAGCGCGCCCGCAAGAGCGTCGCAGCGAAGAGCCCGGTCAAGCGCACCGCCACCAAGACAGTCGCGGCCAAGACGGCCGTGACCCGGACCGTCGCGGCCTCTGCCGCCCCGGCGGCAGCAAGTGCGGATGCGGTGGCCGACGACGCCGCCGTCGCCGCTCCTGCGAAGAAGGCAGCAGCCAAGAAGACGGTTGCCAAGAAGACCGCCGCGAAGAAGACGGCGGCCAAGAAGACGACGGCGAAGAAGTCCGGCAAGCAGGACGACGAGCTGCTCGACGGTGACGAGGCTGTCGAGGAAGTCAAGGCAGGCAAGGGCGAGGAAGAGGAGGGCGAGGGCGAGAACAAGGGCTTCGTCCTCTCCGACGACGACGAGGACGACGCGCCTGCGCAGCAGGTCGCCGTCGCCGGCGCCACCGCCGACCCGGTCAAGGACTACCTCAAGCAGATCGGCAAGGTCCCGCTCCTCAACGCCGAGCAGGAGGTCGAGCTCGCCAAGCGCATCGAGGCAGGCCTCTTCGCCGAGGACAAGCTCGCCAACGCCGACAAGCTCGCACCGAAGCTCAAGCGCGAGCTCGAGATCATCGCCGAGGACGGCCGCCGGGCCAAGAACCACCTGCTGGAGGCCAACCTCCGTCTCGTGGTCTCGCTCGCCAAGCGCTACACCGGCCGCGGCATGCTCTTCCTGGACCTCATCCAGGAGGGCAACCTCGGTCTGATCCGCGCGGTGGAGAAGTTCGACTACACCAAGGGCTACAAGTTCTCCACGTACGCCACCTGGTGGATTCGTCAGGCCATCACCCGCGCGATGGCCGACCAGGCCCGCACCATCCGTATCCCGGTGCACATGGTCGAGGTCATCAACAAGCTCGCGCGCGTCCAGCGCCAGATGCTCCAGGACCTGGGCCGTGAGCCCACCCCGGAGGAGCTGGCCAAGGAGCTCGACATGACCCCTGAGAAGGTCATCGAGGTCCAGAAGTACGGCCGCGAGCCGATCTCCCTCCACACCCCGCTGGGTGAGGACGGGGACAGCGAGTTCGGAGACCTGATCGAGGACTCCGAGGCCGTCGTGCCGGCCGACGCGGTGAGCTTCACGCTGCTCCAGGAGCAGCTGCACTCCGTGCTCGACACCCTGTCCGAGCGTGAGGCGGGCGTGGTCTCGATGCGCTTTGGTCTCACCGACGGACAGCCGAAGACGCTGGACGAGATCGGCAAGGTCTACGGTGTGACGCGTGAGCGCATCCGTCAGATCGAGTCGAAGACGATGTCGAAGCTGCGCCACCCGTCGCGTTCGCAGGTGCTGCGCGACTACCTCGACTAGGCCGAGGACGGACATGGGCCGGGCCCGGAACTTGTTCAGGTTCCGGGCCCGGCCCATGTCCGCATGCGGCCCGGACCGGGGCGGATGACGCTGAGTGGGCATCGTTCACCTCGGCGTCAGGAGTCTCCATGCCCCGCGTTCCCGTCCGTGCCCTTCCCGCCGCCTTCGCCCTGGCGGCGGCTGCTGCCGTGATACCGATCGGCCCCCCGTCCCCTGCCGCGGCGGACAGCATCATCGTCGGCGGGAAGCCCGCGTCCGTCGCGGACAGCCCGTGGGCCGTGGCCCTGTCCAGCCGTGACCGGTTCGGAGGAACCCGCGCCGGTCAGTTCTGCGGGGGAGTGGCGATCGCGCCCACCAAGGTGCTGACGGCGGCGCACTGTCTGAGGGAGGACGTCCTGGGCAGCGGTGTCTCGGAGGTCCGAGACCTGCGGATCATCGCGGGACGGGACGAGCTGAGCGGTCCGGGGGGCCAGGAGATCGCGGTGCGCTCGGTGTGGATCAATCCGGGCTACGACCCGCATACCAACGCCGCCGACCTCGCCGTGCTCACCCTGACCGGTCCGCTGCCGGCGGACAGCACCATTCCGATGGCCGGAGCGGGGAGTGCGGCGTACGAGCCGGGTACAGCCGCGAAGGTGTACGGCTGGGGAGACACGACGGGGTACGGCGCCTACGCGTCGGGGCTGCGCGCGGCCGATGTCCGCGTACTTCCGGACAGCGACTGCGTGCGGGCCTACCCCGGCGGCTCACAGGGCGCGTACGACGCGTCGTCGATGCTCTGCGCCGGTGACACGGCCGGGGGGCGGGATGCGTGCCAGGGGGACAGCGGAGGCCCGCTGGTGGCCCGTGGGCGCCTCGTGGGGCTCGTCTCGTGGGGCAGCGGCTGCGGGAGCCCGGGCAGCCCCGGGGTGTACACCCGCGTGTCCGCCGCGATCCGGTGGATGGCCGACCGGAACTGAGCGCGGGACGGGTCAAGGGTATGAGAACGGGCGGCTTTCCCATGGGGGAGGCCGCCCGTCGGCCGGTCCGGGACCGAACCCTTGGCTCGTCGTGGATGCGAGGTGTCAGTGTTCCTCGTCGGCGGCACTGGCCTGCACGGCAGTGAGCCGATCCGTCTCATCCTGTATTTCCGCGGCGATCTTCTTGAGTTCCGGCTCGAACTTGCGTCCGTGGTGGGCGCAGAAGAGCAGTTCACCGCCACTGATGAGGACGACGCGCAGATATGCCTGGGCGCCGCAACGGTCACAGCGGTCTGCTGCGGTCAGCGGGCTCGCGGGGGTCAGAACAGTAGTCACGTCGCCTCTTCTCTAGCTCGACGAGCTGTCGTACCAGGGTCAACATCCAACCAGGCCGAAAACGTTCCCGCTCGTGGCATTTCTTCGAAACTTCTTCTCAGGATGGCTGTCTGTTGCCGGTTGGCGGCGAATGTGCCGTATTGCGTAGCGCTACGGTTTCGCGTTGCTTGTGTGGGCCGGTCCGCCGGCTGGCTTGCCGGTTGTTCTTGAGGACGTGCCCGGAGCCTAAATGGTTCATGCCTCGAAGGGAACGTGATGTGCACGTCACTCCAACGAATGATCGAACGTGTATGCGACGCTGCACTAGCATGAGGATTCCCCCTGGGTGGCGTTACAACCGCTCTACCAGGCCTCGGTAGGCTCTCAGCGGCTACCGAGGCCGAGCCCGACACCCACTGGGCCCCAAATGAAATTCAGCGAGGAGCGAACCGCGTGACCGCCGATTCCGTGCCGTCCACTGCGCTGCTGACCGGAGCAGGCGGCGCAGACAGGGACAGCTCCAACTACACCGCGCGGCACCTTCTCGTCCTCGAGGGGCTCGAAGCGGTCCGCAAGCGCCCCGGGATGTACATCGGGTCCACGGACAGCCGCGGCCTGATGCACTGCCTCTGGGAGATCATCGACAACTCGGTCGACGAGGCTCTCGGCGGCTACTGCGACACCATCGAGGTCATCCTCCACGACGACAGTTCCGTCGAGGTCCGCGACAACGGCCGTGGCATCCCGGTCGACGTGGAGCCCAAGACGGGGCTCTCCGGCATCGAGGTCGTCATGACCAAGCTGCACGCCGGCGGGAAGTTCGGCGGCGGGTCCTACGCCGCGTCGGGCGGCCTCCACGGTGTGGGCGCCTCGGTCGTGAACGCGCTCTCGGCCAGGCTGGACGTGGAGGTCGACCGCAACAGCGCGACCCACTCCATCAGTTTCCGGCGCGGTGTCCCGGGCATGTTCACCGAACAGGGTCCGGACAGCCCGTTCGACCCCGCCAACGGCCTCCGCAAGGGAAAGCGGGTGCCGAAGACGCGTACGGGTACCCGGGTGAGGTACTGGGCGGACCGCCAGATCTTCCTCAAGGACGCCAAGCTCAGCCTGGAGACGCTGTACCAGCGGGCGCGCCAGACCGCCTTCCTGGTGCCCGGCCTCACCATCGTCGTGCGCGACGAGCGGGGCGTCGACGGCGAGGGGAAGACGGAAGAGACGTTCCGCTTCGACGGCGGGATCAGTGAGTTCTGCGAGTACCTCGCCCAGGACAAGGCCGTCTGCGACGTCCAGCGGCTGAGCGGGACGGGAACCTTCAAGGAGACCGTGCCCGTCCTCGACGACCGCGGCCACATGACCGCGACCGAGGTCACCCGGGAGCTGGGCGTCGACATCGCCCTGCGCTGGGGTACCGGCTACGACACCAACGTCAAGTCCTTCGTCAACATCATCGCCACACCCAAGGGCGGCACCCATGTGACCGGCTTCGAGCGCTCCCTCACGAGGACGGTGAACGAGGTCCTGCGCTCGGCCAAGCTGCTGCGGGTCGCCGAGGACGACATCGTCAAGGACGACGCCCTGGAGGGCCTCACCGCGGTGGTCACCGTGCGCCTCGCGGAGCCGCAGTTCGAAGGACAGACCAAGGAGGTGCTCGGCACCTCGGCGGCCAACCGGATCGTGGCCAACGTGGTCGCCAAGGAGCTCAAGGCGTTCCTGACCTCCACGAAGCGTGACGCGAAGGCCCAGGCCAGGGCGGTGCTCGACAAGGCAGTGGCGGCGGCCCGCACCCGCATCGCGGCCCGCCAGCACAAGGACGCGCAGCGCCGCAAGACGGCTCTCGAGTCCTCCTCGCTGCCCGCGAAGCTCGCGGACTGCCGGAGCGACGACGTGGAGCGCAGCGAGCTCTTCATCGTGGAGGGCGACTCGGCGCTCGGCACCGCGAAGCTGGCCCGCAACAGTGAGTTCCAGGCGCTGCTGCCCATCCGGGGCAAGATCCTCAACGTCCAGAAGTCGTCCGTCTCGGACATGCTCAAGAACGCCGAGTGCGGCGCCATCATCCAGGTCATAGGAGCGGGCTCCGGGCGCACCTTCGACATCGACGCGGCGCGCTACGGCAAGGTCATCATGATGACGGACGCCGATGTCGACGGCTCGCACATCCGTACCCTGCTGCTGACGCTCTTCCAGCGCTACATGCGCCCGATGGTCGAGGCGGGGCGGGTCTTCGCGGCCGTGCCCCCGCTGCACCGGATCGAGCTCGTCCAGCCCAAGAAGGGCCAGGACAAGTACATCTACACCTACTCGGACAACGAGCTCCGGTCGACCCTGCTGGAGCTGCAGCGCAAGAACGTCCGCTTCAAGGACTCGATCCAGCGTTACAAGGGACTCGGCGAGATGGACGCCGACCAGCTGGCGGAGACCACCATGGACCCGCGCCACCGCACCCTGCGGCGCATCAACATCGGCGACCTGGAATCCTCCGAGCAGATCTTCGACCTGCTGATGGGCAACGAGGTCGCCCCCCGCAAGGAGTTCATCACCAGCTCGGCCGCCACGCTGGACCGCTCGCGTATCGACGTCTGACGGTCTCCACCCGTGGGTGGAGGCCCGTTCTCCACCCACGGTCAACCCCTGAGCCGATCCCCTGGGCAGCCGGCCTCCGTAGCGTCGAGGACATCGAATTCCTCACGCCCATCGGAGGCTGTCATGTCAGGGCTCGCGAATGTTCTGGCGATGGTCGCGGTTGTCGCGCTCGTCGTCGTGCGTCAGTTCTCGGCCCAGCGGATCGGCGACCAGAAGCGCTGGTGGCTGCTGCCCGCGATCCTGCTGTACGTGGCCCTGAGGAACGACGGAGCCCTCGATCCGCACCATGAGGCGCTGTCCGCCCTGATGCTCGCGGCCGGCGTCGTCGTAGGACTGGTCACGGGCGCGGGATGGGGCTGGACCTCCCGCTTGTGGCAGGAGCCCGACGCGTCCTTCTGGAGCCGGGGCACCGAGGCCACCGCCTTCATCTGGGCGGGAGGAGTGGCCCTGCGGGTACTGCTGGCCGGGGCCGCCCTCCTGCTGGGCATACACCAGGGGCCTGCGGCGCTGCTCGTGTCGCTCGCGGCGATGCTGCTCGCCCGCAGCGGTGTGCTGGCCCTGCGGGCCCGCGGGCTGCGCGAAGAGCGAGGAGTCGCTGCGGACGCACCGTCGGCCGACATACCGTGGGCGGCCGCAGGGACCGTGGGGAAGGGCCGCGCGTGAACCGGAGTACGTGGACGAGCTGGCCGTCCAGGGAGGCTCTGACCAGGGCACCCCAGGGCAGGACCCGGGCCGTGATCGGGCGGTTCGTGTGGAGCGCCGTGCTCGTCGGCCTCCTCTGGAACGCCTTCGCGGACGACCGGTACGCACTCTGGCAGGTCGGTGTCGCCCTGGCGGTGACGGTGGGCTGCGGATTCGCGGTCAGAGCCTTCTTCCGCACGACCCGGGAGCACCTCCTGGGGCCGTCCCTGGGACTGCTGGTGCTGCTGATGACGGTCGCGTACCTGTCCAGGGAAGCGGGTGCCGGCGTGCTAGCGGTCACGTTGTGGTGCGGATGCGCAGTGATCGCTCTGGAGCGGCTCCCCCTCTCCGCCGCGGTTCCGGTCACCGCGGCCGCGCTCATCACCTACGCCGTCGTCAAGGGCGACGGCTGGATGACCACGGCGATCACCACCGGGAGTTTGTGTCTCGGCGGGTACGTGCTGCGGCTCGATGCCGAGGCCCGGGGGAACGGTCAGCGGCTCCTGGCCCAGGAGCGGGCCGCCAGGGAGGCGGAAGCCGGGACAGCGGCGCTGGCGGAGCGGTCCAGGATCGCCCGCGAGATCCATGATGTGCTCGCCCACAGCCTCTCCGCCCAGCTGGTGCACCTGGAGGCCGCCCGGATGCTGATCGAGCGGGAGCCGGCGGGCGACTTCCGCGACCAGGTGCTGGAGCGAGTGGTGGCGGCGCGCTCCATGGCCCGCGAAGGGCTCGCAGAGACGCGGCAGGCGCTCTCCGCGCTGCGGGGGGAGCTGACCCCTGTGGAGGACTTCCTGCGGCAGCTGGTGGCCGGTGAGCCGGCCGAGGTGTCCGTGGCGGGGGAGCCGAGGCCGCTGAGCGCCGAAGCGTCACAGGCGGTGCGCAGGGTGGCTCAGGAGGCGCTGACCAACGCCCGGAAGCACGCGCCGGGCGCCGCCGTTTTCGTCCGGCTGGCGTACGAACCGGACGCCGTGGCTCTGGAGGTGCGGGATTCGGGTGGTCACCGTCCGAGGGGCGAGCTCGCTGTCAGTGGCTCCGGTTACGGTCTTCTGGGGATGCGGGAGCGTGCCGAGCTGCTCGGCGGGTCGCTGGACGCGGGGCCGGAGGAGGAGGGGTTCGTGGTGAGTCTGCGGGTTCCTGCGTGAACGCGCGGGTGGTGGTCGCCGACGACCAGGCGGTGGTGCGTGAGGGCATCGTGATGCTGCTGGGTCTGCTGCCCGGTATCGAGGTGGTGGGAGCGGCCAGGGACGGGGACGATGCCGTGGCGCTCGTTGCCGAGACGGCGCCCGATGTGGTGCTGATGGACCTGCGGATGCCCCGATGCGACGGGGTCGAGGCAACGCGCCGTATCCGCAAGGAGTACCCGGCCACACAGGTGGTGGTCCTGACCACGTTCGCGGACGACGATTCGCTCTTCACCGCCCTGCAGGCGGGCGCGAGGGGCTATCTCACCAAGGACGCCAGGGGCGAGGAGATCGCGCAGGCCGTCGCGGCCGTCATGTCCGGGGAGGCGGGGCTCTCGCCGAAGGTGCAGCGTCGGCTGCTGGAGCGGGTCACGGCGCAGCCCGCCATGACCGGCGCCCCGGTTCCCGCCGAGCTGCCCGACGGGCTCACCCCGAGAGAGGTTGAGGTGCTCGTCCTCATCGCGGAGGGACTGTCCAACGCGGAGATCGCACGCACCCTGCACATCTCCAGGGCCACGGTGAAGACGCACATCAACAACCTCTTCGCCAAGACGGGCGCGCGCGACAGGACAGGGGCCGTGCGTTACGCGTACGGCCGGGGGCTCGCGCAGCCTCCCGGCACTTCCGTCACCTGAAATGGTGAAGCACGGCGAATGATGTGCCCGGGATCTTCCCGATCTGCCCATTCTTGACTACGCGGCCGAAAAGGGCTCGTGGACAAGGGAGT
Organism: Streptomyces sp. NPDC002125; assembly: GCF_053593715.1. NCBI lineage: Bacteria > Bacillati > Actinomycetota > Actinomycetes > Kitasatosporales > Streptomycetaceae > Streptomyces > Streptomyces sp. NPDC002125. Next base: position 48,144 of record NZ_JBSFDD010000022.1, on the reverse strand, counting down.
TGTCGGTGGAGAAGGAAGCAGGGCCGGACGCCGCAGGGATGCGGCTCGACGACCCGTGGTACGAGGCGCCGGTCACCGGGTGGGGTGACCCGGACGGTGCGGGAGGCGTCGCGGCCGACGGGCGGTCCCGGCAGGGGGCGCAGACCGGCCACAGCGCGGCCGAGATCTATCTGGAGGTGCAGAGCAGCCCGGTGTTCCGCGAGGTGAGGCGCCGTTACAGGCGGTTCGTGGTCCCGGCGACCGTCGCCTTCCTCCTCTGGTACCTGGCGTATGTCGTCGCGGCCACCACGGCACACGACCTGATGGCGCGTCCCGTCGTGGGGGCGCTCAATGTGGCCATGGTGGCGGGGCTCGGACAGTTCCTCACCACCTTCCTGCTCACCTGGGCGTACGTCCGCCACGCGCGACTGCACCGGGATCGGGCGGCACTGGAACTGCGCTGGGAGACCCAGGAGATGACAAGAGGGATCGGCCGGTGAGGGAGGAGCACCAGACGCTGGCACTGCTGCTGTTCAGCGCGTTCATCGCGGTAACGCTCGGAATCACCACCTGGGTGAGCCGCAACCGGCACGGATCCGCGGAGGAGTTCTACGCGGGCGGGCGGCTGTTCTCACCCATGGAAAATGGATTCGCCATCGCCGGTGACTACATGTCGGCGGCGTCCTTCCTGGGTATCTCGGGCCTGATCGCCCTCTTCGGCTACGACGGCCTGCTCTACTCGGTCGGATTCCTCGTGGCCTGGCTCGTGGTCCTGCTCCTCGTTGCCGAACTCGTGCGCAACTGCGGGCGGTTCACCCTGGCCGACGTGGTGGCCGCACGGATGGCCGAGCGCCCGGTGCGAACGGCACTGGGGGCGTCGTCCGTCACGGTCTCGGTGCTCTATCTGGTGGCCCAGATGGTGGGTGCGGGCAGCCTCGTGGCCCTGCTGCTCGGCGGCACCAGCGACACCGCCAGGTCCTGGACCGTGGTCGGGGTCGGAGCACTCATGGTGATCTACGTGTCGCTCGGGGGCATGCGGGCCACGACCTGGATCCAGATCGTCAAGGCCGTGCTGCTGATGGCCGGCGCCGTCGCGCTCACCGTGCTCGTCCTCGTACGCTTCCACGGCGACTTCAACGCCCTGCTCAACTCCGCCGCCGAACGCAGCGGTCACGGCCGTGACTTCCTCTCGCCCGGACTCAGGTACGGCGAGACCTGGACCGCGCGCTTCGACTTCATCAGCCTCGGTCTCGCGCTCGTCCTCGGCACGGCGGGGCTGCCGCACATCCTGTCGCGCTTCTACACGGTGCCCACCGCCCGCGCGGCCCGCCGCTCCGTCGTCTGGTCCATCGGGCTGATCGGCAGCTTCTACCTGATGACGATCGTCCTCGGCTTCGGTGCGGCCGCGCTCGTGGGCTCCGCGGAGGTCCGGGCGTCCAACGCCTCGGGGAACACGGCCGTTCCGCTCCTGGCGCTCGTCCTCGGCGGGGGAGAGGGATCCACGGGCGGCACACTGCTGTTCGCCGTAGTGGCCGCCATCGCCTTCGCCACGATCCTTGCCGTCGTCGCCGGGATCACCCTCGCCTCCTCCGCATCCGTCGCCCATGACCTCTACGCCTCGCTGCGGCGGCCCGGCGCCAAGCAGCGGAGTGAGGTCGCCGTCGCACGCGTGGCCGCGGCGGCTGTCGGTGTGGTGGCCATCGCGCTCGGCCTCCTCGCCCAGAATCTGAACGTGGCGTTCCTGGTGGGGCTGGCCTTCGCGGTCGCGGCCTCCGCCAACCTCCCGGCGCTGCTCTTCTCACTCTTCTGGCGCGGCTTCACCACCCGGGGAGCGGTCTGGGCCGTCTACGGCGGACTGATTCCAGCCGTCCTGCTCGTCGTGCTCTCGCCGGTCGTGTCGGGGGCTCCCGCCTCGCTCTTCCCCGCAGTCGACTTCGCGCTCTTCCCGCTGGAGAATCCGGGGCTGGTCTCGATCCCGGCCGGGTTCCTCGCCGGATGGATCGGCACGATCACCTCCTCGGAGCCGCCGGACATGGCGAAGTACGCGGAGACCGAGGTCCGCTCCCTCACCGGAGCGGGGGCGGCCTGAGGGCTGCTCACACGGCTGACGGGTGCCTTGTGGTCGAGCGCGGTGTGGCAGCGGCGGCCTCAGGCGCCCGTGGCCCAGGTGTACCGGTGCTCCGGCCGGCCCGTCTCGCCGTATCTGAGGGAGAGCCGCACCCTGCCCGTGCGTTCCAGCAGCTTCAGATAGCGCTGCGCCGTCTGCCGGCTCATTCCGGCGCTTTCCGCGACCTCCTGCGCGGAGAGCGGCCCCTCGGCCGCACGCAGGGCCTGGCGGACCAGCTCCGCCGTCGTCGGTGAGTGTCCCTTGGGGAGGTCGGACCCGCCCGTGGCCCACAGACCACCGAACAGCCGGTCCACCTCGGTCTGCTCGGCCTCGCCCCCGCCGGCGAAGGTATGCCGGAGCGCCGCGTACGCCTCCAGCTTGGTGCGGAGTCCGGCGTAGGCGAACGGCTTCACCAGGTACTGGAGGGCGCCGTGGCGCATCGCCGCCTGGACGGTCGCGACGTCGCGGGCCGCGGTCACCATGATCACGTCGGTGGGGTGGCCGAGTCCGCGCAGCTCACGCACCACGGCCAGGCCGTTCCGGTCGGGCAGGTAGTGATCGAGCAGGATCAGGTCGATGGGCAGCTCGCCGATCCTCGCGAGGGCTTCGGAGGCGGAGTGGGCCATGGCTGCCACCCGGAACCCGGGCACCTTGGAGGTGTAGGCCGCGTTGATCCGCGCCACCCTGACGTCGTCGTCCACGACGAGCACCTCGATCACTGGGCGTCTCCTGTCTTCGCCTGCCGTACGGGTTCCGGGGGGCCGCCCGGGGCGGGAACGGACGGCGTCTCCGGTCCGCCCGGCGTCTCGAATCCGCTCAGCGTCCCGGGTCCGCCCGGCGCCTCCGGTCCGCTCAGCGTCCCGGCTCCGCCCGGCGTCTCGAATCCGCTTCGCATCCCGGGTCCGCCCGGTGTCTCCGGCCCGCCGGGGGCCTGGGGGACATCCGCGGTCTCCGGTTCGCTCAGTGCGTCAGGAAGGACGACGGTGAACACCGCGCCGCCCTCGGGGGTGTCCGACACCGACACGCTGCCGCCCTGCCGCTCCGCGAACCGCCGCACCAGGGGCAGTCCCAGACCGCGTTTGCCGTGGGCCGGGAGATCCTTGGTCGACCAGCCCTCCATGAAGATGGACTCGTGGTGGCCGGCCGGTACGCCGGGACCGGTGTCACGGACCCGGAGCACCACGGTACGGCCTTCGGCCCGCAGCTCGACCTCGATCCTGGCCCCCGCCGGCCCTGCCGCCGCGTCCATCGCGTTGTCGACCAGATTGCCGAGGACGGTGACCAGACCGCGCGGGTCCACCACCCGGTCCGGCAGGAGCGTCTCCGGGGCCATGCGCAGCGCGACCCCCCGCTCCGCGGCCACGGTCGCCTTGCCGACCAGGAGGGAGGCCAGCAGGGGGTCGTGGACCTTCTCGGTGACCTGCTCGGCGGTTGCCCTGTGGACACCCACGACCTCCGTGACGTACTCCACGGCGTCCTCGTGCATCTCCAGCTCCAGCAGCCCCAGCAGGGTGTGCAGCCGGTTCGCGTGCTCGTGGTCCTGGGCGCGGAGCGCGTCGATCAGGCCGCGGGTGGAGTCGAGTTCGCGGCCGAGGTGTTCGAGCTCCGTACGGTCGCGCAGCGTGGCCACGGCACCGCCGTCGTCGGTCGGCATCCGGTTGGCGAGCAGCACCCGGCTGCCCCGGACCGTCACCAGGTCGTCCCCGACCACTCGCCCGGCCAGCACATCGGCGGTCCTGCCCTCGCCCAGGGCCTCGTCGAGCCGCTTGCCCGCGGCGTCGGGACCGAGGCCGAGCAGCCGCTGGGCCTCGTCGTTGAGGAGCCTGATGCGACCCGCGCGGTCCAGTGCGACGACCCCCTCGCGGATGCTGTGGAGCATGGCCTCGCGTTCGGCCAGCAGCGCCGAGATGTCGGAGAACGCCAGGTCATGGGTCTGCCGCTGGAGACGGCGCGAGATCAGATAGGCGGCCAGGGCCCCCACGGCCAGTGCCCCGCCCGCGTAGGCCAGCAGCCCCGGGATGGCGGCGAGCAGCCGGGCACGGACGCTGTCGTACGCGATGCCGACCGATACGGCGCCGACGATCCGGTCCTCGCCGTCGCGCAGCGGCACCTTGCCACGGGCCGAGCGTCCGAGTGTGCCGCTGTCGATCTCCATCACGGACCTGCCGGCGAGCGCGGTGCTGGGGTCGGTCGAGACGACATCGCCGATGCGGGAGGCGTCCGTGTGGGACCAGCGCACCCCGCGACGGTCCATGACCACGACGTACTCGGCGCCGGTGGACCGCCTGATCCGCTCCGCCGCGGTCTGTACGGCACCGCCGGGGCGCGGCTCCGTGGTGAGCAGCGAGTCCGCGATCTGCGGCTGCGCCGCCGTGCTCTGCGCGATCGCCAGGGCGCGGCGCATCGCCTGGTCGTCGAGCTGGGCGCTGAGCGGCGCCAGGAAGAGACCGGTGACGAGCACCGTGACGCCGGTGACGATGGCCAGCTGCATCAGCAGGACCTGGGAGAAGACCCGCTTCGGCCAGCCGAACCTGCGCGGTCTCCGCGGGGTGGTCGGTGGGGCGCTCATCGTACGAAGGTAGAGGGCGACGCGTGCGTACCGAAATCTCCGCCCCTGGCACGTGGCCCGTTGATCTCCGGTCCGTAACGGAACAGCGGGACGCGTGCCCCTGGGCCCTTGCCTTCCGGCGCTCCGTCTGTGAGCGTTCCATGGGTATCCCCCATTCACGCAATCTTCTTGCTTTTCTTGCGCTAATCTTGCGCTCATGACGCGACGACTTGCTCAGGTTGCCCAGAAAGTTGGAGTCAGCGAGGCCACGGTCAGCCGCGTGCTGAACGGAAAGCCAGGAGTCTCCGACGCCACACGGCAAGCCGTCCTGTCGGCTCTCGACGTGCTGGGCTACGAGCGCCCGACGCAGCTGCGCGGAGAGCGGGCCCGGCTGGTCGGAATGGTCCTGCCCGAGCTGCAGAACCCGATCTTCCCCGCCTTCGCCGAAGTGGTCGGCGGCGCGCTCGCTCAGCAGGGACTGACCCCGGTGCTCTGCACGCAGACCAAGGGCGGCGTCTCCGAGGCGGACTACGTCGAGCTCCTCCTCCAGCAGCAGGTTTCCGGTGTCGTGTTCGCCGGCGGGCTCTACGCCCAGGCCGACGCCCCCCACGACCATTACAAGGTGCTCGCCGACCGCAAGATCCCGGTCGTCCTGATCAACGCGGCCATCGCCCACCTCGGCTTCCCCGCCGTCTCGTGCGACGACTCGGTGGCCGTGGAGCAGGCATGGCGCCATCTTGTCTCCCTCGGCCACGAGAAGATCGGATTCGTCCTCGGCCCGGCCGACCACGTGCCCTCGCAGCGCAAACTGACAGCCGCCCGGGCGCTCGCCGCCCAGGCCGGAGCCGGTGTGCCGGACGAATGGGTGGCGAGGGCGATGTTCTCGCTGGAGGGGGGCCAGGCCGCCGCCACACGCCTGCTCGACCACGGGGTCACCGGCATCATCTGCGCCAGTGACCCGCTGGCCCTGGGCGCGGTGCGCGCGGCGCGCCGCCGGGGGCTCTCCGTGCCCGGGGACGTCTCCGTCGTCGGCTACGACGACTCGGCGTTCATGAACTGCACCGAGCCGCCGCTCACCACGGTGCGCCAGCCCATCGAGGCCATGGGCAGGGCCGCGGTCGAACTCCTCTCGGTGCAGATCGGCGGGCGCAAGGTCCCGTCCGACGAACTCCTCTTCGAACCCGAACTGGTCGTACGCGGATCGACCGCCAGGCCTCCCCGGTGAGGGTGCCCCTCAGATTTTCCTCGGGCTGTAGCTATTTTGCAGGGTCGGGCTCCCGCGCCGTTGCCGCCCCCGGAGCGGGCAGCGGCTGAGGCGGGCGGGGGCCGTCGTACTGCCCGCTGGGCCGCATCCGCAGAGGCCGCTCCGCGTACTCCTCCATCGCGTGGGCGATCCAGCCCGCGGTGCGGGACACCGCGAAGATCGTCTCGCCCGCCTCCGCCGGCATCCCCTCGGACACCGAGAGGACAGCCAGGGCCAGATCGACATTGGCGTGCAGAGGCGTGTGGCGGGCGGTGGTGGCGATGACGTCGCGCGCCGCCGACAGCGCGGGCGCGGCCCGCGGCACCTCCTCCAGCAGGGCGAACAGCACGCCGGCCCGCGGGTCCTCGCCCGTGTAGAGGCGGTGGCCCAGCCCGGGCACCCGACGGCCCGCGCGCAGATGGTCGGCGACGACAGGGGCGGCGCCGCCCCTGTCCACGACCTCGGTCAGCATGCGGTGCGCCAGCCCGCTCGCGGCTCCGTGCAGCGGCCCCTCCAGCACGCCGAGCCCCGCCGAGACCACCGCGTACGGATGCGCGTGGGTCGATGCGGCGACGCGTGCGGCCAGGGTCGAAGCCGCCAGATCGTGATCGGCCAGCAGCGCCAGAGCGGTGTCCAGCACGGCGAGTGATCCCGGGCCCGCCGGGCGTGCGGACAGCTTCGGCCACAGCCGGGCTGCGAGCGAGCCGCCCTCCACGTCCGTGTCGCCGACCGCCGGAAGTGCGCCCACCAGGGTGGGGATCAGGCTGCGCGCGCTGTTGAGCACCCCCTGTGCGGAGAGGTCGAACCGCAGCGGATCGGCGACCGCGGCCGCGGCGACAGCCGCCCGGAGCCGGTCCGTCGAACTGCTGTGCCGGGGCAGCGCGGCGGCGGTCCTGCGTGCCGCCTCCAGGGATTCGGGTGCCGCGTCGAAGCGGACGCCCGGCCGGAGTTCGCCGGTCCAGATCCACTCGGCGACCTCCTCGAAGCCGTAGCGGCGGGCGAGCTCGGTCGCGTCGACGCCCCGGAAGTAATAGCGGTCCGGCTCGATGAGGGTGAGTCCCGTACGGAAGACGAGGCCGCCCGTGGCCGCAGGCGGGGGCTCCCTGCGTCCGGTGCGGCGGGCCAGGCCCTCGACCTCCGCGGCGTCGAACGTGCTGCCGCGCCCGCCCGGGGTGCGCCTGCTGGTGAGCTGGCCCCTGCTCACGTACGCGTACACGGTCTCGGGCTTCACCCCGAGCAGGTCGGCCGCCTCCCGTGTGGAGAGCCGGCGCCCCTCGCCCGGCGCCCGCTCGTCTCCCGTACCGGCCGTGTGCACCGACTCATGCGTCATGGGCCCACCGTATCCATGTTCCGTCCATGTGAGTCCTCCTTCTCTTCCGCAATATATTGATCCAATCAATATTGACACGCATTTCATCAATGGTGGACAGTTGAATCAATGTTCATCTCGATGATGGAAGAGGGACCCGCCATGCCTGCCTCGCGCACACCGGCCGACGCGCACACGACAGCCGGCTCACGTACGGAAACCGTCCCGCTCGACGCCCCCCGGGGACTCGCCGGCGTGATCGTCACGGACACCGCCCTCGGTGACGTGCGCGGCCGTGAGGGCTTCTACCACTACCGGCAGTACTCGGCGATCGAGCTGGCGGAGAGCCGCAGCTTCGAGGACGTCTGGTACCTGATGTTCCACGGCGAGCTCCCCGGCCGGGAGGAGAGCGCCGCCTTCGCCGCCCGTACCGCCGGGCTGCGCCATCTGTCCGCCGAGGTGCGGGAAGCACTCCCCGCCATCGCCCGCGCCGGGGTGGTCTCCGGCCCGCTCGCCGGGCTGCGCACCGCGCTCTCCCTGCTCGGGGCCTCGGCGGGATTCCGGCCGGTGTACGACATCGGCGCCGATCGCAGGCGCGGGGACGCACTCGCCCTGTGCGCGGCCGTCCCCACCGTCCTGACCTCCCTGTACCGCCTGGGCCAGGGACTCGAACCGGTCGAGCCGCGCGACGACCTCCCGTTCGCCGCGAACTACCTCCACATGCTCACCGGCGAGGTGCCGGACGCGGAGCGGACGGCCGCCGTCGAGCGCTATCTGATCTCCACCGTCGACCACGGCTTCAACGCCTCCACGTTCACCGCCCGTGTGATCGCCTCCACCGGCGCCGATGTCGCCGCCTGCCTCGGCGGAGCCGTCGGCGCGCTCTCCGGACCGCTGCACGGAGGCGCGCCGAGCCGGGCGCTGGACACCCTGGACGCGATCGGCACCCCGGACCGCATCGACGGCTGGATCCGGGAACGCGTCCTCGCGGGGGACCGGATCATGGGGTTCGGGCACCCCGTCTACCGCACCGAGGACCCGCGCTCACGCATGCTGCGCTCGGTGGCGCAGGGCTTCGGTGGCCCCCTCGTCGACTTCGCCGTCGAGGTGGAACGGCAGGTGGAGGCGATCCTCGCCGAGCTCAAGCCCGGCCGCGAACTGCACACCAACGTGGAGTTCTACGCAGGGGTCGTCATGGAGCTCTGCGGGCTGCCGCGCGAGATGTTCACCCCCACCTTCTGCGCCGCGCGGATGGTCGGCTGGAGCGCCAATATCCTGGAGCAGGCGGAGGACTCGAAGATCATCCGCCCGGCGGCCCGCTATGTCGGGACGCCGCCCCCGCAGCCCGTGCCCGCCCCCTGAGCGACCCGAGGAAGGCCCCGTTGACCCCGCCCCACGCCCCGCAGATCCCGGTCGTCGTCCTGGCGGGCTTCCTCGGATCAGGCAAGACGACCCTGCTCAACCATCTGCTCCGCAACAGGGCGGGCAACCGCGTCGGCGTGATCGTCAACGACTTCGGTTCCATCGAGATCGATGCCATGACCGTCGCGGGCCAGGTCGGCTCCACGGTCTCGCTCGGCAACGGCTGCCTGTGCTGCGCCGTCGACGCGAGCGAACTCGACGACTATCTGGAGACGCTCACCAGGCCCTCCGCCCGGCTCGACGTGATCGTCATCGAGGCGAGCGGGCTCGCCGAGCCGCAGGAGCTCGTGCGGATGCTGCTGGCCAGCGACAATCCGCACATCAGGTACGGGGGACTGGTCGAGGTCGTCGACGCCGCCGAGTTCCCGGCCACCCGGGAGCGCCACCCCGAGATCGACCGGCATCTCGCGGTCGCCGACCTGATCGTCCTGAACAAGACCGACCGGGTGGCGGAGACGGACCTGCGGGGCGTGCGGGAGGCCGTCGCCGGCGCCGACGGCCGGGCGGCCGTCATCACCGCCGCGTACGGGCGGATCGACCCGGAGCTGCTCTTCGACCCCGTCCTCCGGCCCGACGAGGACGACCTCGACCGGCAGCTCTCCTTCGAGGACCTGCTCCCCGAGGAGGACCGCACGCACGAGGCCCACCTCCACACGGCGTACGAGAGCGTCTCCTTCACCGCCCACGTGCCGCTCAGCCCCCGCCGCTTCATGGACTTCCTCGACTCCAGGCCCGCGGGCCTCTACCGGATCAAGGGGTTCGCCGACTTCGGGGAGGGCGACCGGGACAACCGCTACGCCCTGCACGCCGTCGGAAGGTTCCTGCGGTTCGCGCCGCGGCCCTGGTCCAGGGGCGAGGAGCGCCTGACCCAGCTCGTGCTGATCGGCTCCGGCATCGACGCCGACGCGCTCCTCAAGGAGCTCGAAGAGTGCCGGGACGCACAGCAGGACGCCACCGACGAGCTGGAGCGCAGCATGTGGGGCGTCCTGCGGTACGTGCGGCAGCCGGACGACGACGAGGCCTGAGGCCCCGCGCCACCCGGCCGCCGTCCTACAGTGGTCCGGCGATCACCGCGACCTGGCTGGTCAGCGGCGTGCCCGAGCCGTCACGGCGCGGGTCCGGGGCCGGCAGCTCGGCCGGCGAGCCGTTCTTCTGCGCGGCGCGGGCCGGGGTTCCGCCCGCCCAGGCGAACACCAGGACGTCCTCGCCCTTCAGGAAGCGCTGGCAGCGCACACCACCGGTGGCCCGGCCCTTGCGCGGGTACTGGTCGAACGGGGTGAGCTTCCAGGTCCGCTCCGAGTCGTCCAGCGTGCCGTGCGACCCGGCGACCGTGAAGACCACGGCGTCCGCCGCGGGATCCACCGCGGTGAACGAGAGCACGGACGCGCCCGCCGCGAGCTTGACGCCCGCCATGCCGCCCGCCGCGCGCCCCTGAGGCCGTACCGACGCGGCCGGATAGCGCAGCAACTGCGCGTCGGACGTGATGAAGACCAGGTCCTCCTCGCCCGTACGCAGCTGGGTGGCGCCGACGATACGGTCACCGTCCTTCAGCGCGATGACCTCCAACTCGTCCTTGTTGGCCGGGTAGTCGGGCACCACACGCTTCACCACCCCCTGCAGGGTGCCGATGGCCAGGCCGGGCGACTCCTCGTCCAGCGTGGTCAGGCAGACCAGCTCCTCGCCGGCCTCCAGCGTGAGGAACTCGGAGATCTGCGCACCGCCGGACAGATTCGGGGCCGCGTGGGTGTCCGGCAGCTGCGGCAGGTCGATCACCGAGAGACGCAGCAGCCGGCCCGTGGACGTCACCGCGCCCACGTCCCCGCGGGCCGTCGCCGCGACGGCCGAGACGATCGCGTCGTGCTTGGTGCGCTTGGCGTCCTCGGCCTGGACGACCGGCCCGGCACCGGCCGTGCGGGCCAGCAGACCGGTCGAGGAGAGGAGCACCTGGCACGGGTCGTCGGCGACCTCCAGGGGCACGGAGGCGACCTGCGAACCCGCCGACTCCAGCAGCACGGTGCGCCGGTCGGTGCCGAACTTCTTCGCCACGGCGGCCAGTTCGGACGAGACGAGCTTGCGCAGCTCGGCGTCCGACTCCAGGATCGCCGTCAGCTGGGCGATCTCCTCGTTGAGCTGGTCGCGCTCGCTCTCCAGCTCGATACGGTCGAAGCGGGTCAGCCTGCGCAACGGGGTGTCCAGGATGTACTGGGTCTGGATCTCGCTCAGTGAGAAGCGCTCCATCAGGCGCTCCTTCGCCTGCGCCGAGTTGTCGCTGTCCCGGATGAGGCGGATGACCTCGTCGATGTCGAGCAGGGCGACGAGGAGACCCTCGACCAGGTGCAGCCGGTTGCGGCGCTTGGTCCTGCGGAACTCGCTGCGCCGCCGTACCACGTCGAAGCGGTGGTCGAGGTAGACCTCCAGGAGCTCCTTGAGTCCCAGGGTGAGCGGCTGGCCGTCGACGAGCGCCACGTTGTTGATGCCGAAGGACTCCTCCATCGGCGTCAGCTTGTAGAGCTGTTCGAGCACGGCCTCGGGGACGAAGCCGTTCTTGACCTCGATGACCAGGCGCAGACCGTGCGCCCTGTCCGTGAGGTCCTTGACGTCGGCGATGCCCTGGAGCTTCTTCGAGCCGACCAGGTCCTTGATCTTGGCGATCACCTTCTCCGGGCCGACGGTGAAGGGAAGTTCGGTGACGACGAGCCCCTTGCGGCGGGCCGTGACGTTCTCTATGGCCACCGTGGCACGAATCTTGAACGTGCCGCGCCCTGCGGCGTACGCGTCCTTGATGCCGCCGAGGCCGACGATCCGGCCGCCCGTCGGGAGGTCGGGCCCCGGGACGAAGCGCATCAGCGTCTCGAGGTCGGCGCCCGGGTGACGGATCAGGTGGCGGGCGGCGGCGATGACCTCGCCGAGGTTGTGCGGGGGCATGTTGGTCGCCATGCCGACCGCGATCCCGGAGGCGCCGTTGACCAGGAGGTTCGGGTACGCCGCGGGCAGGACGACCGGTTCCTGCTCCTGGCCGTCGTAGTTCGACTGGAAATCGACCGTGTCCTCGTCGATCGACTCCGTCATCAGGGACGTGGCGTCGGCCATCCGGCACTCGGTGTACCGCATGGCGGCCGGCGGGTCGTCGTTGCCGAGCGAGCCGAAGTTGCCGTGCCCGTCGACGAGGGGCAGACGCATCGAGAACGGCTGTGCCATGCGCACCAGTGCGTCATAGATCGACGCGTCGCCGTGCGGGTGCAGTTTGCCCATCACCTCGCCCACGACACGGGCGCACTTCACATAGCCGCGGTCGGGCCGCAGCCCCATCTCGTTCATCTGGGACACGATGCGGCGGTGCACGGGCTTCATGCCGTCGCGGGCATCGGGCAGCGCCCTGGAGTAGATCACCGAGTACGCGTACTCGAGGAAGGAGCCCTGCATTTCGTCGACGACGTCGATGTCGAGGATCTTCTCCTCGAAGTCGTCCGGCGGCGGGGTTTTCGTGCTGCGGCGGGCCATCGCGGCTGCGACTCCTTCACAGATTCTGTCGGGCAACCTCAGGTTCTGACGCCGACCATTGTGGACCGCCGTGCTGACAACCCCGACCTCGACCCGTCCGAAGCGGTCTCCAGGGCCTGCGCCGGGCCCCTGTTTACGGCAGCATCTACGACAACTTTCACCCAACGGGAACTTCGCCAGGTGCCCGTGCGCTTGCTTAGAGTGGCAGGTCCGGCAGGAAATCCTGTACCGATCGAAGGGACGTACATGCCCATGGGTCACACGGCCACAGCCCAGGCCGGTTCCGGCGGCTTGACGGCGACCGAGCACCGTCTGGCCAACGGCCTGCGCGTGGTGCTCTCCGAGGACCATCTGACCCCGGTAGCCGCGGTCTGCCTCTGGTACGACGTCGGGTCCCGCCACGAGGTCAAGGGACGCACCGGTCTGGCTCACCTTTTCGAGCACCTGATGTTCCAGGGCTCGGGCCAGGTCAAGGGGAACGGGCACTTCGAGCTGGTGCAGGGGGCGGGCGGCTCCCTCAACGGCACCACCAGCTTCGAGCGCACCAACTACTTCGAGACGATGCCGACGCATCAGCTGGAGCTGGCCCTGTGGCTCGAGGCCGACCGGATGGGCTCGCTGCTCGCCGCGCTCGACGAGGAGTCCATGGAGAACCAGCGCGACGTCGTCAAGAACGAGCGCCGCCAGCGCTACGACAACGTCCCGTACGGCACGGCGTTCGAGAAGCTCACCGCCCTCGCCTACCCCGAGGGCCACCCGTACCACCACACCCCGATCGGCTCGATGGCCGACCTGGACGCGGCGACGCTGGAGGACGCGCAGGCGTTCTTCCGTACGTACTACGCGCCGAACAACGCGGTGCTCTCCGTGGTCGGGGACATCGACCCGGAGCAGACGCTCGCCTGGATCGAGAAGTACTTCGGCTCCATCCCCTCCCACGACGGCAAGCAGCCCCCGCGCGACGGCACGCTGCCCGGCATCATCGGCGAGCAGCTGCGCGAAGTGGTCCAGGAGGAGGTCCCCGCGCGTGCGCTGATGGCCGCCTACCGGCTGCCCCACGACGGCACCCGCGCGTGCGACGCCGCGGACCTCGCGCTCACCGTGCTCGGCGGAGGCGAGTCCTCCCGGCTGCACAACCGCCTGGTCCGCCGCGACCGTACGGCGGTGGCGGCGGGATTCGGGCTGCTCCGGCTCGCGGGCGCGCCCTCGCTCGGCTGGCTGGACGTCAAGACGTCCGGCGGTGTCGAGGTGCCGCAGATCGAGGCGGCCGTCGACGAGGAGCTGGCCCGCTTCGCGGAGAACGGCCCCACCCCGGAGGAAATGGAACGGGCCCAGGCGCAGTTGGAGCGCGAGTGGCTCGACCGGCTCGGCACGGTCGCCGGCCGCGCCGACGAACTGTGCCGGTACGCCGTCCTGTTCGGCGACCCGCAGCTCGCCCTGACCGCCGTGGGCCGGGTGCTCGACGTGACGGCCGACGAGGTCAAGGAGGCGGCCCGGGCGCACCTGCGCCCCGACAACCGGGCGGTCCTGGTCTACGAGCCGGTCGAACCGGCCGACGACACCGAGGGCACCGACGCGCACGAGGGGGCGGACAAGTGACCGACGCCGCCGTGACTGGAGTAGCGATGGAGTACCACCCGCAGCCGACCGCCGGCGAGGCCAGGCCCTGGGCCTTCCCCGCGCCCGAGCGCGGCGCCCTGCCCAACGGCCTGACCGTGCTGCGCTGCCACCGCCCCGGCCAGCAGGTCGTCGCCGTGGAGATCTTCCTCGACGCGCCGCTGGACGCCGAGCCCGAGGGCCTGGACGGTGTGGCCACGATCATGGCGCGCGCCCTGTCCGAGGGCACGGACAAGCGCTCCGCCGAGGAGTTCGCCGCCGAGCTGGAGCGCTGCGGCGCCACGCTCGACGCGCACGCCGACCACCCGGGCGTCCGTGTCTCCCTGGAGGTCCCCGTCTCCCGGCTGGCCAAGGCCCTCGGCCTGGTCGCGGAGGCGCTGCGGGCCCCCGCCTTCGCGCAGGACGAGATCGAGCGCCTCGTGCGCAACCGCCTCGACGAGATCCCGCATGAGCAGGCCAACCCGGCCCGGCGGGCCGCCAAGCAGCTCTCCAAGGAGCTCTTCCCCGCCACGGCACGCATGTCGCGCCCGCGCCTGGGCACCGAGGAGACCGTGGGACGGATCGACGCCGCGGCCGTGCGCGCCTTCTACGACGCCCATGTCCGTCCGTCCACCGCGACCGCGGTCGTCGTCGGCGACCTCACCGGCGTGGACCTGGACGCCCTGCTCGACGACACCGTCGGCGACTGGTCGGGCAACGCGGGCCAGGCCCGCCCGGTCCCGCCGATCACCGCGGACGACACCGGCCGCGTGGTCGTCGTGGACCGGCCCGGAGCCGTCCAGACCCAGCTGCTGATCGGCCGTATCGGCGCGGACCGGCACGACAGCGTGTGGCCCGCCCAGGTCCTCGGCACCTACTGCCTGGGAGGCACGCTCACCTCCAGGCTGGACCGTGTGCTGCGCGAGGAGAAGGGCTACACCTACGGCGTCCGGGCCTTCGGCCAGGTACTGCGGTCGACGGCTCCCGGCTCCTCCTCCGGGCCGGCCGGTGCCGCGATGCTCGCGATCAGCGGCTCCGTGGACACGGAGTCCACCGGGCCCGCGCTCGACGACCTGTGGAAGGTCCTGCGCACGCTGGCGGCCGAAGGACTCACCGACGCCGAGCGCGAGACCGCCGTGCAGAACCTCGTGGGTGTCGCCCCGCTGAAGTACGAGACCGCGGCGTCCGTCGCGGCCACGCTCGCCGACCAGGTGGAGCAGCACCTGCCGGACGACTACCAGGCCCAGCTCTACGCGCGCCTGGCCGAGACGGGCACCGTCGAGGCGACCGCGGCCGTGGTCAGTGCGTTCCCGGTCGACCGGCTGGTCACGGTGCTCGTCGGTGACGCCTCGAAGATCGCCGAGCCCGTCCGGGCGCTGGGCATCGGCGAGGTGTCGGTCGTCACCGGCTGACGGCCACCGGGTACGGACGGGCGGAAACGGCCTCCGTGAACCGGCGAAGCAGTACGGAAAGGACCCCGGCGAGGGCACTCTCGCCGGGGTTCCGCCGCATGTCCTGTTTGTCGTTATAGGTGCGAAATGCCCTGTGGGATGTCCGACAAAAGGCCCGTTCCGTTTGGAGATGCGAAGCGGCCCGACCTAGCGTCAGCCCGGCTGTCCGCCAGACGTATGCCGCGACCGCGGCGCCGGACAGTCATCGCCGAGTCCCCGTCAGGCGCGAGCCTGGGGAGCCGGGGACCCATGAAGTCCCTGGGGTGAATCGGATCCCTGCGCCTCGCGCGAGGCAGGGGGCCCGTAGGAGACCTTCCTGCTCCGAACCCGTCAGCTAACCCGGTAGGCGAGAAGGAAGGAAAGGACCAGCTCCTCCATGGCGTTCATCCGTGCCACCGGGAAGCACCGTGCCCCGAGCCGCCTGACGCGCAAGAGCGCCCAGGTCGCCGGCATCGCGGCCCTGGCCACCACCGGCGTCATCGGCGCCACGGCCTCCCCGGCGCTCGCCGCGGACTCCGAGGCCCCCGCGAGCAGCACCGGTCTGACCCAGACCGTCGCCCTCGACGCCACGCTCGCCGCCCAGATCGACGCCCAGGCGAAGGCCCAGAAGCACCAGGCCGAGCTCGCCGCGAAGGCCGCGGCCGAGGCGAAGGCCAAGGCGGAGGCGAAGGCAGAGGCGAAGCGCAAGGCCGAAGCCCGCGCCAAGGAGGTCCGCGAGGCCGAGGCCCGTGCCGCCCGCGCCGCCGAGCGCGCCCGGCTGAACGCCTTCCACCTCCCGGTCGCCGGCTCGCACGTGACCACCGGCTACAAGTCCGGTGGCGCGCTGTGGTCCTCCGGCAGCCACTCCGGCGTGGACTTCCAGGCGGCGTCCGGCAGCTCCGTCGTCGCGGTCGGCGCCGGTACGGTCGTCGAGGCGGGCTGGGGCGGCGCGTACGGCAACAACATCGTGCTCCGGATGAAGGACGGCACCTACACCCAGTACGGCCACCTCTCCTCGATCGGTGTCTCCGTCGGCCAGAGCGTCACCTCGGGTCAGCAGATAGGCCTTTCCGGCTCCACCGGCAACTCCACGGGACCGCACCTGCACTTCGAGGCCCGGACCACCCCCGAGTACGGGTCCGACATGGACCCCGTCGCCTACCTCCGCTCCCACGGCGTCCAGGTCTGACTCCGCACAGCGTGACAGCGCCCCTCCCGGGCGTACGACGAAGGCCCCGGCCCACCCGCCGGGGCCTTCTCCGTGTGCCCGGGAGGGGCGCCCGCCCAAGCGCGCGTGGAAGTGCTCCCTGGCTAAAAGATATCCATGGATTCCACCCCGCCATCGGAAATTCCCGCCGGTTGCAATAGAGTCACAGAACAGGCGTCGGTCGGCCGCGTTTCGCGGGGATTAAGGCGGAGGTTCGGACATGCGCATTCCCGCGCATTCGGTATGCACGGCGATCCGTGACGACATCGTCTCCGGTGTCTTCGAACGCGGTGGCCGCCTCACCGAAGAGGTACTCGCGCGACGCTACGGCGTCTCACGCGTCCCGGTGCGCGAGGCGCTGCGCACCCTGGAGTCCGAGGGATTCGTCGTCACCCGCCGGCACGCCGGCGCCTGCGTCGCCGAGCCCACGGAGCAGGAGGCGGCGGACCTCCTGGAGATCCGCATGCTCCTGGAACCCCTCGGGGCCGCACGGGCCGCGCAGCGCCGTACCGACGCGCACCTCAAGGTGCTCCGAGGCCTGGTCAGACTGGGTCAGGAGCGGGTCCGCCGGGGGGAGGGGGAGGATCTGCGCTCGCTGGGCGGCTGGTTCCACGAGACGCTCGCGCAGGCCTCGGGCAGCCCCGCGCTGATCGCGCTGCTCACCCAGCTCCGGCACAAGATCGCCTGGATGTACTCCGTCGAGCAGCCGGCCCGCCCCGCGGACTCCTGGGCCGAGCACGGTGCCCTCGTCGACGCGGTGGCGCGCGGCGACGCGGAACGGGCCAGGTCCCTGGCCGCCCAGCACGCCGAGCGGGCCGCCGCCGCCCACCGGCTGCGCCGCACGGACCGGCAGGGCAGCGCGGCGGGCGGGATGCGGGTGAGGACTTCGCAACACCCCGTAAACATCGCGGGAGTCCGTCATTAACAATGGCGCCGTATACAAAGAAGGTAATTCGCGCAGGGCTTTCTTTTTGCTGCCCTGATTCAGTTTTTCCGGTGCTCCGTGAAGCCGGTCACGGAAACAGAAATGCCGCGGCCCCCGTGGGGGTGCCGCGGCATTTCCGTGAAAAATTCTCCGATCCGGAACGGCCGGAATCAGACGGTCTCCGGGAGCTCCTCGAGCCCCTCGGCGACCAGCTTCGCCAGACGGTCCAGAGCGACCTCGGCGTTGTCGGCCTCGGACGCGAGCACGATCTCCTCGCCGCCCTGGGCGCCCAGGCCGAGCACCGCCAGCATGGACGCGGCGTTCACGGGGTTGCCGTCCGCCTTGGCGATCGTCACGGGGACGCCGGAGGCCGTGGCGGCACGGACGAAGATGGAAGCGGGGCGGGCGTGCAGGCCCTCGGCCCATCCGACGTTGACGCGGCGCTCAGCCATGGTTCTGCCCTTCACGTATCAATGGTTGTCTAGACCAGTCTCTCATGCGGTGCGCGCTGCCGGGCCTGGGCTCACCGCCGGCCCGCTCACGCCCGGCGGCCCCCTCAGCGTGCCTTCGCCGCGAACCCGGCGCGACCGGTGCGACGCGCCGTAGGCTTTGCCCATGGAGCCCTCGCCGGAGCAGAGTCCGCATCACGCGTACCCCGACCACTGGGAGGCGGACGTCGTCCTCCGCGACGGTGGCACCGCGCGCATCAGGCCCATCACCACGGACGACGCCGAGCGGCTCGTCAGCTTCTACGAGCAGGTGTCCGACGAGTCGAAGTACTACCGCTTCTTCGCGCCGTACCCCCGTCTCTCCGCCCGCGACGTGCACCGCTTCACCCATCACGACTACGTCGACCGGGTGGGACTGGCGGTGACGATCGGCGGCGAGTTCATCGCGACCGTGCGCTACGACCGGATCGACGACCGGGGCAGGCCCGCCTCCGCCCCGGCCGACGAGGCCGAGGTCGCCTTCCTCGTCCAGGACGCCCATCAGGGCCGCGGTGTGGCGTCGGCGCTCCTCGAACACATCGCCGCGGTCGCCAGGGAGCGTGACATCCGCCGCTTCGCCGCCGAGGTGCTGCCCGCCAACAACAAGATGATCAAGGTGTTCCGGGACGCCGGCTTCACCCAGCAGCGCAGCTTCGAGGACGGCTCCGTCCATCTCACCCTCGACATCGAACCCACCGCGGAGTCCCTCGCCGTCCAGCGCGCCCGTGAGCAGCGGGCCGAAGCGCGCTCCGTCCAGCGCCTGCTGACCCCGGGCTCCGTCGCGGTCATCGGCGCGGGACGCGCGCCGGGCGGCGTGGGCCGCACGGTGCTGCGCAACCTCCTCGCCTCGGGCTTCACCGGGCGCGCGTACGCCGTGAACACGTCCTTCGACGCCGATCTGCGCACCGTCGACGGGGTGCCCGCGTACCGCTCCGTGGGGGAGATCGGCGAACAGGTCGACCTCGCGGTCGTCGCCGTCCCCGCGGACCGGGTCCCCGAGGCCGTCGCCGACTGCGGCGAACACGGCGTCCAGGGGCTCGTCGTCCTGTCCGCCGGTTACGCCGAGCGCGGCGCCGACGGCCGGGAGAAGCAGCGCGAACTGGTCCGGCAGGCACGCTCGTACGGCATGCGGATCATCGGCCCGAACGCCTTCGGCATCATCAACACCTCGGACGAGGTCCGCCTCAACGCCTCCCTCGCCCCCGAGTCGCCGAAGGCCGGGCGCATCGGGCTCTTCACCCAGTCCGGCGCCATCGGCATCGCCGTGCTGTCCGGCCTCCACCGGCGGGGCGCCGGACTCTCGGCCTTCATCTCCGCGGGCAACAGGGCCGACGTCTCCGGCAACGACTTCCTCCAGTACTGGTACGAGGACCAGGGCACCGATGTCGCCCTCCTGTACCTGGAGTCGCTCGGCAACCCGCGCAAGTTCACCCGGCTCGCCCGCCGCACCGCCGCCGTGAAGCCGGTGGTCGTGGTGAAGGGTGCCCGGCACAGCGGCTCGACCCCGCCCGGCCACGCCGTACCGGTCAGCCGCATCCCCGACGCGACG
The DNA here is from genome assembly GCF_053593715.1 of Streptomyces sp. NPDC002125. Taxonomy (NCBI): domain Bacteria; kingdom Bacillati; phylum Actinomycetota; class Actinomycetes; order Kitasatosporales; family Streptomycetaceae; genus Streptomyces; species Streptomyces sp. NPDC002125. Next base: position 28,840 of record NZ_JBSFDD010000022.1, on the reverse strand, counting down.
GTCTCGGCACTGATGCGCCAGGCGGGCGTGATCCGCGTCGACACCGTGACGGAGCTGGTCGACGTGGGCCTGCTCCTCGCGGGCCAGCCCCTGCCGGACGGCCCCCGGGTGGCGATCGTGGGCAACTCGGAGTCCCTCGGCCTCCTCGCCTACGACGCCTGCCTCGCCGAGGGGCTGCGCCCGCGCCCGCCCCGGGACCTCACCACGGCGGCCGGACCGCAGGACTTCCGTTACGCACTGGGTGAGGCGCTCGCGGACCGTACGTGTGACGCGGTGATCGTCACCGCGATCCCCTGGGTGGGGGAGAACGGCGAGGCCGAGACCGGCGACGGAGAGGTCCTGGCGACCGCCCTGCGCGAGGCGGCGGCCACCGGCCCGGCCAAGCCGGTGGCGGTGGTGCACGTGGAGATGGGTGGCCTGGCCCAGGCACTCGCCGCCGCCACGAGTACGGCGGCCCCTCCCGCGGCGCGCCCCGCCGCCACGCCCCCGGCCCCGCTGCCGACGCCGCCCCCGGCCGCGCCGCAGACCACGGAGCAGGCCGCCCCTCCGCCCACCGCGTCGCCGGCCACGCCCGCCTACCCCGAGCCCTCCGCCGGGCGGATTCCCGCCTACCCCGCCGCCGAGCGGGCGGCCAGGGCGCTCGCCGAGGCCGTGAGGTACGCACAGTGGCGGCGGCAGGCCGCGACCCCCGGCAAGGTCCCCGAATTCCTGGACGACACCATCGACGAGGCGGGGACAGCAGGGCTGATCGAGACGCTGCTGGGTCCCGACCCGGCCCCGCGGGGCCGCCCGCTGACCCACGACGAGGCACGGGAACTGCTCGCCCGCTACGGCGTCACCGTGCGGCCCGCGCTCGCCGCCCCGGACCCCGACGCGGCCGTGGCCGCGGCCGCGAAGATCGGTTATCCGGTGGCCCTGAAGACCACCGCGCCCCACCTCCGCCACCGGGCCGACCTCGGTGGCGTCCGGCTCGACCTCGCCAACGAGAACGCCCTGCGCCGGGCCTACGACGAGCTCACCGAACTGCTCGGCACGCCCGCGGAACTCCGCCCCGTCGTCCAGGCCATGGCACCCAGGGGCGTCGACACCGTCGTACGGGCCTCGATCGACGCGGCCGCCGGTGCCGTCCTCTCCTTCGGGCTGGCCGGTGCGCCGTCCGAACTGCTGGGCGACACCGCCCACCGCCTCGTCCCCGCCACCGACCGCGACGCCGCCGAGCTGATCCGCTCCATCAGGGCGGCTCCGGTGCTGTTCGGCTGGCGCGGCTCCGCGCCGGCGGACACCCCGGCGCTCGAAGAGCTTCTGCTGCGGGTGTCCAGGCTGGTCGACGACCACCCCGAGGTGGTCTCGGTCACCCTGGAACCCGTCGTCGTCGCCACGCAGGGCCTGACGGTCCTCGGAGCGAGCGTCCGGCTCGCCCCGCCGCCCGCCCGCAGCGACCTCGGCCCCCGCCGGCTTCCCAGCTACTGACCGCCCACGGACCCGCGCACGGCGTGCCCGGCAGCCACCGGCCCCCCGTAGGATGGTCCGTATGGCAAAGACCGGTACGACGACCCAGGGGCTGCGCGCGGCGATCGAGCGCAGCGGCTACTACCCGGCCCTCGTGGCCGAGGCGGTGGAGGCCGCTGTCGGCGGTGAGCCGGTCGCGTCGTACCTGGTGCACCAGGAGACCACCTTCGACTCCAACGAGGTGCGCCGCCACGTCACGGTCCTCGTCCTGACGGACACCCGCTTCATCGTCAGCCACACCGACGAGCAGGCCGCCGACACCAGCTCCCCGACGCCGTACGCCACGACGTCCACGGAGTCGGTCAAGCTCGACCGGATCTCGTCCGTCGTGGTCAGCCGGGTCGTGGCCAACCCCGAGAAGTACGTGCCGGGCACGCTGCCCCGCGAGGTCGTCCTGACCATCGGCTGGGGCGCGGTCTCCCGCATCGACCTGGAGCCCGCCGCCTGCGGCGACCCCAACTGCGAGGCCGACCACGGCTACACCGGCAGCTCCACCGCCGACGACCTGAGCCTGCGGGTCAGCGAGGCGGGGGACGGCCCGGACACCGTGCGCCAGACGCTGGCCTTCGCCCAGGCGCTCTCCGAGGCCACGGCCGCGACCGCGGCGACCGCCCGCTGATGGTCCAGCCCGCCTGGCAGGACCCCGTCCTGCTCGCTCCCGAGAGCGCGCCCGTCCCCGAATACGGCACCGGGTCGCTCGCCGACCTCCTGCCGACGCTCGTCGCCGGACAGGGGGTCCCGGGCTTCGAAGCGACGATCCCGGAGCTCACCCCCGCCGACCGCAACTGCGTCTTCCTGATCGACGGGCTCGGCTGGGAGCAGATCAAGGCCCACCCGGACGAGGCGCCCTTCCTGCACAGCCTGCTCCCCACCTCCCGCGGGGGGACGGGCCGGCCGATCACCTCGGGCTTCCCGTCCACCACGGCCACCTCGCTCGCCTCGGTCGGCACGGGCCTGGCCCCCGGCGAGCACGGCCTTCCCGGCTACACCGTGCGCAACCCGGAGACCGGCGCGCTGATGAACCAGCTCCGCTGGAAGCCGTGGACCGCGCCCAAGGTCTGGCAGCCGCACCCCACGGTCTTCACCCTCGCCGACGCCGCGGGCGTACGCACCGCCCAGGTCTCCGCCCCCGACTTCGAGCAGACCCCGCTGACCAAGGTCGCGCTCAGCGGCGGCTCCTTCCTCGGCCGGCTCTCCGGCGAGGAGCGGATGGACGTCGCCGCCCAGCGGCTCGCCGCCGGCGACAGGTCCCTCGTCTACACGTACTACAGCGAGGTCGACGGCCAGGGCCACCGCTACGGCGTCGACTCCGACGCCTGGCGCGGCCAGCTGATGTACGTGGACGGGCTCGCCCGGCGCCTCGCCGAGCAGCTCCCGCCGCGCTCCGCGCTCTACATCACCGCCGACCACGGAATGATCGACATCCCGTTCGACGAGCAGTCCCGGATCGACTTCGACGAGGACTGGGAACTCGGCGCCGGAGTCGCCCTGCTGGGCGGCGAGGGCCGGGCCCGCCATGTGTACGCGGTCCCCGGGGCCGAGGCGGACGTACTGACCGTCTGGCGCGAGGTGCTCGGCGAGCAGTTCTGGGTGGCGAGCCGGGACGAGGCCGTCGCGGCGGGCTGGTTCGGCCCCCGGATCGACGAGCGGGTGTACGGGAGGATCGGCGACGTGGTCGCGGCCGCCCACGACGACGTGGTGATCACCGCCTCGGCCAACGAACCCCACGAGTCCCTGATGGTGGGGATGCACGGCTCGCTGACCCCCGTGGAACAGCTCGTCCCGCTCCTCGAAGTACGCTCGTAGCCCTCGTTTCGTCCTCCCTCCCGCACCGCACCCGAAAGGCCCGCACCCCCTCATGCCCGAGCTCGTGTTCTTCTCCGGAACGATGGACTGCGGAAAGAGCACCCTGGCCCTCCAGATCGGCCACAACAGGTCGGCGCGCGGACTTCAGGGAGTGATCTTCACCAGGGACGACCGCGCGGGGGAGGGGAAGCTCTCGTCGCGCCTCGGCCTGGTGACGGAGGCGGTCGAGGCGGGCCCGGGGATGGATCTGTACGCGTATCTGGTCGCGCAGCTGTCGCAGGGCGGCAGGGTCGACTACGTGATCGTGGACGAGGCCCAGTTCCTCGCCCCCGAGCAGATCGACCAGCTGGCGCGGGTCGTGGACGACCTCGACATGGACGTCTTCGCCTTCGGGATCACGACGGACTTCCGTACGAAGCTGTTCCCCGGTTCCCAGCGGCTGATCGAGCTGGCCGACCGGATCGAGCAGCTCCAGGTCGAGGCCCTGTGCTGGTGCGGAGCCCGTGCCACGCACAACGCCCGGACGATAGAGGGCGAGATGGTCGTCGCGGGGGCACAGGTGGTGGTCGGCGACGTGGACCGTCCGGCGGGCGAGGTCGGTTACGAGGTCCTCTGCCGCCGTCACCACAGGCGCCGCATGACAGCCGCATCCGCTCGCGCGGGCGCGCTGTCCCCGGAGGTCCTGCCGGTCTCGTCCGGCTGACGCGGCCGGACCGCACCTCACCGGCGCAGGCCCTTCGGAGCCTTCGGCAGAGCGGCCACGCGTGTCCCGCCGAGTGCTGGGTAGGCGGCAGCACAAGCCGCAACCGAGTGAAAAGAAGGATGATTCGCATGTCCTCCTCCCTCGTCGAGACCGTCGACATCAAGGCGCCCGTGGCCGTCACGTGGGCACTGTGGAGCGATGTGACGCAGTGGCCGAAGTTCCTGAGCCACGTCCGGCGGGTCGATCCCATGGACGAGCGCCGGTTCTCCTGGCAGCTGTCCCTGCCGGGCGCCGACAAGGGCTTCGTCGCGGAGCTCACCGAGGTCGTCCCGCAGGACCGGATCGCCTGGAAGACCATCGAGGGTGTGCACCACGCCGGTGTCGTCACGTTCCACCGGCTCGACGACACCTCCAGCCGGGTCGCCCTGCAGATCGAGTACGACCCCAGCGGATTCGTGGAGCACCTGGGCGCTCTGACCAACCTCGATTCCGTACTGGCCAACTACGACCTGGGCGAGTTCCAGAAGCTCGCCGAGTCCACGGCGGCCGGGGTGGGGCCCCGGGGTGTCTGACCCCGGCCTCACGGGGCGGCGCCGGACGTCCCGCAGGACAACAGGCGGTGTCTGACGCCCCGTAGGGCAACGGCCCGTGCGTACCCCAGGTGCGCACGGGCCGTGTCGTGCCCGGTGCGGGGCGGGCGGCGCACGGGCCGTGTCGTGTCCGGTGCGGGCCCGGCCGGCGCACGGGCCGTCGTACGCGTGGAAGTTCGACCCGGTCCGCCGGTTTCCGTCCCTGCCCGTCTCTTCCCGTGGACCGGGGGTTGTCGGCGGCAAGGGGAGCGGGTGGGATGATCCCATGAAGAAAGCGCTTTCTCCGCTCTCCGCCGAACCCCTGGCACCCTTCGACCACCTCGATCACCGCTACCGCGGCGAGAACCCGGTCCGCACCCTCGGCCATCTCTTCCGGCCCGACCGTGGCCGGCTGGCCATGGCGGTCGTCATCTTCGTCGTGAAGCACAGCCCGATCTGGCTGCTGCCGCTCATCACCGCCACCGTCCTCGACGTGGTCGTCCAGCACGGCCCCGAGTCCGGGATCTGGAAGTCCACCGGCGTCCTGCTGTTCATCCTCGTGATCAACTACCCGCTCCACCAGTGGTACGTCCGCCTCCTCGGCGGCAGCATCCGCCGCATGGGCATCACCCTGCGCTCGGCGCTCTGCCGGCGGATGCAGCAGCTCTCCATCGGCTACCACTCGCGGGTCAGTTCGAGCGTGCTCCAGGCCAAGGTCGTCCGTGACGTCGAGGCCGTGGAGCAAATGGTGCAGCAGAGCTCGGACATGGGCCTCGGGGCCGTCGTCACCCTGGTCGGCGGGCTCGTCGTCATCGGCGTACGGGTGCCCGAATTCCTGCCCGTCTTCCTCGTGGTGGTTCCTGCCGCGGGCTTCCTCGTCATGAAGCTGCGCGGGCGGCTGCGCAGCCACAACGAGTCCTTCCGGCGCGAGGTCGAGCAACTCTCCTCCCGGGTCGGCGAGATGACCACCCTCATCCCCATCACCCGTGCCCACGGCCTGGAGCGGACCGCGCTCGGCCGGGTCGACGGCTCGCTGCGCCAGGTGTTCGCCGCCGGTCTGCGCCTGGACATGATCAACGGCCGCTTCGGCTCGCTGGCCTGGGTCATCCTCAACACCCTCGGCGTCCTGTGCCTCACGGGGTCCGCCCTCGTGGCGTACCACGGCTGGATGCCGATCACCGCCGGCGACGTGGTCATGCTCAGCGCCTTCTTCACCGTGCTCACGGGCTCGGTGACCACCCTGCTGGGCCTCGCCCCCATCCTCACCAAGGGCCTGGAGTCGGTGCGTTCCGCCGGAGAGGTGCTCCAGGCGCCCGACCTGGAGACCAACGCGGGCAAGGCGCGGGTGGAGAGCGTCGTCGGCCGGATCGACTTCGAGGACGTCGGCTTCGGGTACGAGGACGGGGAGCCCGCCGTCGACGGCTTCACCCTCTCCGCGCGTCCCGGCGAGACCATCGCGCTCGTGGGGGCCTCGGGCGCGGGCAAGTCGACGGTGCTCAACCTGCTCATCGGCTTCATCCGGCCGACCTCGGGCCGCATCCTGCTCGACGGGACCGACATGGCCGGACTCGACCTCCGTACCTACCGGCGCTTCCTGTCGGTGGTGCCCCAGGAGTCGATCCTCTTCGAGGGCAGCATCCGCGACAACGTCACGTACGGCCTGGGCGACACCGACGAGGAGACGCTGACGCGTGCCCTCCGCGACGCCAACGCGCTCGAATTCGTGGAAGGGCTCCCGCGCGGCCTGGACACCGTCATCGGGGAGCGCGGCGCGCAGCTGTCGGGCGGTCAGAAGCAGCGGCTCGCCATCGCCAGGGCCCTGATCCGCGATCCGAGGGTGCTGGTGCTCGACGAGGCGACCTCCGCACTCGACAACCGTTCGGAGGCGCTCGTGCAGGAGGCCCTGAGCCGGCTCGTGCACGGCAGGACCGTCTTCGTCGTCGCCCACCGGCTCTCCACGATCCAGGGCGCCGACCGGATCGTGGCCATGGAGGGCGGCCGGATCGCCGAGATCGGGACGCACGAGGAACTGCTCGTCACGGGCGGGGTGTACGCGGGACTCCAGCCGGCCCGTCCGAGGTGACACGACCTCGTCACGTCGCGGGCGGCAGGTGAGGGCGGCGCCCTGACGGTGCGGTCCTCCCCGGCGGAGCGGTCCTCCCCGGCGGAGGGCGTCGGGGAGGACCGGCCGACGCCCTCCGCCCCACCGGGCGGTACGCAACCCCCGCGCGGGTTCGGTCTGTTGCCGGGTGGAGCCGGCACCAGGGACCCGGGCGGCAACGACGTACCGGTGGGACGGGCTCAGGCGCTCGTGGGCCGGACGATCGTGAACACCGCGCCCTCCGGGTCCGCGACCGTCGCCATCCTCCCGATCGACCCCTCGCGCGCCGGCTGCAGCACATGTCCGCCGAGCTCCACCACCCGCGCCGCCATCTCGTCGGTGTCGGCGACCTGGAAGTACGTCATCCAGTGCGGACCCCGGTCGCGTGGCAGCGCGTGTCCCACGCCGTGCAGGGCGGCGACCGGGCGGCCCGCCAGGCGCAGCGTCTGATAGTCGAAGTCGGCCGAGACGACCGCCTCGGTCTCGAAACCGAACACGGACTGGTAGAACTTCGCGACCGACGAGGTCTCCCGGGTCATCAGCTCGTTCCACACCGGGGTGCCGGGGGTGCCCGCGAGCGCCGTACCGAGGTGCTCGGCCGCCTGCCAGATACCGAAGACCGCCCCGCTCGGGTCGGAGGCGATCGCCAGGCGGCCCGCGTCACCGGCGTCGAGGGGGCCGACGGCCACCGTCCCGCCGCAGGAGCGGATCGCCTCCGCCGTCGCCCCCGCGTCATCCGTGGCGAGGTACGTCGTCCAGGCGATGGGGAGGTGCCGGTCCGGCGGCAGCTGTCCGATGCCCGCGACCTCCTTGCCGCGCAGCACGGCCCGGACGTACGGCCCCAACTGCTCGGGCCCGGGCAGGAACTCCCAGCCGAACAGCCGGCTGTAGAACTCCTGGGTGGCGGTCAGGCCGTGCACGATCAGACTCACCCAGCACGGTGCGCCGGGCGGGCGCCGGGTGGCAGCCTCGGTCATCTTCTCTCTCTCCTCGCACCATCGGGGTGGCCGCACGGGGATGAAGCCTGCGCGGTCTCCAGGGGTACGGATACGGGCGCACACGCTCCGTGCAGATGCTCGCACCACTCAGGCCCCGAGGCACCCCGGCCGCGCCGCGTTTTCCGGCTTCCACGCACCCCGGGGACCGATTTGATGGGGTACATCCCTATCGGTGGAGCGCTGTCCCTCGCGACCCCTGCGCGAAGATGGCAGACATGAAGCCCATCATCACCGCATCCGAATACATGAGCGAGTCGGCGGGGCCGCGCCCGCCGGTGCTCCTCGACGTCCGCTGGCAGCTCGGCGGTCCGAACGGCCGCGCCGACTACGAGGCGGGGCACCTCCCGGGCGCCGTGTTCGTCGACCTCGACTCGGAGCTCGCCGGCCCGCCGGGCGGCGGCGGCCGTCACCCCCTGCCGGACCCGGAGGAGTTCGGGGCCGTCATGCGGCGGGCGGGTGTCGGAAGCCGGACCCCGGTGGTGGTCTACGACGGAGGCCAGGGCTGGGCCGCCGCCCGCGCCTGGTGGCTGCTGCGCTGGACCGGGCACGACGATGTCCGCGTGCTGGACGGCGGCCTCGCCGCGTGGACGGGTGAGCTCACCACCGAGGTTCCGCACCCCGCCGAGGGCGACTTCCGGCCGGAGCCGGGCGCGCTCGGTCTCCTGGACGCGGACGGGGCCGCCGCACTGGCCCGCTCCGGCCTGCTCCTCGACGCGCGGGCGGCTGAGCGCTACCGGGGCGATGTGGAGCCGATCGACCGGGTGGGCGGCCACATCCCGGGCGCGGTGTCCGCCCCGACCACCCGGAACGTCGAGGAGGACGGACGCTTCCTGCCCGCGGCGGAGCTGGCGTCCCGCTTCTCGGCCCTGGGCGCCGACGGCAGCACCGAGGTCGGGGTGTACTGCGGCTCGGGCGTCTCGGGCGCCCATGAGGTGCTGGCCCTGGAGATCGCCGGACAGCGGGCCGCCCTCTACGCCGGATCCTGGTCGGAGTGGACTTCGGACGAGTCCCGCCCCGTCGCCACCGGGCCGGAACCCCGCTGAAGGGCGCGCGCCGGGTGACAGGGACGGAGCGAGGGCCCGTACGCCGTACGCGTACGGGCCCTCGCCCCCGGGGCCGGGGAGTCCCCGAACCGGTTTCTCAGTCCTGCTTCTTGCGGCGGGTGCCGAAGACGATCTCGTCCCAGCTCGGCACGGCGGCACGGCGCCCCGGGCGGACACCGTCGGCCTCCGCCTGGCGGTCCGTCGTCCCGGTCAGCCTGTCGCGGTGCCCGGCCACGGCGCGCGGCATCAGCACATCCGCGTATGCCGAACCGGCTCCGGCGGAGGCCGCCGCGGCCGGTGGCTCGTCCGCTTCGGGCTCCTGCTGGGAGGCCGGCTCCAGCGCGGGCGGCTCCGGCTGGGAGGGCCGCTCGGGGACGACCATGTCGCCGCGGAAGCTCGGCACCGCTTCCAGGAGGCTGGTCAGGGAGTCGCGCTCGTTGGACGACACACCACTGATCCGCTCCTCGGGCTCCGCCGGGGCGGGGCGCTCGATCTGGCGGTCCAGCGCGCGGTCCAGCGGCCGGTCGCGCGGCAGGCGCGCGATCCGGGGCACGAACGGGAAGCTCGGCTCCGGAGCGGCGACGTCGTCCGTCTCGCCGATCAGCGAGCGCGCCTCCTCGTCGACGGCCTGGACCAGCCGGCGCGGAGGGTCGTACGTCCAGCTCGCGGAGTGGGGCTCGCCCGCGACGCGGTAGACCAGGAGGACTTCCCAGGTGCCGTCGTCCCGGCGCCAGGAGTCCCACTGGACGGTTTCGCGGTCGGCGCCGCGCAGCAGGAGACGCTCCTGCACCGCTTCGCCGAGCTGGGGTCCGGTGTTCTCGCCGGGACGGCGCACAGGAGTCTTCCGGGCCCGCTCGGCCATGAACGCACGCTCCGCGAGCACGGGGCCCTCGAAGCGGCGTACCCGGTCCACCGGAATCCCGGCGAACTGGGCGACCTCCTCGGCGGAGGCGCCGGCGCGTATCCGCGCCTGGATGTCGCGGGGGCGGAGATGGCTCTCCACCTCGATCTCGATCTGGCCGAGCCGGGCGCGGTCATTGCGCACGGCGGCACGCAGCCGCTCATCGATCGGAAGCGTGTACTCCGTGCTGTCCGCAGCCTTGAGCACCAGTCGTGTGCCGTCGTTTGAGACGGCCACGACACGCAGTTCGGGCATGGGAACCTCCCGGGTGGTGCCTGCCGACGTCACGTGCGTCGCTGCTTCCGCTAGTCGAGTGTGACCTGCCCGGGTTCAGCCTGCCACAACCTTGCCAAGTTACCCGGCGTGTCGGGCCTTGGCCCTGGACCGCCACGATGGCACGGTTACCTGTTTGCGACGCGGAGTGACCGGGTGGTCGCTCCATGCAGCAGGCGCCCGTGCGATGCCGCGGCGCCGCCGGTTCGGGTGCCGCCTTCGGCCCCCTCCCGTAGGTTCCGGACACCCGTGTGGGAGTCCGGCCCCAGGGCTCGCCACAGTACTCCATTCGGGCCACGGGGGTGGACGGCGCGCCGTCGAACTTTGCGCCGGATACGGGAGTTGGGTCACCCCGTAGTTCGCCCTATGCCCTCGATGCGTGTGTTGCTTCACAAAATCTCCAGAATTGGAACTATCCGATTCGCTCAAATGTCCCTTCCTGGTGCAAGGTGGGGTAGTTGTCGAGCAGGGACTGATCATGGTTCAGAAGCCGCAGAGTGATGCGGAACGCAAGGAAAGGCGCATAGATCTGAGCCTGCCGCAGGTTGCCGGCAGTGCTGTCGCGGCCGTCGCGGCGGCGGTGATGGCCTCGCAGCTCGGTGTGTACGGAACCATCGCCGGTGCGGGCGTGATGAGCGTGGTGGCCACCTGCGGGGGATCGGTCTTCCAGCACTTCTTCCGTCGTACGGGGGAGCAGATCCGCGAAGTCACCGTCCAGGTGAAGCATCCGGCGGGCCGTCAGGTCACGGTGCGCACGCGCGAGACGATTCCCGCGCCGCACCGCTCGGAGGACCGGGCCGGGGACGACGGGACGACCGCGCCGCGGGCGGTGGAGCCCGACGCGGAACGCACCACGGTGCTCCGGCAGGTCCCGTCCGGCGACCCGGAACGCACCACGATGCTGCGCAAGGTCCCGTCCGGCGACGAGGACCGCACCGCGATGCTCCCGCAGGCCCGGCCCGGAGATCCGGACCGTACGACGATGCTGCGCAAGGTCCCGTCCGGCGACGAGGACCGCACCGCGATGCTTTCCCAGGCCGCTCCCGGCGACCCGGACCGTACGACCGTGATCCCTCAGGCCCGTCCCGGCGGCCCGGAGCCGGACGACGCCTACTCCGACGCGCGTACGCACGGCACCCGCGTCCGCGGCTGGAAGCGCTCCGCCCTCGCCGCCACCGGGGTCTTCGTCCTGTCCATGGCGGGCATCACCGTGTACGAGATGGTCTCGGGGCACGACCTCGCCGGCAACGGAGGCACCACCGTCGGCTCCGTCGTGAGCGGCGAGCGCGGCGCGGGGACGACCTCGCCCGAGCCCTCCGTCAGCACGGACGGCACCGGCCAGGAGGAGGACGGCGGCGACAGCGGCCGGCCGGACGACGGCGACGCGACCACGCCCGGTACGGAGTCCGGGGACGCGGAGAGCGCGCAGCCCGGCACCACCGAGGGGGACGGCTCGACCACGGGCCCCGCCCCCACGCCCTCCGCGACCGGCGGAGCGACGGCGCCGGAACCCACCAGCCCCACGGCACCGGGCGACGGCGCCACCTCGCAGGCGCCGGACCCGACCGCGACCACCGACGCCCCGGCCCAGGACGAAGGCGCGCCCGGAGCGGACGCCGACCGGTGACCCCGCCCCGGCGGCCCTCGCAGGACCACTCGGGCCGGCGTCGTCAGTCGCCGAGCACCCGGCGCAGATAGGCGTTGGCGAACAGCCGGTCCGGGTCGAGCCGGTCGCGTACGGCGGTGAACTCGCCGAAGCGCGGGTAGACCTCCGCGAGATGGCCGGCCTCCCGGGTGTGGATCTTGCCCCAGTGGGGGCGGCCCTCGTACCCCGTCATGATCCGCTCGACGGCCGTGAAGTACGCCTGGTGGGGCGTGCCCTTGTACAGATGGACCGCGATGTACGCGCTCTCCCGGCCCGACGCCGTGGAGAGCGCGATGTCGTCCGCCGGGGCCGTGCGGACCTCCACGGGGAAGCTGATCCGCAGCGGCGAGCGGTCGACCATCGCCTTGAGCTCGCGCAGCGCCTCCACCGCGGCCTCGCGCGGCAGCGCGTACTCCATCTCGACGAAGCGCACCCGCCGGGGGCTGGTGAACACCTTGTACGGGATGTCCGTGTACGTGCGGGCCGACAGGGCCCGGCTGGAGAGCCGGGCTATGGAGGGGATGGTTCCGGGGACCGCCCGGCCGACCGAACAGGCAACCTGGAAGATCCCGTTGGAGAGCAGCTCGTCGTCGATCCAGCCGCTGATCCGGCCGGGAGGGGCGGGCGGGCCCGCGCTGCGGTTGTTGCGCTTGGTGTTGCAGTTGCCGGTGTGCGGGAACCAGTAGAACTCGAAGTGTTCGTTCTCGGCGACGAGCTGATCAAAATCGGAGGTGACCCGGTCGAAGGTCATCGGTTCCTCGCGGGCGGTGAGCAGGAAGACCGGCTCCACCGCGAAGGTGATCGCGGTGACCACCCCGAGGGCACCGAGTCCGATCCTGGCCGCGGCGAACACGTCCGGGTGCTCGCTCTCCGAGCAGCGCAGCACCGAGCCGTCGGCCGTCACCAGCTCCAGCGCGCGGATCTGCGCGGATATCGAGGCCGAGTCCCGGCCCGTGCCGTGGGTGCCCGTGGAGGTGGCCCCGGCGACCGTCTGCTCCATGATGTCGCCCATGTTGGTGAGGGAGAGCCCCTCCCGGGCGAGCGCGGCGTTGAGGCGCTTCAGCGGGGTGCCGGCCTCGACCGTGACGGTCATCGCCGCACGGTCGATGTCCCGGATGCCGGTGAGCAGATCGGGCCGCACGAGGACGCCGTCGGTGGCCGCGGTCGCCGTGAACGAGTGGCCGGTGCCGACGGGCTTCACGGTGAGGCCGTCCTCGGACGCCCTGCGCAGCACCTCGGCGAGTTCGTCGACGGACGCGGGGGACGCCACGCGTGCCGGACGGGCGGTGACGTTGCCCGCCCAGTTACGCCACGTGCTCGCCGTCCGTGCGTAGGTGTCGGTCATCTTCCCCGCGCCCTCCCCTAGGAGCCGGCTCCGCGAGCCGGCGATACCCCAGGAACGCCACCGCGGCCGCGAGCGCTCCCGCCACGGCGGGCACCGCGTACCCCGCCTCGGCCCCGGAGGCGTCGACCACCCAGCCGGCGGCGGAGGAGCCGAGCGCCACCCCGACCGCGAGTCCGGTGCTGGTCCAGGTCATGCCCTCGGTCAGCTGGTTGCGCGGTACGTGCTGTTCGACGAGGGCCATCGTGGTGACCATCGTCGGTGCGATGGCGAGGCCCGCGACAAAGAGCGCCACGGCCAGGAACGGCAGGCTCCCGGCCAGTTGGAGGGGGATCATACTCACGGCCATCGCGCACACCCCCACCAGCCACCGGGTGGACGGCTTCCCCCGCAGGTGCAGCAGACCGAAGACGGCTCCCGCGAGGCACGACCCCAGGGCGTAGACCGCCAGCACGAGGCTCGCCGCCGCCTTGTGGCCGCGCTCCTCGGCGAAGGCCACCGTCACCACGTCGACCGCTCCGAAGATCGCCCCGGTGGCGACGAAGGTGACCACCAGCACCCGGAGGCCGGCCGAGCGCAGTGCCGAACCGCCCGTGTGCTGCTCCTTGGGGTGCGGCTTCGGCTCGGTGGCGCGCTGGGCGGTCAGCCAGAAGACCCCGGTCACCAGGAACACCCCGGCGATCAGAGGGCCCGCCTCCGGGAACCACGCGGTGGACAGGCCGATCGAGATGATGGGCCCGAAGATGAAGCACACCTCGTCGACGATCGACTCCCAGGAGTACGCGGTGTGCAGCTGACGCCCCGAACCCCGGTAGATCTCGGCCCAGCGCGCCCGGACCATCGACCCCACGCTCGGGACGCAGCCGGCCCCCGCCGCGAAGACGAACAGGGTCCAGTCCGGCAGCCGCTGCTGCGCGCAGACCAGCAGCCCCGCGACGGACGCGGCCGCGAACAGGGTGACGGGGCGCAGCACACGGCGCTGCCCGTGCCGGTCGACCAGCCGGGACACCTGCGGGCCCATGACGGCCGCCGCCATGGCGAGCGTGGCGGAGAGCGCACCCGCGAGCCCGTAGCGGCCGGTGAGCTGGGAGACCATCGTGACGACGCCGATCCCCATCATGGACAGCGGCATCCGGCCGAAGAATCCGGCCGCCGAGAACTCCCGGGCTCCGGGGGCGGCGAAGATGGCGCGGTAGGGGCTGGGCAAGGTAGTGCTCCGGTCAAGCCTGTCAGGAGTGCGATGGGCTGATACAGCTTACGGGCGCCCCCGGCACGCCCATGACGCGCCGACGGCGGTTGCCGCACTGTCGGAGGCGGGTGGCAGGATCGGGTGCATGTCCGATGTGCGTGATCCCGCTCCCTACGACGCTCTGCTGCTGCTCTCCTTCGGAGGTCCTGAAGGTCCCGACGACGTGGTCCCGTTCCTGCAGAACGTGACGCGTGGCCGCGGCATCCCCGAGGAACGGCTCAAAGAGGTCGGCAAGCACTACTTCCTCTTCGGCGGCGTGAGCCCGATCAACGCGCAGAACAGGGCGCTGCTCGACGCGCTGCGCGAGGACTTCGCGGAGAACGGCCTGGAGATCCCCGTCTACTGGGGCAACCGCAACTGGGCTCCGTACCTCACCGACACCCTCCGCGAGATGGCCGCGGACGGCCGCCGGCGCATCGCCGTGCTCGCCACCAGCGCCTACGCCTCGTACTCCGGCTGCCGCCAGTACCGCGAGAACCTCGCGGAGTCACTCTCCGTGCTGGAGGCGGAAGGGCTCCCGGTGCCCCGGGTGGACAAACTGCGGCACTACTTCAACCACCCCGGCTTCGTGCGGCCCATGGTCGACGGTGTGCTCGCCTCGCTCGCCGATCTCCCCGAGGACGTCAGGGCGGGCGCGCACCTCGCGTTCACCACCCACTCCATCCCGACCTCGGCCGCCGACGCCTCGGGACCGGTGGAGTCGCACGGTGACGGCGGCTCGTACGTGGCCGAGCACCTGGACGTGGCCCGGGTGATCGTCGAGGCCGTGCGCGAGGAGACCGGCGTCGCGTACCCGTGGCAGCTCGTCTACCAGTCGCGCAGCGGCGCCCCGCACATCCCGTGGCTGGAGCCCGACATCTGCGACCACCTGGAGACGCTCCACGGTGACGGCGTCCCGGCGGTCGTCATGGCCCCCATCGGCTTCGTCTCGGACCACATGGAGGTGCTGTACGACCTCGACACGGAGGCCACGGCGAAGGCCGCCGAGCTGGGGCTGCCGGTGCGCCGGTCGGCGACGGTCGGCGCGGACCCCCGGTTCGCCGCGGCCGTGCGCGAGCTCCTCCTGGAGCGTGCAGCCGCCGAGCAGGAGCGCCCGGTCACGCCGTGCGCCCTGGGCGCGCTCGGTCCGTCCCACGACCTCTGTCCGGTCGGCTGCTGCCCGGCCCGGGCGCCGAAGCCCGCCGCCGCGGGAGCCGACAGCCCCTTCCAGGCATAGGGCCTCTCGTTTGGATCAGGCCGGGTCGCGTGCCCTGGTGCCGCACCTCGCGGCGTTGTCGTCAGTCGCCAACGCTCCGCGTTGGCTCCCTCCTCCGCCTTGCGATGCACGGCACCAGACCCCGCTCCCTGACCCGGCCTGATCCAAACGAGAGGCCCCAGGGCCTCTCGCCCCCGCACCCTCGCCGCCCGCGGGAGCCGACAGCCCGTCCGGCTCCCGCGACACCACCTCTGGAGCGTTGTGACCGACCCCCTCCTGTCCGAACTGCTCGACCTCGCCCTGGAAGCCGGCCGCCGGGCCGGTGCCCTGCTGCGGGACGGCCGCCCCGCCGACCTGGGGGTGGCCGCGACGAAGTCCAGCCCCATCGACGTCGTCACCGAGATGGACATCCGGGCGGAGAAGCTGATCACCGGCTATCTCTCCGAGCACCGCCCCGCCGACGGCTTCCTCGGCGAGGAGGGCGCCAGCGCCGAGGGCAGCAGCGGCATCCGATGGGTCATCGACCCGCTCGACGGCACCGTGAACTACCTCTACGGGCTGCCCACCTGGTCCGTCTCCATCGCCGCCGAGCGCGACGGCGAGCGAGTCGTGGGGGTGGTCGAGGCCCCGATGCGCCGCGAGACGTTCCACGCGGTGCTGGGGCGCGGCGCCTACGGCAACGGCGAGGCGCTGCGCTGCCGCCCCACGGCGCCCCTCGACCAGGCCCTGGTGGCGACCGGCTTCAACTACGTCACCGAGGTCCGCACCCATCAGGCGGCCGTGGCCCGCCAACTGATCCCGCGGCTGCGCGACATCCGGCGCGGCGGGTCCGCCGCCATCGAGCTCTGCGACGTCGCGGCAGGCCGGCTCGACGGCTACTACGAGCGCGGGCTGCACCCGTGGGACGTGGCGGCGGGCGACCTCATCGCGCGGGAGGCCGGCGCGCTCACCGGAGGCCGGCCAGGCCTCCCCGCGGACGGGGATCTGACCGTCGCCGCGACCCCCGGGGTCTTCGAGCCGCTGCAGGCGATCCTCGACGAGCTGGGCGCCTGGCACGACTGAGGCACCGCCCCCGAACGCTCCCGGCACGACCGGCATGCGCCCTCACGGCCTCTGACGGCACCGTGAGGGGCGCCAGGACACGAGAAGGCCCCGGAGAGGCGCGTACGCCTCCCGGGGCCTTCTCGTGGCGGCTCAGACGCTTGTGGCGCTGATTTCTACGCCGTGCTCGGCGGCGAGGCGGTGCAGGTCGTCAAGCTCTCCCTGCTCGACATCCGCGAGGAAGTCGTCGCCCGTCTCGCGAGCCCTCGTGAGGTCGGACTCGGTGGTCTTGATTCGTTGCAGCAGACCTGCGGTGAAAGCGTCCATGAAGCGCCCCCTCATCGTGGGTCGGTGGCACGGGGGTGTGCCCGGTGGTCCTCCGGCGCGGGGACCGGAGTGCGGGTGATCACGCAGTCCCTCTGGAAGCAGGACGGGCTGTGGTACGCCACATGCATGGCGTGATCGCGGGTGTGCAGTCGTCCTCCCCGTGGTCCGCCCGCGAGAAACCTCAACTGGCCCGGGAATCCGACCTATTCCCTGGGCCCCCGGCTCCGGCGGCGTCGTCTTACCGCCGGTTTATGCGCGTTACGGGCAGGATGGACGCGCACAGTCGGTGCCGCTGACGTGCAGCGAGCGGCCGGAACGAGGGCCGCTCGCCGTATTTCTGGATCTAGGGAAGGACTGCGCCGTGCGCGTACTCGTCGTCGAGGACGAGCAGCTGCTCGCCGATGCGGTGGCCACCGGACTGCGCCGGGAGGCCATGGCCGTCGACGTCGTCTACGACGGAGCCGCGGCTCTCGAACGCGTCGGGGTCAACGACTACGACGTCGTCGTGCTGGACCGGGACCTCCCGCTGGTGCACGGCGACGACGTCTGCCGCAAGATCGTCGAGCTCGGGATGCCCACCAGGGTGCTCATGCTCACCGCGTCCGGTGACGTCAGCGACCGCGTCGAGGGCCTGGAGCTCGGCGCGGACGACTACCTGCCCAAGCCCTTCGCCTTCAGCGAGCTGACGGCGCGGGTGCGCGCCCTGGGGCGCCGCACCACCGTCGCGCTGCCGCCGGTGCTGGAGCGGGCCGGCATCAAGCTGGACCCCAACCGCCGCGAGGTCTTCCGGGACGAGCAGGAGATCCAGCTCGCCCCGAAGGAGTTCGCGGTCCTGGAGGTCCTCATGCGCAGCGAGGGCGCGGTCGTCTCGGCCGAGCAGCTGCTGGAGAAGGCGTGGGACGAGAACACCGACCCGTTCACCAACGTCGTACGGGTGACCGTGATGACCCTGCGCCGCAAGCTCGGCGAGCCCCCCGTCATCGTCACCGTCCCCGGCTCCGGCTACCGGATCTGAGGGCGTGATGGCAGCCTCCCCGAGGCCCGTGAAGGCACCCCCGAAGCCGACCTGGGAACCCAAGGCGCAGGAATCCCCCTACCCCTGGCTGCGTCCGACCATCCGGATACGGCTCACGCTGCTGTACGGCGGCATGTTCCTGATCGCGGGCATCCTGCTGCTGTCGATCATCTACATGCTGGCGGCACAGGCACTGCACGACGCCGGCGGGCTGGAGTTCCAGGTCAAGGGCACGAACGTGCAGATCTCCAGCGACATGTGCCCCCAGCTGGCGTCGGCGCTGAACAACACCCAGCTCAACGAGATGATCAAGGACTGCACCGCCGCCCAGCGGCAGCACGCACTCGACAGCCTGCTGAACAGGGCGCTGCTGGCCCTCGTGGGCCTCAGCATCATCGCTTTCGCGTTCGGCTACGCGATGGCGGGCCGCGTCCTGTCCCCGCTGGGCAGGATCACCCGCACCGCCCGCAGGGTGGCCGGCACGGACCTGACCCGCCGGATCGAGCTGGACGGCCCCGACGACGAGCTCAAGGAGCTCGCCGACACCTTCGACGAGATGCTGGACCGCCTGGAGCGGGCCTTCACGGCCCAGCAGCGGTTCGTGGGGAACGCCTCGCACGAACTGCGTACGCCGCTCGCCATCAACCGCACGCTGCTGGAGGTGCATCTCTCCGACCCGGAGGCCCCCGGTGAGCTCCAGCAGCTGGGCAAGACGCTCCTGGCCACCAACGAGCGCAGCGAGCAACTCGTGGAAGGGCTGCTGCTGCTCGCCCGCAGCGACAACCAGATCGTCGAGCGCAAGCCCGTCGACCTGGCCGAGGTCGCCGACCGCGCCATCGACCAGACGCGGGCGGAGGCGGCGGACAAGGGCGTGGAGGTCCGGGGCGAGCGCCGTCCCGTGGTCGTCCAGGGCAACGGGGTCCTCCTGGAGCGCATCGCGCTGAACCTCGTGCAGAACGCCGTTCGCTACAACGTGGCGGAGGGCGGCTGGGTGGAGGTCACCACCGAGGCCCAGCACGGACAGGCGCTCCTGGTGGTCTCGAACACCGGGCCGGTGGTCCCCGCCTATGAGATCGACAACCTCTTCGAGCCCTTCAGACGGCTGCGTACGGAGCGCACGGGGAGCGACAAGGGCGTCGGCCTCGGCCTGTCGATCGCGCGGTCCGTCGCGCGGGCGCACGGAGGCCGTATCATCGCGGAGCCCCGCGAGGGCGGCGGTCTCGTGATGCGCGTCACCCTGCCGGTCTGAGAGGCTTCACGGTGTGAGGCCGCATTGGATCGCTCTGTTCGCTTTCGGCGGAATTTCCGAACCCTGTTCCTATTCTGTCCCTGTGTGATCGATCACAGGCGCGATTTCTCGTCCCTCTACTCTCCGTGATCACATCTGAGCCTGAAAGCCTGGAATCGTCCGGGTTTCCGGGGGTCGGTACCACGGGAAGTACACGGGGTGGCGCCCGTGAAGTGCAGCAATCGGACCGTGTACGGTCCCCATCGCCACCCAAGCTGATCGCTCCCGAGGGATCCGGTTGGGTGTCGATTGAGTAACAGACCTTGATGTGAGGCAAAATCTCCGCCTCAGGTCGGGCACAAGTCCGGCCTCTCACGCGTTACGTGCGCTGAGACACCGCAGACACCCATGAGGGGGAGAGCGACATGGCAACGGATTACGACACCCCACGCAAGACCGACGACGACGTGGACCAGGACAGCCTCGAAGAGCTCAAGGCTCGTCGGAGCGACAAGACGGCATCCGCCGTCGACGTGGACGAGTTCGACGCGGCAGAGGGACTGGAGCTGCCCGGCGCAGACCTGTCCAACGAAGAGCTGGCCGTGCGGGTTCTGCCCAAGCAGGCAGATGAGTTCACCTGCATGAGCTGCTTCCTCGTGCACCACAGGAGCCAGCTGGCACGCGAGAAGAACGGCCAGCCCATCTGCCGCGACTGCGACTGAGGCCGGCCGGCCGTGGCAGGCGACACACCGTTCCGGAAGCGGCGCTTGCGGCGCACGAAGTCGTCGGAGGCGCATCAGGGCGGCACAGGCCCGGCGAAGGGCGAAAGCCCCGCTGCCGAGCGCACGACCGCCCTGCCGCCCTCTCCCGGCACATCTGACGACGAGCGGGGCCTTCCGGCCTCGCTCGAAGCAGTACGGGCGGCGGCGGGCACGCCCCGCGAGCCCGGGCAGGACGGGTCCCCGAAGGGGTCCGGCCGCCTGCACACACTGAAACGGGGCGTGATCAGGAGCCGGGAGAGCGCATCGGCCGCGATCGGCATGGTGGCCGACCGGATCATCGACATGGCTCCCCGTGTCCCCGTGAGGGACCTCGCCACCCTGCGCAGGCAGTTTCCGGGGCTCGGCCCCGAAGAGCTCGCCGACAAGCTCGTCGCGGGTGCCTGCAAGGCCACCGCGACCGTCGGCGCGGGCATCGGGGCCGCGGCGATGATGCCCGTACCGCCCGCCATGCTCGCGGAGCTGGCAGCGGAGATCACCGGCGTCGCGGCTGTCGAGATGAAGCTCGTCGCCGAGCTCCACGAGGTCTACGGCCGACGCCCCCCGGGCAACATCGGGCAGCGCGGCACCGCGTATCTGACGTCCTGGACGGAGGAGCGCGGGATCGACGTCTCCCGCCCCACCACACTGAACGCGGCCCTCGGCGGGCAGATGAAGCGCGAACTGCGCCAGCAGATCATGAAGCGCACCGTGCGCGACCTGCCGAACCTGATCCCGTTCATGATCGGTGCCGCCGTCGGCGCGATGATGAACCGCCGCGACACCAAGAAGCTCGCGGACCGGGTCAGGAACGACCTGCGGCGCGATCAGGTCTCCTGGGACCGCCTCGCCGGGCTCCCCCCGCTGGAACAGCCGGCGCGGCCCGCCGAGGAGCTGCCCAAGGGCCTGGAAGGCCCCTCGGGCGGCTGACCCCTCAGGCGGCGACCGGCGCGAGTGCCGCGGCCAGCGCCTCGGGCTGCCTCGTCGACAGGTAGACGTACGGCGTCGGGTCGGCCGGGTCCGTGACCTTCACCCGCACCGCGGTCGGGATGTAGCTGCGCAGCAGCATGTGGGCGCGCGGATCGGCCTTGTACGAGCGCCAGGCGCGCGCCTCCTCCCGGTCCAGCACCTCGGCGTCGCCGAGTGCCTCCAGCGGGATCCGGGCGTCGCCCGCGACGAGGGCGCCCGCCACGACCCGGATGCGCGCGGAGCCGTACGAGCTGACCCCCGCGCATGCCGCGGCCGTACCGGCGACCAGCCCGCCGAGCATGGGCAGGACGCCGAGCGGCAGGAGCATCAGCGCGCACGCGACGCCGATCCCGAAGCCGATGAGCCACCACGTGCGAGGCGCGGTGAGACGTTCGTCGAAGGGAGGTGCGGAAGGCTGCATGACAGCAAGCTTGGCACGGCGCACCCCTGGACCGGCCGCGCGGGTAAGGTCTGCGGCTGTGAGTGGAACATCTGCACGTCTGACACCCCCGGCCGACGCGGTGAAGCCCGTCCGGCACCCCGACGCCCCGGCGCCCGGCGAGATCCTCGGCTCCCACTACGAACACTGTTTCGGCTGTGGTGACGGACAGCCGCACGGACTGCACCTGAGCGCGAAGGCCGGCGAGGGAGTGAGCGTCACCGCCGAGTTCACCGTGAAGCCCGCCCACCAGGGTGCCCCGGGACTGGCGCACGGAGGGGTCCTGGCCACGGCCATGGACGAGACGCTCGGCGCCCTGAGCTGGCTGCTGAGGGTCATCGCGGTGACCGGACGGCTGGAGACCGACTACGTCCTGCCGGTGCCGGTGGACACCGTCCTCTTCCTGGACGCCGAGGTCACCGCCGTCCACGGCCGGAAGATCTACTGCCGCGCCACGGGACGGACGGGCGGCCCCGAGGGCCCCGTCGCGGTCCGTGCGGAAGCCCTCTTCATCGAGGTCAAGGTGGACCACTTCATCGACAACGGGCGGCCCGAGGAGATCCAGGCGGCCATGTCCGACCCGGACCAGGTCAGGCGTGCCCGTGCCTTCGAGGTGAACCCCTGATGCGCGCTCCCGTCGACGTACTCATCCGCCGGATCGACCCCGACGTGCCGATTCCCGCGTACGGGCATCCCGGCGACGCCGGTGCCGATCTGGTGACCACCGAGGCCGCCGAGCTCGCCCCCGGCGAACGGGCGGTGCTCCCCACCGGGGTGTCGATCGCGCTGCCCGACGGCTACGCCGCCTTCGTGCACCCCCGCTCGGGCCTCGCAGCCCGCTGCGGAGTGGCTCTCGTGAACGCCCCAGGGACGGTTGATGCCGGGTACCGTGGGGAGATCAAGGTCATCGTGGTCAATCTCGATCCGCGCGAGACCGTGAGGTTCGAACGGTTCGACCGGATTGCCCAACTGGTCGTCCAGCAGGTCGAGAAGGTGCGCTTCCACGAGGTGACGGAGCTTCCCGGCTCGGCGCGGGCCGAAGGGGGCTTCGGATCCACGGGCGGTCATGCCGCGGTGGACGGCGTCACGGGCGGTAACACCCAGGGTGGGAACAGCTACGCTTCGGTCGTATCCGACCGGGAAGGACGTTGACGTGTTCGGACGTCGCAAGAACAGTGGTTCCGCCGAGGACACGGCGGACGAAGCGCGCGAGGCCGAGCAGGTCGCCGACGAGCTCGACGACGCCGCGGCCGGCAACGGCTCGCGCCGCACGAACCTGCCGCCGGCACCCCGCCCGGACGGGCCGTGGGACATCTCCGAGGTGTCCCAGCCCGGCGAGGGCAGGGTGGACCTCGGCGGCATCTTCGTCCCCGGGGTCGAGGGCATGGAGCTCCGCGTGGAGGTCGCGGGCGACGCGATCGTCGCGGCCACCGTCGTGCTGCGCGACAGCGCGGTCCAGCTGCAGGCCTTCGCCGCTCCCAAGCGGGAGGGCATCTGGGGCGAGGTGCGCGAGGAGATCGCCTCCGGCATCACCCAGCAGGGCGGGATCATCGACGAGGTCGAGGGCCCGCTGGGCTGGGAGCTGCGCGCCCGGGTCCCCGTACAGCTCCCGGACGGGAAGAACGGCGTACAGCTGGTGCGCTTCGTCGGTGTCGACGGGCCGCGCTGGTTCCTGCGCGGAGTGATCTCCGGCCAGGGCGCCGTGCAGCCGGAGGCCGCGGGGCTGCTGGAGACGATCTTCCGGGACACCGTCGTCGTCCGCGGCGACGGCCCGATGGCCCCCCGCGACCCGATCGTCCTCAAGCTCCCCAACGACGCCCAGATGGTGCCGGAGGGTGTGCAGCAGGAGGACCAGGAGAGCTCGAAGTTCTCCGGCGGCATGGGCCAGCTCCAGCGCGGACCCGAGATCACCGAGGTGCGCTGACCGCACCGCGGAACGCCCGAGGCCGGTGGGCCGCGTCCCGGGAAGGGACGCGGCCCACCGGCCTTTCCATTGCCTCACCGGGTACCTCGTGCCCATACTGGCCGCTGCCGAGTGAGTGGTACGCACGGGGGAGAGCGGGAACGATGACACGGAGCACCGGCGCGCGGAGCGGAACCGTCCTGGCCGGGAGCCCGGCCGACGGCCCCATGGTGCGGGTCGAGGACCTGCACCGCTCGTACGGCAGCGGCGCCGCCGCCGTGCACGCGCTGCGGGGCGTCTCCTTCGAGATCCCGCGCGGCGAGCTGGTCGCGCTCAAGGGCCGCTCGGGATCCGGCAAGACGACGCTGCTCAACCTCGTCGGCGGCCTGGACACACCGGACGGCGGCCGGATCACTGTCGGCGGCACCGACCTCTCCGGGCTCGGCGAGGACGGGCTGCTGGAGCTGCGCAGGGACCGCATCGGCTTCATCTTCCAGTCCTTCGGCCTGATCCCGATCCTCACGGCCGCGGAGAACGTCGGCGTACCGATGCGGCTCCTCAAGGCCGACCCGCGCGAGCGCGAGGAGCGGGTGGCGCTGCTGCTCTCGCTGGTGGGCCTCGGCGACCACGCCCTGCAGCGCCCCGGCGAGCTCTCGGGCGGCCAGCAGCAGCGCGTCGCCATCGCCCGCGCGCTCGCCAACCGGCCCGCGCTCCTGATCGCCGACGAGCCCACCGGGCAGCTCGACGCGGAGACCGGACTCGCGGTGATGCAGCTCCTGCGGGCCGTCGTGCGCAGCGAGGGCGTCACCCTCCTCGTCGCCACCCACGACCCCCAGCTGCTCGGTTTCGCCGACCGGGTCCTGGAGCTCAGCGACGGGCACATCGTCGAGCACGCGTAGCCCGCCCCGCCGGGAACGCGGGGCGCGGGGACACCGCACGTCGCCACCCGCCGCCGGGACCGCACGGCGCGGGGGACACCTCCGCCGCATCAGAATCCTGTCAAGACGGAGCCCGCGTCCGGCCCTGACCCCATATGCCGGAAATTCTCGGGGTAGCTTCGAGACCGGCTCCCGTATCGGCGGCAGCCGGTTTCAGAGAAGACAATGGGGCCATGGCGCGCGGCAAGCTTCGGATCTACCTGGGTGCGGCACCCGGCGTCGGCAAGACGTACGCGATGCTCTCCGAGGCCCATCGGCGTGTGGAACGCGGCACGGACTGCGTCGTCGCCTTCGTGGAGCACCACGACCGGCCCCGCACCGAGGTGCTGCTCCACGGCCTGGAGCAGATCCGGCGCCGGGAGATCGAACACCGCTCGGCCGTCTTCGCGGAGATGGACGTCGACGCCGTGCTGGAGCGGGCGCCCGCCGTCGCCCTCGTGGACGAGCTCGCCCACACCAATGTGCCCGGCTCCCGCAACGCCAAGCGCTGGCAGGACGTCGAAGAGCTCCTCAAGGCCGGCATCGACGTGGTGTCCACCGTCAACATCCAGCACCTGGAGTCCCTCGGCGACGTCGTCGAGTCCATAACCGGCGTGCGCCAGCAGGAAACCATTCCCGACGAGGTCGCCCGACGGGCCGACCAGATCGAGCTGGTCGACATGTCGCCCCAGGCGCTGCGCCGCCGCATGGCCCACGGCAACATCTACCAGTCCGACAAGGTCGACGCGGCCCTCTCCAACTACTTCCGCCCCGGCAACCTCACCGCCCTGCGCGAGCTGGCCCTCCTCTGGGTCGCCGACCGGGTCGACGAGTACCTCCAGCAGTACCGGGGCGAGCACGACATCAGCGCCCCCTGGCAGGCCCGTGAGCGCATCGTCGTCGGCCTCACCGGCGGCCCCGAGGGCCGCACCCTGATCCGCCGCGCCTCCCGGATGGCCGCCAAGGGCTCCGGCAGCGAGATCCTCGCGGTGTACATCGCCCGCAGCGACGGGCTGACCTCCGCTTCGCCCAAGGAGCTCGCCGTCCAGCGCACGCTCGTCGAGGACCTCGGCGGCACCTTCCACCACGTCATCGGCGACGACATCCCCACCGCGCTCCTCGCCTTCGCCCGGGGCGTCAACGCCACCCAGATCGTCCTGGGGTCCAGCCGCCGCAAGACCTGGCAGTACATCTACGGCCCGGGGGTGGGCGCCACCGTCGCCCGCGAGTCCGGTCCCGACCTGGACGTCCACATCGTCACGCACGAAGAGGTCGCCAAGGGCCGCGGGCTGCCCATCGCACGCGGCGCCCGGCTCAGCCGCACCAGGATCCTGTCCGGCTGGGTGGCGGGCGTCGGGGGACCCGCCCTCCTCACGCTCCTCCTCCAGGGCATGGAGGACGGCCCGGGGCTCGCCAACGACGTCCTGCTCTTCCTCTTCCTGACGGTTGCCGCCGCGCTGCTCGGCGGGCTGACCCCGGCCCTCGCCTCCGCCGCCGTCGGCTCCCTGCTCCTGAACTACTGGTTCACCCCGCCCACCCACACCCTGACCGTGCAGGACCCGGAGAACTTCGTCGCCATCGTGATCTTCTTCGCGGTGGCGGTGGCGGTCGCCTCCGTCGTCGACCTGGCGGCCAGACGCACCCACCAGGCGGCCCGGCTGCGCGCCGAGTCGGAGATCCTCTCCGCCCTGGCCGGGAGCGTCCTGCGGGGCGAGACGGCCCTGGACGCCCTGCTGGACCGGGTGCGCGAGACCTTCGGCATGGAGTCCGTCGCCCTCCTGGAGCGGAAGAACGACGTCGAGCCGTGGACCTGCGCCGGGTCCGTCGGGCCCGCCCCGGTGGCCCGCCCCGACGACGCGGACGTGGACATGCCCGTCGGCGACCACATGGCGCTGGCGCTCTCCGGCCGTGTGCTGCCCGCCGAGGACCGCCGCGTCCTGGGCGCCTTCGCCGCCCAGGCCGCCGTCGTGCTCGACCGTCAGCGCCTGGTGGGCGAAGCGGAGGCGGCCAGGCGGCTGGCCGAGGGCAACCGGATCAGGACCGCGCTGCTCGCCGCCGTCAGCCACGATCTGCGCACCCCGCTGGCCGCCATCAAGGCCGCCGTCAGCTCCCTGCGCTCCGACGACGTCTGCTGGTCCGACGCCGACGAGGCGGAGCTCCTCGCGGCCATCGAGGACGGCGCCGACCGCCTGGACCACCTCGTCGGCAACCTCCTCGACATGTCGCGCCTGCAGACCGGCACGGTCACCCCGCTGATCCGCGAGATCGACCTCGACGAGGTCGTCCCGATGGCC
This sequence comes from Streptomyces sp. NPDC002125, assembly GCF_053593715.1. Lineage (NCBI taxonomy): Bacteria > Bacillati > Actinomycetota > Actinomycetes > Kitasatosporales > Streptomycetaceae > Streptomyces > Streptomyces sp. NPDC002125. Next base: position 2,615 of record NZ_JBSFDD010000022.1, on the reverse strand, counting down.
CTCGGCGGCGTACCGGAGGGCAGCGTCGACCTGGACATCCCCGAGACGCTGCCCATGGTCGCCGTCGACCCGGGGCTGCTGGAGCGGGCCGTCGCCAACATCGTCGAGAACGCCGTCAAGTACAGCCCGCACCGGGAACGCGTCACCGTCGCCGCCAGCGCCCTGGGGGCGCGCGTGGAGCTGCGGGTGGCCGACCGGGGCCGCGGGGTCCCGGACGAGGCCAAGGAACGCATATTCGAGCCCTTCCAGCGGTACGGTGACGCTCCGCGCGGTGCCGGGGTCGGTCTGGGGCTCGCCGTCGCCCGGGGCTTCGTGGAGTCCATGGGCGGCACGCTGGGCGCCGAGGACACCCCCGGCGGCGGGCTCACCATGGTCCTCACGCTCACCGCGGCTCCGGGGCAGGTGCAGGCCGGTTCGCTGTCCCCGTCGCGGGTGACGTCATGACGCCGAGAAGCGCTCCCCAGGGGCGCACCTCCACCCCGTACACGTATTCCGGAAAGGCAGGTCCGCGATGACCAGGGTGCTCGTGGTCGACGACGAGCCGCAGATCGTGCGCGCCCTCGTGATCAACCTCAAGGCACGCAGGTACGAGGTGGACGCGGCGCCCGACGGGGCGACCGCCCTCCAGCTCGCCGCGGCCCGCCACCCCGACGTGGTCGTCCTCGACCTCGGGCTGCCCGACATGGACGGCGTCGAGGTGATCAGAGGACTGCGCGGCTGGACCCGGGTGCCGATCCTCGTGCTCTCCGCCCGGCACACCTCCGACGAGAAGGTCGAGGCACTGGACGCGGGGGCCGACGACTACGTCACCAAGCCGTTCGGCATGGACGAGCTGCTGGCACGGCTGCGCGCCGCCGTGCGCAGGGCCGAACCGGTCGGCTCCGACGGCGCCGACGACCAGGTGATCGTCGAGACCGAGGGCTTCACCGTGGACCTGGCCGCGAAGAAGGTCCAGCGCGAGGGCCGCGACGTACGCCTGACACCCACCGAGTGGCACCTGCTGGAGGTGCTGGTCCGCAACGCGGGCCGGCTCGTCAGCCAGAAGCAGCTGCTCCAGGAGGTCTGGGGACCTTCCTACGGCACGGAGACCAATTATCTGCGGGTCTACATGGCCCAGCTGCGCCGGAAGCTCGAGGCGGATCCCTCGCACCCCAGACACTTCGTGACCGAGCCGGGGATGGGGTACCGCTTCGAGCGCGGCCAGGCGGTTTCCGAGTGAGCGCCTTCACCCCTTCGAGTGACACCCCCGTGACCCCGCCGCTACCACAGGAGACCGGTACCCTTCGGGTATGAGCGCTGTTCCCCGATTCGAGAAGCCCGGCAGGACGGAGAAGCCGTCCGGCCGCTTCCGACGCATGCTCGACCGGCTCTCCAGCTCCCAGGAGGACCTGGAGTCCGAGGAGCTGCAGGAGGACGCGCACGCTTCGGGCTGCACGCGCATCTCCGAGTGCTCGGACCGGCAGATCGTCAAGGTGACTGGTACCTTGCGGACCGTCACCCTGCGTCCGCGGGCCGGAGTGCCCGCCCTCGAGGCGGAGCTCTTCGACGGCACCGCGCCGCTCGACGTGGTCTGGCTCGGCCGGCGGTCCATCGTCGGCATCGAGCCGGGCCGCAAGCTCATAGCGTCGGGCCGCATCGCCATCAGCCATGGGCGCCGGGTGCTGTTCAACCCCAAATACGAACTCCGACCGCTCGGCAAGGAGTAGCCGGTGACGTCTCTCGACAAGCCGACGTCCGACACGGACCAGCCCCACCGCACCGACCAGCAGGACGCCGACGCGAAGGCGGTCACGGAAGCCGCGCTCTTCGAGGCGTTCGGTGGCGTGCGCGGCATGGTGGAGACAGTCCTGCCCGGGCTGCTCTTCGTCACGATCTTCACGATCAACAAGGACCTCAAGGCCTCGGCCATCGCCGCCCTGGTGGTCTCCCTGGCCCTCGTCGCCGTACGGCTGGTCCGCAAGGACACCGTCAAGCACGCCTTCAGCGGTGTCTTCGGCGTGGGCTTCGGTGTGGTCTTCGCGATGATGACGGGCAACGCCAAGGACTTCTACCTGCCGGGCATGCTCTACACGCTCGGACTGGCCCTGGCCTATCTCGTCACCACCCTCGCGGGGGTGCCGCTGATCGGCCTGATCCTCGGCCCGGTCTTCAAGGAGAACCTCTCCTGGCGCACCAGGAACCCCGGCCGCAAGAAGGCGTACGCCAAGGCCAGCTACGCCTGGGGTCTGATCCTGCTCGCCAAGTGCGCGATCCTGTTCCCGCTTTACTGGTGGGCCGACACCACCCAGCTCGGCTGGGTGCTGGTCGCGCTCAAGATCCCGCCGTTCCTGCTCGCGGTGTATCTGACCTGGGTCTTCCTCGCCAAGGCGCCGCCGCCCATCGACGTGTTCGCCGAGATGGAGGCGGAGGAGAAGGCCGAGCAGGCCGAGAAGGCCCGCAAGGCCGAACAGAGCGCCCGGGAAGCGGAGGACCGCAGGGCCGCACAGGCCGCGGAGGCCCGCACCTACGAGCTCTGAGGTACGCATGAGAGAGGGGCCCCGGACCGTGCCACGGTCCGGGGCGGCGAGCACAACGGCACCTTCCGGGGCAACAACCCGGCCTTCGTCACCGCCGCC
>NZ_JBSFDD010000021.1:0-146982 GCF_053593715.1 Streptomyces sp. NPDC002125 | reverse complement strand
GGGTCGTCGAGCCCCTGGAGCAGCAGGAAGGGCGCGGTGAGCGAGGCCGTGTGGTGTCAGGTGCGCGGCCCATCCTCCAGGAAAAGGCAATCATGCATGTTTCCAAGCGGAACGTCCTGTGGACGTTCCTGTGCTGTGGCCTCGGCGTGGCCATGGTCTCCCTCGACAACCTGGTCGTCATCACCGCCCTGCCCGCGATCCGGGAGAGCCTCGGCGGCGACATCCAGCAACTCGAGTGGACCGTCAACGCCTACACCCTCACCTACGCCGTCCTGATGCTCCCCGGCGCGGCCCTGGGCGACCGGTTCGGGCGCAGGCGGATGTTCGTCGTGGGACTCGGCGTCTTCACCGCCGCGTCCGCCGCGGCGGCGCTCGCCCCCGGCATCGGTGCGCTCATCGCGGCCCGTGCCCTTCAAGGGCTCGGCGCCGCCGCCCTGATGCCCCTCAACCTGACCCTGCTCACCGCCGTGGCCCCGGCAGCCCGCCGCGGCGCCGTCCTCGGGGCGCTGAGCGCCGTCGAAGGGCTGGCCATCGCGATGGGGCCGCTCGTCGGCGGGGTGATGGTGGAGCACCTGACCTGGCAGTGGATCTTCTGGATCAACGTGCCGATCGGGCTCGTCCTGCTGCCGCTGGGCCGCTGGAAGCTCACCGAGAGCCGCGGCCCCAACTCCCGGCTGGACCTGATCGGGACCGTACTGGCCGGCGTCGGTCTGTTCGGCGTCGTCTTCGGGCTCATCCAGGGCCCCACGGACGGCTGGACCAGTCCTCCCGTCCTGACCGCGCTGGCGGGCGGCTCTCTCGTCCTGGTGGCGTTCGTCGTCTGGGAGCTCCGCACGGAGATGCCCATGTTCCCGATGCGGCTCTTCCGCCACCGGGTCTTCAGCGGGATGAACGCCGCGGGGCTGCTGATGTTCGCGGGCATGTTCGGCTCGGTCTTCCTCCTCACCCAGTTCTTCCAGGGCCCGCGGGGCTACTCCCCGATGGAAGCGGGCCTGCGCATCCTGCCCTGGACCGCGGTACCGATCTTCGTCGCACCGCTGGTCGGATTCCTCTCCGACCGGATCGGCAGCCGGACCATCGTCGCGATCGGCCTGACCTTCCAGGCCTGCGGGCTCGGCTGGATCGCCGCCCGTGTGTCACCGGAGGTGGACTACGTGTCCCTGATCCCCGCCCTGGTCATGTGCGGGCTCGGCATGACCTTCTACTTCTCCCCGACCGCGAACCTCGTGATGAGCTCGGTCGACGCCCAGGACCGGGGGATGGCCTCGGGGGCGGTCAACTCGCTGCGGGAGCTGGGCGGTGTCCTCGGAGTCGCCGTACTGGCCTCCGTGTTCACCGCGCACGGCGACCTCGTCACGGCGGACGGGTTCACCGACGGCATGGTCCCCGCCCTGTGGACCGGTGCGTGCCTCATCGCCGTCGGCGCTCTCGCCGTCCTCACGACGCCGAGACGGCCGGGCGCGGGCCGGGCCGCCGAGAACGGCGCGGGCCTGAAGATCTCCGGCGCCGAGAGCGCCCAGGCCTGACGCCGGCCGCACCGAGAACCCCGACCACCAAGGCGTTTTCCACGCTCAGCACGAAGGGAGAGACCGATCACCGCATCCGTCCGCGTCCTGCTCGTCGACGACCGAGCCATCACCCGGACCGGCATCCGGGCCATTCTCGATCAGGACCGGGCCATCGAGGTGGCCGGTGAGGCCGCCGACGCCGCCGAGGCCGAGCGAGAGGTGCTGCGCCTCGGTCCCGGAGTGGTGCTCGCCGACGCCCAGTCACCCGGTCTCGACGTCGTCGGCCTGGTCAGGGCCCTGGCCGCACGCCACGGTGACTCCATGCCGGGGGTCCTGCTGACGGCCCAGGGCACCGACGGCACCGCGAGAGAAGCCCTGCGCGCCGGAGCGAAGGGCGTGGTGCTGAGCAGCGCCACACCGGAGCAGCTGGTGGCCGCCGTCCACATGGTCTCGGCGGGGTACGCCGTCCACGTCGCCCCAGGGCTCCGGCACGGCACCGGCGGCGAAGAGCCCTGGCCGATGACGGTCTCGCGCCCCGGGGACGACCCGTACGGCGCCCGTGCCGGTCTGCTGACCCGGCGCGAGCGCGAGGTGCTGCAGCTCCTCGCCCGCGGCCTCAGCAACGCCGAGATGGCCGCCGAACTCGTGGTGAGCGAGAGCACCGTCAAGTCGCACGTGCAGAACCTGCTCGACAAGCTGCACCTGCGCAACCGGGTGCACGCCGTGATCTACGCGCACCGGACGGGGCTGGCGTCCGCGGCCTGCGGCTGCTCCGGCCCGCCGAGGGCCGGAGCGGCCTGAGTACGGCCGTGGACGGCGGGACCCGGGCGGGAGGGCCGCCTGCGTCCGCCCGGAAATCCCACGCGCAGACGGAGCCCCTGCCGGACCGGTGTCCGGCAGGGGCTCCGTGCTCAGCTCAGTGCTTCCAGCAGATAGCCGCGCCGGCTGGCGGTACGGACCCGCAGCCCCAGTGGCAGCAGTCGGCGCCGGATCCTCATCACGTGCAGGTCCAGGGCGTTCCGGCTCGCCGTGCTGCCCCGTGTGCTCAGGAGCGTGAGCAGCTCGTCGCGGCCCACCAGGCTGCCGAAACGCTGCACCAGAGGCCTTAACAGGTACATCTCGGTCGGGGACACGGGCACGACGCGGCTGCCGTACCTGAGCAGTCCGTCATGGTCCAGCGCCGGCACGTCGTGGGAGGAGGCCCTGGCGCGCAGGGCGGAGATGCGCGCGGCGAAGTCCTCCCGTGTGATCGGGGACCGGACCCAGTCCTCCCGCACGTCCGTCGACACGGGTGGAGTCGCCCCGTTCTCGATCACGAGGAGGCGGAGGGCGCCCTTGTCCCGGAAGTGCTCCAGCTTCGACGCCTCGAGGGGCCAGCGGACCACTTGAACCTGTTCCTCGACCGAGGACGAGTGAGGCCTTTTGGTGTGCGGCACGAATCTCCCTTTCTGATTTTTGCATGAGAACGGGAAAGCCGTCCGTAACCCCTGGTGTCACCGTACATTTGCTTTAGTGTTGAAATGCACTGGACCGAGGTGGCGGGAGCTGTTCTCTGCAGCCTCTTTCTTCACTATGCAGCATTCCTGAGTGTTGTGGCAATGAGGAATAATCGAAGGCATTGTAGGACAAGTCAGAAAGAATTTGATCATGGTGCTGAGCTCGGCATACTGGGCGTGCGAGGAGAGTGGAGCGCCCTCTTCGTCGTCGCATTATGCGCCCCCGCGCCCCCCTCTGGCGGGAGGAATCCGCTAAAAGGGGGAGTCGATAATTCGACAGAATAGCCGAGGCGCAGAAGGGGTGGTGTCGCTTAGCTTGAGTTGTGGTTGCGGGGGAGAGGAATCCGCGGCCGGTAACTCGTCTCTGCCGCGTGGTATTCCGTGGGTAACGGCATTTTCAAGCCACACGCGGTGCAAAGCAATGGGGAGCTGGTATGTGTGTGACTGTGGAATCGAATGCATTTCACGGCGGGGAGGAGAGCGGCCGGAGAGGCGGCACGGACCGCGCGGCCGGTCCCGGCGAGGCAGCCCTGGGGGGCGTCGGCGCCTTGGAGAGCATGAGCGCTCAGGGGGGCACGGACACCGCCCTCACGCACCCGGCCGCCCACGACGACCCGGGCCAGGTGGCGGGAGCCCTCGATCTGATGCTCGCGGTCGCCCGGCTCACGGTGGCGGGGCTCAGCAGGCGCGCCTGGTCGGCCGAGGGCGTGGGCGAGAGGAGCCGTCGTGCGGCGTACGGGCGGTGAGACCGCGCGTCGCGCCGGCGGGCCGATGAACGACGTGCTGGTGACGGGCATGGGGGCCACGACCCCGCTCGGCGCCGATGTCGCGGGCACCTGGGGCGGGCTGCTGGAGGGCCGGTCCGGCATCACGCCCATCGATGCCCCCTGGGTCACGCGGCTGCCGGTCCACATCGCGGGCAGCATGCTCCAGGACCCCTACGCCGAGGTGGACCTGGTGCAGAGGCGCCGGCTGGACCGGAGCCAGGCCGCGGCGCTGGTCGCGGCCAGGGAGGCGTGGTCAGACGCGGGACCGCCGGAGGTCGAACCCGAACGGCTGGCCGTCGTCGTGGGCACCGGAATCGGAGGAGCGCTGACCATACTGGAACAGCACGACCGGATGGGGGAGCGGGGCCAGCGCGCGGTGTCCCCCTACACCGTCCCCAGGCTCATGCCCAACGGCCCCTCGGCGGTGGTGAGTCTGCTGCTGGGAGCGCGGGCGGGAACCCACGCCCCGACCAGCGCCTGCGCCTCGGGGGCCGAGGCGATCGCGGTGGGCGCGCTGCTCATCAGGGCCGGCCGCGCCGATGTGGTGGTGGCCGGTGGCACGGACGCCTGCATCCATCCCCTCTCGCTCGGCGCCTTCGCACAGATGCGCGCCCTCTCACTGCGCAACGACACCCCCCACCAGGCCTCCCGGCCCTTCGACCGGGACCGGGACGGCTTCGTGATGTCCGAAGGAGCGGGAATGGTCGTGCTGGAGCGTGGTGACTTCGCGCGGGCGCGCGGCGCCCGTGTGCACGCGACGTTGGCGGGGGCCGGTGTCACGTCCGACGCCCACGACATCACGCTGCCCGACTCCGCCGGGCAGGCGCGCGCCATCGAGGAGGCCTTGCGTGACGCGGGACTGACCGGCGGCGACATCGGCCATGTCAACGCACACGCGACCGGGACGCCCCAGGGGGATGTCGCCGAATCCCGAGCGGTGACGGCCGCCGTGGGTGATCATCCGGTGGTCACCGCCCCGAAGTCCGCCACGGGCCACCTCCTGGGTGCCTCGGGTGCCGTGGAGGCGATCCTCACGGTGCTCGCTCTCGAGGAGTCGGTCGTACCCCCGGTGCGCAACCTCGAAAAGCCGGGCGACGGCATCGGCCTCGACCTCGTGACCGGAGCCCCGCGCCGGATCGACGCCACCGCGGCGCTGTCGACGTCCTTCGGCTTCGGCGGCCACAACGTGGTGCTGGCCTTCACCCGTGACTGAGCACCCGGCGGGCGTGCCCGCCGGCCCGTCCCGGAGCCCCGGACCGAGGCGCACGGCCGCGCCGCTACCGGGCGGCGGCCCGCTCCCGCACCGCGACCAGGTGACGCGCGACCTCGTCGGGATGCGTGAGCTGGGGATAGTGCCCGGCCGACGCGATCTCGGTGACCGGGAGCCCGGTCGGCTCGGCCAGTGGGTCCCGCTCCCCGACGACGAGCTCCACCGGCACCTCGACACGCTGCAGGGCGCTCCGAAGGGCGCCGCGCCTGCCGTATGCCGAGCGCAGGGCCGCGACCACCCTGACCGCCGCCCCGGAACGCCGCAGGTCCGCCACCGGACCCTCCAGATGACCGTCGTGCGGCAGCCCGAGCGATCCCGCCAGCCGTTCGGCGGTCATCCGGCGCAGCACCGGCACGGCCAGAGGGGAGCGCATCAGCCATGAGGACGGCGGCTGGAGGAAGGCCGGGGAGACGAGGACCAGCGCTCCCACGCGCTCGGGATGCCTGAGCGCGTAACGCACGGCCGGTCCGCAGGAGTAGGAGTGCGCGACCAGCACCGGCCGGGTGCCGAGCGGAGAGAGGAAGGCCGCCAGCCAGTCGTCGTGGGACTGCCGGGCGGGCCCTGACCGCCCGAACCCGGGCAGATCGGCGGCCAGGGAGGAACCGTCCACCCGGTCGGTCACCCTCGACCAGGAGTCCGCGTCGACCGGAAGGCCGTGCAGGAACACATAGTCCGGACGCTCCCGGTCGCCCACCACCCAGGTCCTGTCCCTCCCCACCTGTTCGAATCCGTACGGCGCGCTCGGTGCCCGGACCCGGCCGAAGCGCGCGGCCACCAGATCATCGGTCCACCCGCGCAGGGCGTCGCCCACCGGGGGCATCTCCAGATCGCAGGACTCGGCGAACTTCCGTGCGGCCGAGGTGTCGTACCGGTCGGTGGAGAGGAAGGACAGCGTCTCGGGGTCCGCCTTGGTGAGGGCGCGCGGCAGCCGCTTCAGGAGCTCGACGGGAACGAAGCGGCGCGGAGCCCGCACACCCATGTGCCCGGCGAGCAGCGAGACGAGCTGCGGAAGAGGGGGCGTGGTGTCGTCGAGCACCCAGTAGGTGTTGCCCGCGCTCTCCTGATGCTCGGGAAGCGAGGCCAGGAACCGTACGAAGTAGGTGAGTTCGACGACGGGGAGGAAGATGTCCGGGCCGCCGGGGAGGGCGGCGAGACGGCCCCGCCACAACTCCCCGACCAGGTCCGCCAGGCCGACGTACTGCCCCGGGCCGATCACCGTGCTGGGGTTGGCGACGGTCAGCGGAACGCCCAGCTCCCGAGCCCGTGCGCGCGCCGTCGCGTCGCCCTCGCGTTTGGAGGCCTCGTAGGCGCCGTCCCGCTGGTAGTCGGGGGAGTCCGCGTCGGCCGCGGCCATGCGGTAGCCGCTGATGTGCACCACCCGGCGCAGCTGCGGGCGGGCGGCGGCCCACTCGATCACATGCGCGGCGCCGTCCACGTTGACCGCTCTGGCCTCGGCCGGGTCGATGCCGAAGGCGAAGCGCGCCGCCGTGTTGTACACGTCGCGCACGTCGTCCATGCCCTGCTCCGGCAGGCCCAGTCCGGGCCGGGTGATGTCGGCGTGGACGACGGTCAGCCGGCGGGTGTCCACCTGCTGTTCCGCGAGCCACCGCGTCAGCCGGTCGCCGCTGCCGTGCACGGCGGCGGCGACGTCCTGGCCGCGGCGCAGGAGTTCCACCACCAGGGAGCGGCCGATGAAACCACCAGCACCGAGGACGACCGAGTTCGCGGGCATGCCATCTCCTTGCGGCCGGGCACGAGGTGACGTCTGGCGTCGGGGGAGGGAGGGGCGCGGCAGACCCGCGCACCTCTGCCACCGTACCGGCAATCTCACTCTGCGTGAACACCTCTGGGCACAGAGTCACTCGAAAGCGCGTCGCGCCCTGCGGTGGCGGAGCCGCAGGACACCCCGCGCGGGGCGTCGCGCGCACGGGCAGAGCCGGGCGCCGCCGCCCCGCCGGGCCCCCGCCCGCCGGCCGCGCCGTCCCGGGCGTTCCGGCCCGCCGGGCCCCGGGCGTACGGCCGCGTCGCGCCCGGCCGCCCGTCGTACGCGCCCGTCGTGCCCGGCCGCCCGGCGGACGGCACCGCACCGACTCGCGTCCTGACATCACCGAGACACGCCACCTGGGAGGTACCTCCATGCAGCTCCCCCATCTCCGCCCCACCGTCCGCGACCACCCGGCGGGCCGAAATCCGCGGGCGCGGCAGTGGCCGCGCCGGCAGGCGGTGCCGATCCTCCTCGGCTTCCTGTTCCTCCTCGCCGTGGTCTCCGCCCCGGACGGCCGGCCCCTGCGTACCGCTTACTCCGGAGGGGATCAGGGTGCCGGGTACGCGCGTTGGGAGCGTGCCTTCGTGGCCTCCGCCGACCACCCCGACGCGCCGCCACCCGGCGCCGACGACTGGGACTGCGTACCGAGCGCCCGCCATCCCAGGCCCGTCGTCCTCGTGCACGGTACGTACGAGAACGCCTACAGCAACTGGAGCGCTCTCTCGCCCCGGCTCAGGGCCGAGGGCTACTGCGTCTTCGCCGGAAACTTCGGCGCCCCGCGGGGTGACGTGGTCAAGGGCCGGGCGGCCGTGCCCCGGTCCGCCGCCGAGGTCGCCCGCTTCGTCGACCGGGTCCTCGACCGGACCGGAGCCCGCCAGGTCGATCTGGTGGGCCACTCCCAGGGCGGCGGCATTCTGCCGCGCTACTACCTGAAGTTCGCGGGCGGCAGCGAACCGGGCGATCCCGCCCGCAACAAGGTGCACCACCTGATCGGCATCGCACCCGCCAACCACGGCAGCACCGTCTCGGGGCTCGCCACGCTCGCCCGGCGGCTGCACATCCTCGCCCCGGTCGCGGAATTCGGCGGGCAGGCCCTGGCCGACCAGACGATCGGCTCGGCGGTCAACCGCCGGCTCGATGACGGCGGCGACACCATGCCCGGTGTGCGCTACACGACGGTGGTCACCCGGTGGGACAGGATCGTCACCCCCTACGAGCGCCAGTACCTCAGCCCCGCCCGCTCCGGCGGCCCGGTCACCAATCTCACTCTCCAGGACGTGTGCCCCGGCGACCGCACGGGCCACATGGGCAGCCCGTACGACCCGGTCGTCCTGCAACTGGTGAGCAACGCCCTGGACCCCGCCGCCGCGCGGCGGCCCGACTGTGCCGACGTGCCGACGGACCGGGGCTGAGGCTCGCCCCGCAGGCGGACGGTGATCTCAGGACCTGAACGCTGGATGGCGGAACGGGAAAGCGGGCCCGGCACGGCAGGAGGCCCTGCCCCCGCTCCGGGGAGCGGGGGCAGGGCCTCCGTGTCACTCGCCTACGCCGAGGCCGGCGGATACAGCGCGCGCGGCAGCCCGGACGCCGCGGCGGCGTCCAGCAGCCACAGTGTGCGGCTGCGGCCGTAGGCCCCGGCCGCCGGTGCCTGGATCTCCCCGGCACCGGAGAGGGCGATCTCCGCCGCCTCCGCCTTGTCCTCACCCGCGGCCAGCAGCCACACCTCGCGCGCCGCCCGGATGGCGGGCAGCGTGAGCGTGACCCGGGTGGGAGGCGGCTTGGGGGCGCCGTGCACACCGACGACGGTGCGCTCCGTCTCCCGCACCGCGGGCAGCTCCGGGAAGAGCGACGCGACATGCGTGTCCGGGCCCACGCCCAGCATCAGCACGTCGAACGTCGGCACGGGCCCGTGGTCCTCCGGGCCCGCGGCGGCCGCCAGTTCGGCGGCGTACCCCGCGGCTGCGGCGTCCGCGTCGCCTCCGTACGGCCCGTCCGACGCCGGCATCGCGTGGACCCGGGACGGGTCCAGCTCCACCTTGTCCAGCAGGGCCTCGCGGGCCTGCGTGACATTGCGCTCCGGATCGCCCTCGGGCAGGAACCGCTCATCGCCCCACCACAGGTCGAGCCGCGACCAGTCGATCGCGTCCCGCGCGGGCGACCCGGCGAGCGCGGCCAGCAGGCCGTTGCCGTTACGCCCGCCGGTGAGGACCACCGAGGCGGAACCGCGGGCGGCCTGGGCGTCCACGATCTTCGTGATCAGCCGGGCCGCCGCGGCCTGTGCCATCAGCTCCTTGTCGCGGTGCACGACGAGCTGCGGAGCACTCACTTCGACGCCGCCTTCTTGGCCGCCGCCTTCTTCGCGGCGGGTGCCGCGGCACCCGCCGGCTCCGGACGCTTCTGCCCGGTACCCACGGACGAGGGCTCGGTGGGACCGCCGAGGCGCTCCACGCCGAACTTCACCGTGGACTCGTAGATGTTGTCCGGATCCAGACGGCGCAGCTCCTCCGCGAGGAGCTCGGCGGTCTCCCGCCGCTTCAGCGCGACCGCGCGGTCGGGCTGACCGGCCATGCAGAGCGTGGCGAGCGAGCCGTCGGGACGGTCGAGGACGATCGTGCCGCTCTTGCTCTCCATCCGGACGGCCGTCAGGCCGGGGCCGTTGGACAGGATGCGCTCCACCGGCACCCCGAGCCGGTCCGCCAGCCACATGGCCAGCAGTTCACAGCTCGGGTTGTCGGACTCGCCCTCGACCGTCGCCGAGACGACCTGCGCGGGCTGCTGGTCGAGCGCCGCCGCCAGCATCGAGCGCCATGGCGTGATGCGCGTCCACGCCAGGTCGGTGTCACCGGGCTGGTACGTCGCCGCGCGCACCGCCAGCTCGTCGAGCGGGTGCTCGGCGGAGTAGGTGTCGGTGATGCGGCGCTGTGCCAGTGCGCCCAGCGGGTCCTTGGCCGGGTCCGCGGGGGCGTCCTCGGGCCACCACACCACGACCGGGGCGTCCGGCAGGAGCAGCGGCAGGACGACCGACTGGGCGTGGTTGGCCAGCTCGCCGTGGAGCCGCAGCACGACCGTCTCGCCCGAGCCCGCGTCGGAGCCGACCCGGATCTCGGCGTCGAGCCGTGCGTCGCGCTTGGCACGCGGCGACTTGCTGACCCGCTTGATCACCGCGATGATCCGCGACGGGTGCTCCCGGGACGAGTCGCTCGCCGCCCGGAGCGCGTCGTAGGCGTTCTCCTCGTCGGTGACGATGACGAGGGTGAGCACCATGCCGATGGCCGGCGTGCCGATGGAGCGGCGCGCCGAGATCAGGGCCTGGTTGATCTTGCTGGACGTGGTTTCCGTGAGATCGATCTTCATGGCCGGCGCCAGCTCCGTCCGTCGCGTGCGAGCATCTCGTCGGCCTCGGCGGGACCCCAGGTGCCTGCCGCGTACTGGGCGGGCTTGCCGTGCTTGTCCCAGTACTCCTCGATCGGGTCGAGGATGTTCCAGGAGAGCTCGACCTCCTGGTGGCGCGGGAAGAGGTTGGCGTCGCCGAGCAGGACGTCGAGGATGAGCCGCTCGTACGCCTCGGGGCTGGACTCGGTGAAGGACTCGCCGTAGGCGAAGTCCATCGTGACGTCCCGTACCTCCATGGAGGTACCGGGCACCTTCGAGCCGAACCGGACCGTGACGCCCTCGTCGGGCTGCACCCGGATGACCAGGGCGTTGCCGCCGAGCTCCTCCGTCGCGCCGGACTCGAAGGGCAGGTACGGGGCGCGCTTGAAGACGACCGCGATCTCGGTGACACGGCGGCCGAGGCGCTTGCCGGTACGGAGATAGAACGGCACGCCCGCCCAGCGGCGGTTGTTGATCGTCAGCTTGATCGCGGCGAAGGTGTCGGTCTTCGACTTGGGGTCGATGCCGTCCTCCTCCAGATAGCCGAGCGCTTCCTCGCCGCCCTGCCAGGCGTGGGCGTACTGCCCGCGCACCGTGTGCTTGCCCAGGTCCTCGGGCAGCTCGACCGCCGTCAGCACCTTGAGCTTCTCGGCGACCAGGGCCTTGGGGTGGAAGGAGCCGGGCTCCTCCATCGCCGTCAGCGCCAGCAGCTGGAGCAGGTGGTTCTGGATGACGTCACGGGCCGCGCCGATGCCGTCGTAGTAACCGGCCCGGCCGCCGATGCCGATGTCCTCGGCCATCGTGATCTGGACGTGGTCGACGTACGACCTGTTCCAGATCGGCTCCCACATCGTGTTGGCGAACCGCAGCGCCAGGATGTTCTGGACGGTTTCCTTGCCGAGGTAGTGGTCGATACGGAAGACCTCGTTCGGCGGGAAGACGTCGTGCACGAGCTGGTTCAGCTCCTGCGCGCTCTCCAGGTCGTGGCCGAACGGCTTCTCGATGACGGCCCGGCGCCAGGTGCCTTCCTTCTGGTCGGCCAGCCCGTGCTTCTTGAGCTGCTGGACGACCTTGGGGAAGAACTTCGGCGGCACCGACAGGTAGAAGGCGAAGTTGCCGCCCGTTCCCTGCGCCTTGTCGAGCTCCTCGATCGTGCTCTTGAGCGTCTCGAAGGCCTCGTCGTCGTCGAAGTTGCCCTGGACGAAACGCATGCCCTGGCTGAGCTGCTGCCAGACCTCCTCGCGGAAGGGGGTGCGGGCATGCTCCTTGACGGCGTCGTGGACGACCTGGGCGAAGTCCTCGTCCTCCCAGTCGCGGCGCGCGAAACCGATGAGCGAGAAGCCCGGCGGCAGCAGGCCGCGATTGGCCAGGTCGTAGACGGCGGGCATCAGCTTTTTACGGGACAAATCGCCCGTGACGCCAAAGATCACCAGGCCCGACGGCCCCGCGATACGCGGGAGCCGTCGGTCCTGAGCGTCACGGAGCGGGTTGGCTCCGGGAACACCAGACAAGGTGGTCAGCCCTCCGAAGGAGCGAGGCGCTTGAGCTCCGCCTCGGTGGAGTTGAGCAGGTCGATCCAGGCGGCCTCGAACTTCTCGACGCCCTCGTCCTCCAGCAGCTGGACGACGGCGTCGTAGCTGACCCCGAGCTCCTTGATCGCGGCGAGGTCGGCACGAGCCTGGTCGTAACGGCCGGCAACGGTGTTGCCGGAGATCTCGCCGTGGTCGGCCACGGCTTCCAGCGTCGCCTCCGGCATGGTGTTCACCGTGTTGGGGGCGACGAGGTCGTCGACGTAGAGGGTGTCCTTGAGGGACGGGTCCTTGACGCCGGTGGAGGCCCACAGCGGACGCTGCTTGTTGGCCTGCGCCTTGTCCAGGGCGGCCCAGCGGTCACCCGCGAAGACCTCCTCGTACGCCTCGTACGCCAGGCGGGCGTTGGCCAGGGCGGACTTGCCCTTGGCGGCCTTGGCCTCGTCGCTGCCGAGGGCGTCAAGGCGCTTGTCGATCTCGGTGTCCACGCGGGACACGAAGAAGGAGGCCACCGAGTGGATCTTGGAGAGGTCCAGGCCCGCGGCCTTCGCCTTCTCCAGGCCCGCCAGGTAGGCGTCCATGACCTCGCGGTAGCGCTCCAGCGAGAAGATCAGCGTGACGTTGACGCTGATGCCCTTGCCGATGACCTCGGTGATCGCCGGGAGGCCGGCCTTGGTCGCCGGGATCTTGATGAGCGTGTTCGGCCGGTCCACCAGCCAGGCAAGCTGCTTGGCCTCGGCGATCGTGGCCTCGGTGTGGTGCGCCAGGCGCGGGTCGACCTCGATGGAGACCCGGCCGTCCTGGCCGTCGGTCGCGTCGAAGACCGGACGCAGGATGTCGGCGGCGTCACGGACGTCCGCCGTCGTGATCATGCGGATGGCCTCGTCGACCGTGACCTTGCGGGTGGCGAGGTCCGTGAGCTGCTGGTCGTAACCGTGGCCCTGGGAGATCGCCTTCTGGAAGATCGACGGGTTGGTCGTGACACCCACCACGTGGCTCTGGTCGATCAGCTCGGCGAGGTTGCCGGAGGTGATCCGGGAGCGGGACAGGTCGTCGAGCCAGATCGCCACGCCCTCGTCGGAGAGGCGCTTGAGTGCGTCTGTCATGAGAATTGCATCTCCTACTAGTCGTATGACCGCGTCAGCGCGCGGCGGAGGCGAGAGATTCCCGGGCGGCTTCCGCCACGTGCGCGGCGGTGAAGCCGAACTCGCGGAAGAGGACCTTGGCGTCGGCGGAGGCACCGAAGTGCTCCAGCGAGACGATCCGGCCCGCGTCGCCCACGTAGCGGTACCAGGTCAGGCCGATGCCCGCCTCGACGGCGACCCTGGCCTTCACGGACGGCGGAATCACGCTGTCCTTGTACGCCTGGTCCTGCTCCTCGAACCACTCGACACACGGCATGGAGACCACACGGGTCGGCACACCGGCCGCCTGGAGCTCTTCGCGGGCCTCGACGGCCAGCTGGACCTCGGAACCGGTGGCGATCAGAACGGCCTGGGCCTCGCCGCCCTCGGCGTCGAAGAGCACGTAACCGCCCTTGGCCGCGTCCTCGTTGGCCGCGTAGGTGGGCAGGCCCTGGCGGGACAGCGCCAGGCCGTGCGGGGCGCTCTTGCCGTAGTCCTTCTTGCCGCGCTTGAGGATCTCGCGCCAGGCGATGGCCGTCTCGTTGGCGTCGGCCGGGCGCACGACGTTGAGGCCCGGGATGGCGCGCAGCGAGGCCAGGTGCTCGACCGGCTGGTGCGTCGGGCCGTCCTCGCCGAGGCCGATCGAGTCGTGCGTCCAGACGTACGTCACCGGCAGGTGCATCAGGGCCGACAGCCGGACGGCGTTGCGCATGTAGTCGGAGAACACCAGGAAGGTGCCGCCGTAGATGCGGGTGTTGCCGTGCAGGGCGATGCCGTTCATGGCCGCGGCCATGGAGTGCTCGCGGATGCCGAAGTGGATCGTCCGGCCGTACGGGTCGGCCTCCGGCAGCGGGTTTCCGGCCGGGAGGAACGACGACGTCTTGTCGATCGTGGTGTTGTTCGAGCCCGCCAGGTCGGCCGAGCCGCCCCACAGCTCGGGGATGATGCCGCCGAGCGCCTGGAGCACCTTGCCGGAGGCGGCGCGGGTCGCGACACCGTGACCGGCCTCGAAGACCGGGAGGTGGTCCTCCCAGCCCGCGGGGAGCTCGCCCGCGGCGATGCGGTCGAACTCGGCGGCGCGCTCCGGGTTGGCGGTGCGCCACGCGGCGAAGGACTTCTCCCACTCGGCCTTGGCCTCGCGGCCGCGGTCCAGCGCCTCACGGGTGTGCGCGATCACCTCGTCGGAGACCTCGAAGGTCTTCTCCGGGTCGAAGCCGAGCACCCGCTTGGTGGCCGCGATCTCGTCGTCGCCGAGCGCCGAGCCGTGCGCGGCCTCGGTGTTCTGGGCGTTCGGGGCGGGCCAGGCGATGATCGAGCGGGCCGCGATGAACGACGGGCGCTCCGTCTCGGCCTTGGCGGCCTGCAGCGCGCGGTAGAGACCCTCGGGGTCCAGGTCGCCGCTGGGCAGCTGGTCCACGCGCTGGACGTGCCAGCCGTAGGACTCGTAACGCTTCAGGGTGTCCTCGGAGACCGCGGTCTCCGTGTCGCCCTCGATCGAGATGTGGTTGTCGTCCCACAGCAGCACCAGGTTGCCGAGCTTCTGGTGGCCGGCCAGCGAGGACGCCTCCGCGGAGATGCCCTCCTGGAGGCAGCCGTCACCGGCGATGACCCAGATGGTGTGGTCGAACGGCGAGGTGCCGGGAGCCGCCTGCGGGTCGAAGAGACCGCGCTCGTAGCGGGACGCCATCGCCATGCCCACGGCGTTGGCGACACCCTGGCCCAGCGGGCCGGTCGTCGTCTCGACGCCCGTGGTGTGGCCGTACTCCGGGTGGCCCGGGGTCTTGGAGCCCCAGGTGCGGAAGGCCTTGAGGTCGTCCAGCTCCAGGCCGTATCCGGCGAGGTAGAGCTGGATGTACAGCGTCAGGCTGGAGTGGCCCGCCGAGAGGACGAACCGGTCGCGACCGGTCCAGTCGGCGTCCGCCGGGTCGTGGCGCATCACCTTCTGGAAGAGGGTGTACGCGGCAGGAGCCAGGCTCATCGCCGTACCCGGGTGGCCGTTTCCGACCTTCTGTACGGCGTCCGCGGCCAGGACGCGGACGGTGTCCACGGCCCGCTGGTCCAATTCGGTCCACTGGAGGTCTGTGGTGGTCGGCTTGGTGCTCACCCTGAGTCAGGGCTCCTCTCCACTGTTCGTAAACCGGTGACTGGTTACCGCACCGGGCATTGTCGAGCCTACCCCCGACGGAAGGCCCTACTTCTGCCCTTTCCACAGTGCGGGCGACCTGCGGACTTCGCCTCCCGTATGAGCGCTCCCGTTCACTTCTGCGCCACCTCAACACGACCCCACCCCCGCGAAGGGCGGCGTATGCCCAACGTCTACAGTGGTCTGGTTCGCGCAAGTCTTTACCGGGCCTTCATGCCCGGAGCTTGCTGGGATTTCTCTGTCAGGGGTGTGCGTGACGGCCGTCGAGTCCCGACCCGCAGGGGTCGCCTTGACTCCGAGCCCAGTGGGCCATCGCCCGTTCGGGGCCCGCGTCAAGGCATTCGTGGCTCTTACCAAGCCGCGCATCATCGAGCTGCTGCTCATCACCACCGTTCCGGTGATGTTCCTGGCGGCTCAGGGAGTGCCCGATCTTTGGCTCGTGGTCACTACCACCATCGGCGGATATCTCTCCGCGGGCGGTGCCAATGCGCTCAACATGTATATCGACCGCGACATCGACGCGCTGATGGACCGTACGTCGCAGCGTCCGCTGGTCACCGGCATGGTGAGCCCCAGAGAGTGCCTCGCCTTCGGAATCGCCCTCGCGGTGATTTCCACGGTCTTCTTCGGACTGCTCGTCAACTGGCTCTCCGCGGCGCTCTCACTCGGCGCACTTCTGTTCTATGTCGTGGTCTACACGATGCTTCTGAAGCGCCGTACCTCCCAGAACATCGTCTGGGGCGGAATCGCCGGCTGCATGCCCGTCCTCATCGGCTGGTCCGCCGTGACCAATTCGATGAGCTGGGCCGCGGTCATTCTTTTCGCCGTGATCTTCTTCTGGACGCCGCCGCACTACTGGCCGCTGTCGATGAAGGTCAAGGACGACTACGCCCGGGTCGGCGTCCCGATGCTCCCGGTCGTCGCCTCCAACCGGGTGGTGGCCCGCCAGATCGTCGTCTACAGCTGGGTGATGGTCGGCGTCTCGCTGCTCCTGACCCCGCTGGGCTACACCGGCTGGTTCTACACGGCCGTGGCCCTGCTGACCGGCGGCTTCTGGCTCTGGGAGGCGCACGGCCTGCAGAACAGGGCGAAGGCCGGCGTCACCGGCGCCAAGCTCAAGGAGATGCGGCTGTTCCACTGGTCCATCACCTATGTCTCCCTCCTCTTCGTCGCCGTGGCGGTGGACCCCTTCCTGAGGTAGTCCCGCACGCGCAGGAGATCCGCCGACGGGCGGGGACGTGGCCCATGCCACGCCCCCGCCCGTCGCCGGTTGCTCTACCCGTCGGTAGCATCCTGTCCATGGCAGAGACGGCAGAGGCTCAGACCCAGCAGACGGACGACAGCAGGCGCGCGGCCCGCGCGGAGCGCAGGGCGGCGAAGCTCGCCAAGCAGATCGGCGCCTTCGCCCAGGCGCACGGCGGCGCCGAGGGGCAGCTCGCCTACATCGGCCAGATGGGCACCCGCATCGTGCTGGTCGGCGAGGACGGCGGCTGGGGCGACCTGGTGGCCCCCTCCTACGCCGTCGCCGAGAGCGCCACGCGCAAGGCGGGCATCACGATGCACGAGGACTTCGACGGTGAGTTCGCCGCCAAGGTCCGCACCGGCCCGTACGAGTGGTCCCGGATGGCGGGCATCCAGGTCGGCGGCCCGTCCAACGGCTGACCCGTACGCACGCACGTATACGGCCTCGGCCCCACACCCGTCCAGGTGTGGGGCCGAGGCCGTCATGTGTGCGTGGCTCAGACCGCGGGGGCGTGCTCCGGCTGCTGTCCGGACGCCGGGGCGGGCACGGAGGCCTCGGCCGCAGGGCGCTCGCGCATCGAGAGCAGCAGGCGGAGCACCGCGATCCACATCAGGGACGAGCCGAGCATGTGGAGGCCGACCAGGATCTCCGGTACGTCGCTGAAGTACTGGACGTATCCGATGCCGCCCTGTGCCAGGAGCACGAGCAGCAGGTCCCTGGCGCGGGCCCGGGTGTCGAGCGGGGCGTCCACCACGCGCAGGGCGAACCACATCGCGACGGCAAGGGCGCAGACGACCCAGGCGGCGATCGCGTGGACATGGGCGGCGGCGCTCCAGTCCCAGGGCATGCGCGGTACGTCGCTGCTGTCGCCCGCGTGCTTGCCGGAGCCGGTCACGGTGGTGCCGAGGGCGATCAGGACGACCGTGGTGCCCACGATCGTCCAGGCAAGCCTCCGCACCGGGAGGGGGGCGCGCGGGCGCGGTGTGCCGTCGCCCTCGCCGATCCGCACCCAGGTGAGGACGGCCACGGTCAGCAGGCCGTTGGCGAGCAGGAAGTGCCCGGCCACCGACCAGGGGTTGAGACCGGCCCAGACGGTGATCCCGCCGACGACGGCGTTCCCCATCACGATCCAGAACTGCACCCAGGCGATCCGGGTCAGGCCGCGCCTGCGGGGCTTCAGCGAGCGCGTCGCGATGATGGCCCAGCCGACCGCGGCCGACAGGACGTACGTCAGCATCCGGTTGCCGAACTCGATGGCCCCGTGCAGGCCCTGTTCCGGGGTGGCGAAGAGGCTGTCGTCGGTGCACTTGGGCCAGGTGTCGCAGCCCAGGCCCGAACCGGTCAGCCGGACCGCACCGCCGGTGATGATGATGAAAACGCTCATCACGACCGCGGAGAGCGCGGCACGCTTGGCCGTCCTCATCGACGGTGTCCAGCGCTTGGCGATGTAGGAGAGGGGGGTTTCCACGCGCACCATCGTAGGCAACGGCTTGTGCATGTTTTCACGAGGGGTGTGCGATTACGGATGAGCCGGGACATCGGCGGTGTTCCGCCGCCTCCCGTCCGCTCCCGCGCCCGCCGCGCCGCTCACGGGGACGCTCACTCCCAGCGGAAGAACCGCGCGGCCGCTCCGAGCCCCACCACCGACCAGACCGCCAGGATCGCCGCGTCGCCCCAGGGCATCGCGGAGCCGTGCTGGAGGACGTCCCTGAGGCCGTCGGAGAGCGCCGAGATCGGGAGCAGGCCGAGGACCGACTGCGCCGCGTCCGGGAACCTGTCCAGCGGCACGATGACCCCGCCGCCGACCAGCAGCAGCAGGAAGACCAGATTGGCCGCCGCGAGGGTCGCCTCGGCCTTCAGCGTCCCCGCCATCAGCAGCCCGAGCCCGGAGAAGACCACGGTGCCCAGCACCAGGAGCAGCAGCACGGCGAACGGACTGCCCTCGGGCGACCAGCCCAGCGCGAAGGCGATGACCGTCAGCAGGACGATCTGGAGCACCTCGGTGACCAGCACGGAGAGGGTCTTCGCCGCCATCAGGCCCCAGCGCGGGAGCGGCGACGCGCCCAGCCGCTTGAGGACCCCGTAACGCCGTTCGAAGCCCGTCGCGATGGCCTGGCCGGTGAAGGCGGTGGACATCACCGCGAGCGCGAGGATTCCGGGAGCCAGGAAGTCGACCGGCTCGCCCGCGCCCGTGTCGACGATGTCGACCGCGCTGAAGAGCACGAGCAGCAGCGTGGGGATGACCACCGTCAGCAGCAGCTGCTCGCCGTTGCGCAGGAGCATGCGCGTCTCCAGCGCGGCCTGTGCGGCGATCATGCGGGGCAGCGGGGCGGCGCCCGGCCGGGGGGTGTACGTACCGGCGCTCATGCGCGCAGCTCCTTGCCGGTCAGTTCGAGGAAGACGTCCTCAAGGGTGTGCCGCTCCACCGCGATGCCGTCGGGCATCACGCCGTGCTGGGCGCACCAGGAGGTGACGGTCGCCAGCAGTTCCGGGTCGATCTGCCCGGTGATCCGGTAGGCCCCGCTGGTGAGCTCGGCCGCCTCGCTGCCGTCGGGCAGCGCCTTCAGCAGCGAGCCCAGGTCCAGCCCGGGGCGTCCGGTGAAGCGCAGGGTGTTCTCGGCGCCGCCGCGGCAGAGCTGCTCGGGGCTGCCCTGGGCGATGACCCGGCCCGCGTCGATGACGGCGACGTCGTCGGCGAGCTCCTCGGCCTCGTCCATGAAGTGGGTGGTGAGCACGACGGACACGCCGTCGGCGCGCAGCTCCCTGATCAGGTCCCAGGTGGAGCGGCGGGCCTGCGGGTCGAGTCCCGCCGTCGGCTCGTCCAGGAAGACCAGCTCGGGCCGGCCGACGACGGCCATGGCCAGGGCGAGGCGCTGCTGCTGGCCGCCGGAGAGCCGGCGGTAGGTGGTGCGGCCGCAGCTGCCGAGGCCGAGGCGTTCGACGAGCTCCCCGACGTCCAGCGGATGGGCGTGCAGCCGGGCCATGTGGCGGAGCATCTCGTCGGCGCGGGCACCGGAGTAGACACCGCCGGACTGGAGCATCACGCCGATACGGGGGCGGAGCCCGGCGGCGTCGGCGACGGGGTCGAGGCCGAGGACGCGTACGGTCCCCGCGTCCGGGCGGCGGTAGCCCTCGCAGGTCTCGATCGTGGTGGTCTTGCCCGCACCGTTGGGGCCGAGGACCGCGGTCACCGCGCCTGCCGCGACCTCCAGATCGAGGCCGTTCACCGCCGTCTTGTTGCCGTACCGCTTGACAAGGCCCCTGGCCTGTACGACGGGCTCGCTGCTCATGGCGGGCAATTCTAGGCGGGGGAGCGCGGGCGTCCCGCAGGAGGGCACCCTCCCCGGCGGCCGGCCCCGGGTGCGGGGAGGCCGGTTCCGGGTGCGGGGAGGCCGGTTCCGGCCATTCCCCTTCCATGACCAGGGTGACGGCAGGGTTTCCCGGGCATGACGGCACTTTGTCGAGTTCACGCCACGTGCACGAACCGCCGTCCGGCAGGGCGGGTGCCCCATGCACATATCCGGCCACCCGCGCCCCTCCAGCCCCGGGGCCCTCTTCCGCCGCATCGATCGGCGCTCCACCATCTCTCGCGGCCCGGTCCGCCGCACACCACGCGGCGCGCACCGTGCCACGCACCCGCGCTTCCTCCGCTCCAACCGAGAGAAGGAGAACAGCTCGTGGCTGGACGTCTCACCCGGGTCAGACCCCTGGCCCTGCTCACGGCGGCACTGACCGCCCTCCCACTTGCCCTGTCGGCGGCCCCCGCCTCCGCACAGCCCGACCCCGGCGGCCCCACCCTCTTCCAGCAGAAGACGCGGTCCGCCGTCGTCGACACGCTGGAGGCGAAGGGCGAGGCGACGGTCTGGATCAACCTCGGCTCCCAGGCCGACACCACCGCGGCCCGCGAGGCGCCGGGGAAGGACGACAAGGCACGGAAGCTGTACGCGGCCAAGACCGCGTACGCCGAGAAGTCGCAGCAGGGCCTGCGAGAACTGCTCACCGCGGCCGACGTCTCCTACGAGCCCTTCTGGATCAGCAACACGATCAAGGCCACCGGGGTCACCCAGGACCTCGCCGAGGCGATCGCCGCCCGCTCCGAGGTCGAGTCGATCGAGGCCGACGAGCCCATCGAGCTCCCCGACCCCCTGCCCGGCGAGGACGAGCCGGGCACCGACGCCGTCGAGTGGAACATCGACCGGATCAACGCGCCCAAGGTCTGGAGCGACCTCGGCGTCAGGGGCGAGGGCGTCGTCGTCGCCAACATCGACTCCGGCGTGCAGTACGACCACCCGGCGCTCAGGGCCGCCTACCGCGGAACCAACGCGGACGGGACGTACACCCACGACTACAACTGGTTCGACCCCGCCTCCGTCTGCGCCGGAGGCACCCCCTGCGACAACAACGGCCACGGGACCCACACCATGGGCACCATGGCCGGAGCCGACGGCATCGGCGTGGCCCCGGGAGTGAAGTGGATCGCCGCCAAGGGCTGCGCGACCAGCTCCTGCGCGCGGGACACCCTGCTCGCCTCCGGCCAGTGGGTCGTCGCCCCCACCGACTCCGCTGGGGCGAACCCGCGCCCCGACCTGGCACCCGACGTGGTGAACAACTCCTGGGGCGCCAACGTCTACGACGCCTGGTACCGCGAGACCGTCCAGTCGTGGCGGGACGCGGGCATCTTCCCGGCCTTCTCCAACGGCAACAACGGCCCCGCTTGCAGCACCTCGGGCAGCCCCGGCTCGTACACGAACTCCTACTCCTCGGGCGCGTTCGACAGCGACAACGCCATCGCCTCCTTCTCCGCCAGGGGGACCGGCGAGAACGCCGAGATCAAGCCCGACCTCGCGGCACCCGGCGTCGATGTGCGTTCCGCCTGGGCGGGCGGCGGCTACAACACGATCTCCGGTACGTCGATGGCCTCGCCGCACACCGCGGCCACCGTCGCCCTGATGTGGTCCGCCGCGCCCGCCATCGCCGGTGACGTCGCCGCCACCGAGGCGCTGCTCGACTCCACCGCCATCGACACCGCCGCCGACCAGTGCGGGGGCACGCCCGCCCGCAACAACGTCTTCGGCGAGGGCAGGCTCGACGCCTTCGCGGCCGTCTCCGCCACTCCGCGCGGACCGCTCGGCTCCGTCAGCGGCACGGTCACCTCGCAGGGCGCCGCGGTGCCCGACGCCGTCGTCACCTTCGACGGGCCGATGCGCGCCACCGCGTCCACCGGCGCGGACGGCGCCTACGCCCTGCCCAAGCTGATGACCGGGGACTACACCGTTTCCGTCGCCAAATTCGGCTACGTCACCGCCAAGGGCGCAGTCACCGTCGTCGAGGGCGGCTCGGCCGTCCGGGACTTCCCGCTGGACGCGGCCCCGAGCGCGACCCTGTCCGGCAAGGTCACCAG
The DNA here is from genome assembly GCF_053593715.1 of Streptomyces sp. NPDC002125. Lineage (NCBI taxonomy): Bacteria > Bacillati > Actinomycetota > Actinomycetes > Kitasatosporales > Streptomycetaceae > Streptomyces > Streptomyces sp. NPDC002125. Next base: position 125,364 of record NZ_JBSFDD010000021.1, on the reverse strand, counting down.
CTCGGCGGGCGCCGAGGCGGGTGCCACCGTCGTGGCCCGGGGCACCCCCGTCACCACGACGACGGGGGACGGCGGGTCCTACAGCCTGACCCTCCCGCAGGGGACGTACGACCTGTCCGTGACCCCGGCGGGCGCCTGCGCGTCCGCACGCTCGCTGACGGTCGAGATCACCGCCGACCTCACCCAGGACATCACCCTGGATGACCGCACCGACACCTTCGGCTACTCCTGCGCCGTCGAGGCCCCGGCCGACTTCCCGGCCGGCACGGAGAAACTGACCTACACGTCCACCACATCCGGCACGGCCTCCTTCGACCTGCCCTTCGCCTTCCCGCTGTACGGGAGGAGCTACACGAAGGCGTCCGCCACGCTGGAGGGCGTCCTGGCCTTCGGCACCGCCTCCACCAGCAGCGCCAACGGCACGCTGCCCACCACGGGCACACCCAACGGCGCGCTCTACCCGCTGTGGGACAACATGACCGTCGACGCCTCCGCGGGCGTCTACCACGCGGTCATCGGCACCGCGCCGAACCGCAGGGCCGTCGTCGAATGGCGGAACGCGCTGGTCGTCGCGGAGGGGGAGCGCGCCACCTTCTCCGCGGTGATCGGCGAGGACGGCTCCGTCTCGTACCACTACAGAACGGTGCCCGGCAGCGGAGCCTCCGCGACCGTGGGCCTGGAGAACGCCACGGGCACCGACGCGCTGCTCTACTCGTACAACCGCGCGCAGATCACCGACGGCAGCGTCCTGTCCTTCGGCACCCGGTCCCGGGGCGTCGTGTCCGGCAGGGTCGTCGACGGCAACGACGGGAAGCCGCTGGCCGGCGCCACCGTCACGGTCGGTTCCGAGACCGCGACCACGGCGGACAACGGCACGTACGCCTTCCAGCCGAAGGCCGGGGAGTACCCCCTGGAGGTCTCCGCGGGCCGCTACGCCACGGTCACGGAGACGGTCGACGCGAGGACGGGCGCCGTGGCCTACACCGAGACGGCACTCAGCACCCCGCTGGTCGCGCCCGTCCAGGACCGCGTCGAGGTGATCGCCCCGGCCGGACAGTCCCGCGAACGGACCCTGGACCTCACCAACACCGGCACGGCCTCCCCGTACACGGTCACCGAGAAGGCGGACGCCGGCTGGCTGGAGCTGTCCTCGGCCGAGGGCACGCTCGACGGGGGCGACGAGGCCTCGGTGCCGCTGGCCTTCGACACCACGGGCGCCGCACCCGGCACGGTGCTCACGGCGACCCTGCTGCTCACCAGCGAGAGCGGACGCGCGCCGGTGGTGGAGATCCCGGTGAGCGTGGTCGTGCCGGCGTACCGGACGGCGCTGGACACCGGCGGCACCAAGAACTCCGTCGACGCCCTCGGCGACACCTGGACGTCCGACCCGGCCTACACGACGGGCACCTACGGGTACCTCGGCAGCGCGACCAGGGTCGGCACGTCCAGGTCGATCGCGGGCACCGCCGACCAGGGACGCTACGCGACGGCCCGCCAGGGCATGTACGAGTACCGGTTCGACGGGCTGCCGTCCGGCACCTACCGGATCGAGCTGGGCTTCGCCGAGCTGAAGTCCGCCGATCCGACCGACCGGGTCTTCGACGTGATGGCCGAGGGGGTCCAGGTGGTGCCCAACCTCGACCTGGCCCTGGAAGCGGGCACGTACACCGCGCACGACAGGACGGTGACCGTCACGGTCACCGACGGCCAGCTGAACCTCCGGTTCGTGGCCAACGAGGGCAAGACGCTCGTGAACTCGATCAGAGTCACCGAGCGGCCCGACCTCGCGGCGGGCTGACACGCCCGGCGCGGCGCACGGCCGGCCCCCCGGTGGATGGTCCGCCGGGGGGCCGGCCCCGTCGCGGGAGGGCTCCGGCGATCCGGGCCCCACCTGCGGGAGACCGCCGGTGATCGACATTTCCGCAGGTCAACTTAGGTTCACCTAAGTGATGCACCGCACCGTGCCCGGCCCCGGAGGCGGGTTGTCACGCCCGAAGGAATTACGCAACAATGGCGTTGTGAAATACGTTGGCGAGGCTCCTCAGGAGGAACTCGCGACCGGTGAGCGCTCGACGCGCAACAGGGTCGCGCGCTCCATCCTGGACCACGGCCCGTCGACCGCCGCCGATCTCGCGAAGCGGGTCGGCCTCACCCAGGCCGCCGTCCGCAGGCATCTGGACGCCCTCGTCTCCGACGACGTGGTCGAGGCCCGCGAGCAGCGGGTCTACGGGGCGCGGACCCGGGGCCGCCCGGCCAAGGTGTTCGCCCTCACCGACTGCGGCCGGGACGCGTTCGACCAGTCCTACGACAAGCTCGCCGCCGACGCGCTGCGCTGGATCGCCGAGACGGCGGGGGACGAGGCGCTCGTCGCCTTCGCCCGCGCCAGGATGGCCGCCCAGTCCGAGGCCTACAGGGCCGTGGTCGAGGCCGCGCCCCCCGAGGCCCGCACCGAGGCGCTGGCCAGGGCCTTGTCCGCCGACGGGTACGCTGCTACGGCGCGCAGCGCGCCGGGCCCCCAGCAGGGCGAGCAGCTGTGCCAGCACCACTGCCCGGTGGCACACGTCGCCGAGCAGTTCCCGCAGCTGTGCGAGGCGGAGACGGAATTCTTCTCCAGCCTGCTCGGGACCCATGTGCAGCGTCTCGCCACCCTCGCCCACGGCGACGGCGTGTGCACGACGTACGTTCCGCGCAGCAGCCCCACAGCACCGCAGGCTTCACAGACAGCACAGAACACCCATTCAGTATCTGCAAGTACGGCCGGGAGGAACCCCGCATGACGCTCCCTACGGAGACTGCCCACCCTGAGCTCGAGGGTCTGGGTACGTACGAATTCGGCTGGGCCGACTCCGACGCGGCAGGCGCGGCGGCGAAGCGCGGCCTGTCCGAAGCTGTCGTCCGCGACATCTCGGAGAAGAAGAACGAACCGGAGTGGATGCTGAAGCTCCGGCTCAAGGGCCTGAAGCTGTTCGACAAGAAGCCCATGCCGAACTGGGGCTCCGACCTGTCGGGCATCGACTTCGACAACATCAAGTACTTCGTGCGGTCCACCGAGAAGCAGGCGGAGTCCTGGGAGGACCTGCCCGAGGACATCAAGAACACGTACGACAAGCTCGGCATCCCGGAGGCGGAGAAGCAGCGCCTGGTCGCCGGTGTCGCCGCGCAGTACGAGTCCGAGGTCGTCTACCACCAGATCCGCGAGGACCTGGAGGAGCAGGGCGTCATCTTCCTGGACACCGACACCGCGCTGAAGGAGCACCCGGAGCTCTTCAAGGAGTACTTCGGCACCGTCATCCCGGTCGGCGACAACAAGTTCGCGTCGCTGAACTCGGCCGTGTGGTCCGGCGGCTCGTTCATCTACGTGCCGAAGGGTGTCCACGTCGACATCCCGCTCCAGGCCTACTTCCGTATCAACACGGAGAACATGGGCCAGTTCGAGCGGACGCTGATCATCGTCGACGAGGACGCCTACGTCCACTACGTCGAGGGCTGCACGGCCCCGATCTACTCCTCGGACTCGCTGCACTCCGCGGTCGTCGAGATCATCGTGAAGAAGGGCGGCCGCTGCCGCTACACGACCATCCAGAACTGGTCGAACAACGTCTACAACCTGGTCACCAAGCGCGCCGTGGCGTACGAGGGCGCGACCATGGAGTGGGTCGACGGCAACATCGGTTCCAAGGTCACCATGAAGTACCCGGCCGTCTACCTGATGGGCGAGCACGCCAAGGGCGAGACCCTGTCCATCGCCTTCGCGGGCGAGGGTCAGCACCAGGACGCCGGCGCCAAGATGGTCCACATGGCGCCGAACACCTCCTCCAACATCGTCTCCAAGTCGGTGGCACGAGGCGGTGGCCGCACCTCCTACCGCGGTCTGATCGAGATCGGTGAGGGCGCGCCGGGCGCCAAGTCCAACGTGCTGTGCGACGCGCTGCTCGTGGACACCATCTCGCGCTCCGACACCTACCCGTACGTCGACGTCCGCGAGGACGACGTGTCGATGGGCCACGAGGCGACCGTCTCCAAGGTCTCCGAGGACCAGCTCTTCTACCTCATGAGCCGTGGACTCACCGAGTTCGAGGCCATGGCGATGATCGTGCGCGGCTTCGTCGAGCCGATCGCCAAGGAGCTGCCCATGGAGTACGCCCTGGAGCTCAACCGGCTGATCGAGCTGCAGATGGAGGGTTCGGTCGGCTAGCAGTCCCGCCGACCGAGTCCCCCTGACATTTGACTGAGAAAGCGAGCACCACGACAGCCATGGCTGAGGCTCAGAACTCCCCGGTGGGCTCCACCACCGCCGGATCCATCGCGGTGGCGGCCGAGTCCACCGTCGCCACGCGCATGAGCGCCCCTCCGTCCTTCGACGTCGCGGACTTCCCCGTCCCGCACGGCCGTGAGGAGGAGTGGCGGTTCACGCCGCTGGAGCGGCTGCGCGGCCTGCACGACGGCACCGCGGTCGCCACCGGTGACGGCGTCAAGGTCGTCGTCGAGGCGCCCGCGGGCGTCACGGTCGAGACCGTCGGCCGCGACGACGCGCGGCTCGGCAAGGCCGGCACGCCGGTGGACCGGGTCGCCGCCCAGGCGTACTCGTCCTTCCAGCAGGCCTCGGTCGTCACGGTGGACAAGGAGGCCGTGCTCAGCGAGCCGGTCCGGATCACCGTGCACGGCGAGGGCGGCACGGCCTACGGCCACCAGCTCATCGAGCTGGGCGCCTTCGCCGAGGCCGTCGTCGTCATCGACCACACCGGTGACGCCGTGCTCGCGGCCAACGTCGACTACGTCCTGGGTGACGGCGCGAAGCTGACCGTCGTCTCCGTCCAGGACTGGGACGACACGGCCGTCCACGTCGGCCAGCACAACGCGCTGGTCGGCCGCGACGCCTCGTTCAAGTCGATCATCGTGACCTTCGGCGGGGACCTCGTCCGTCTCCACCCGCGGGTCGCCTACGCCGGCACCGGCGGCGAGGCCGAGCTCTTCGGTCTCTACTTCACCGACAAGGGCCAGCACCAGGAGCACCGTCTCCTGGTCGACCACAACACCCCGCACTGCAAGTCCAACGCGGTGTACAAGGGCGCGCTCCAGGGCGACGAGGCCCACGCCGTGTGGATCGGTGACGTGCTCATCCAGGCCGCCGCCGAGGGCACCGACACCTACGAGATGAACCGCAACCTGGTTCTCACCGACGGCGCCCGTGTCGACTCCGTGCCGAACCTGGAGATCGAGACCGGCGAGATCGTCGGTGCCGGCCACGCCTCGGCGACCGGCCGCTTCGACGACGAGCAGCTGTTCTACCTGCAGTCCCGCGGCATCCCGGCCGAGGAGGCCCGTCGGCTCGTCGTGCGCGGCTTCTTCGCCGAGCTGGTCCAGCAGATCGGTCTGCCCGACGTCGAGGCCCGGCTCCTCGACAAGATCGAGGCCGAGCTGAAGGCGTCGGTCTGACATGGCCTTCGTCAAAGCCTGTGCGCTGAGCGAGCTGGAGGACGACACCCCCAAGAGGGTGGAGCTCGACGGCACGCCGGTATCCGTCGTCCGTACCGAGGGGGAGGTGTTCGCGATCAACGACATCTGCTCGCACGCGAACGTCTCGCTCTCGGAGGGCGAGGTGGAGGACTGCGCGATCGAGTGCTGGCTGCACGGATCGAGCTTCGACCTCCGCACCGGCAAGCCGTCCGGTCTTCCCGCGACGCGCCCCGTCCCCGTATACCCCGTAAAGATCGAAGGGGACGATGTGCTCGTCTCCGTCACCCAGGAGTCCTGAGTCACCCATGGCAACGCTTGAAATCCGCGACCTGCACGTCTCCGTCGAGGCCGACAACGCCACGAAGGAGATCCTCAAGGGCGTCGACCTGACCGTGAAACAGGGCGAGACCCACGCCATCATGGGCCCGAACGGGTCCGGCAAGTCCACCCTCGCCTACTCGCTCGCCGGTCACCCCAAGTACACGATCACGAGTGGCACGGTGACCCTGGACGGCGAGGACGTCCTGGAGATGTCCGTCGACGAGCGGGCCCGCGCCGGCCTGTTCCTCGCCATGCAGTACCCGGTCGAGATCCCCGGTGTCTCGGTCTCCAACTTCCTGCGCACCTCCGCCACCGCCATCCGCGGCGAGGCCCCCAAGCTGCGGACGTGGGTGAAGGAGGTCAAGGAGTCGATGGCCGGCCTCCAGATGGACCCCGCCTTCGCCGAGCGCAACGTCAACGAGGGCTTCTCCGGCGGTGAGAAGAAGCGCCACGAGATCCTTCAGCTGGAGCTCCTCAAGCCGAAGGTCGCCATCCTCGACGAGACCGACTCCGGCCTCGACGTCGACGCCCTGCGCGTCGTCTCCGAGGGCGTCAACCGGGTCCGTGAGGGCGGCGAGGTCGGCACCCTGCTGATCACGCACTACACGCGGATCCTCCGCTACATCAAGCCCGACTTCGTCCACGTCTTCGCCAACGGCCGCATCGCCGAGTCCGGTGGCGCCGAGCTCGCCGACAAGCTGGAGAACGAGGGCTACGAGGCATACGTGAAGGGTGGCCCCGTGAGCGGAGCGAACTCAGGAGGTACGGTCGCGTGACTGACGCCCGACAGGGGCTCTCCGGCCTCCTCGACACCGAGGCGATCCGCAAGGACTTCCCGATCCTGGACCGCACGGTCCACGACGGCAAGAAGATCGTGTACCTGGACAGCGCTGCGACCTCGCAGAAGCCGCGCCAGGTGCTCGACGCCCTCAGTGAGTACTACGAGCGGCACAACGCCAACGTCCACCGCGGTGTGTACACCATCGCGGAGGAGGCCACCGCGCTGTACGAAGGCGCCCGCGACAAGGTCGCCGCCTTCATCAACGCACCCAGCCGCAACGAGGTGATCTTCACCAAGAACGCCTCGGAGTCGCTCAACCTCGTCGCCAACATGCTCGGCTGGGCGGACGAGCCCTACCGGGTCGACAGCGACACCGAGATCGTCACCACCGAGATGGAGCACCACTCCAACATCGTGCCGTGGCAGCTGCTCTCGCAGCGCACCGGTGCGAAGCTGAAGTGGTTCGGCATCACGGACGACGGCCGGCTCGACCTGTCCAACATCGACGAGATCATCACGGAGAAGACGAAGATCGTCTCCTTCACCCTGGTCTCCAACATCATGGGCACGATCAACCCGGTCGAGAAGATCATTCGCCGTGCCCAGCAGGTCGGCGCGCTGGTCTGCATCGACGCCTCGCAGGCGGCCCCGCACATGGTGCTCGACGTGCAGGCGCTGCAGGCCGACTTCGTGGCCTTCACCGGCCACAAGATGGTCGGCCCGACGGGCATCGGCGTGCTCTGGGGACGGCAGGAGCTCCTGGAGGACCTGCCGCCGTTCCTCGGCGGTGGCGAGATGATCGAGACCGTGTCGATGCACTCCTCGACCTACGCCCCCGCTCCCCACAAGTTCGAGGCGGGCACGCCCCCGATCGCGCAGGCCGTCGGCCTGGGCGCGGCCGTGGACTACCTCACCTCGATCGGCATGGAGAACATCCACCGCCACGAGGAGGCCATCACCCGGTACGCGGTGCAGCGGCTCCTGGAGGTTCCCGACCTGCGGATCATCGGTCCGGCGACGGCCGAGGACCGCGGGGCGACGATCTCCTTCACGCTCGGCGACATCCACCCCCACGACGTGGGCCAGGTGCTCGACGAGCAGGGCATCGCCGTCCGGGTCGGACACCACTGCGCACGGCCCGTCTGCCTGCGGTACGGAATTCCTGCGACGACGCGAGCGTCGTTCTATCTGTACTCCACGCCCGCGGAGGTCGACGCCCTGGTGGACGGCCTGGAGCACGTGCGGAACTTTTTCGGTTAGATGGCAGAGCGGCTGAGGGTTGACTGGTGAAGCTTGATTCCATGTACCAGGAAGTGATCCTGGACCACTACAAGCACCCCCACGGGCGTGGCCTGCGGGACGGCGACGCCGAGGTGCACCACGTCAACCCGACGTGCGGCGACGAGATCACGCTCCGCGTGAAATACGACGGCGAGACCATCGCCGACGTCAGTTATGAGGGCCAGGGCTGCTCCATCAGCCAGGCGAGCGCCTCCGTACTCAACGAGCTGCTCGTGGGCAAGGAGCTGGGTGACGCGCAGAAGATCCAGGAGACCTTCCTGGAACTGATGCAGTCCAAGGGTCAGCTGGAGCCGGACGACGCGATGGAGGAGGTGCTGGAGGACGCGGTCGCGTTCGCCGGCGTCTCCAAGTATCCGGCCCGGGTCAAGTGCGCGCTGCTGAGCTGGATGGCGTGGAAGGACGCGACGGCGAAGGCGCTGTCCGAAGGGAAGACGGCATGAGCGAGAACGAGACTCTGACGGTCAAGCCGGCCTCCGAGGAGGAGGTCCGCGAGGCGCTGTACGACGTGGTCGACCCCGAGCTGGGCATCGACGTCGTCAACCTGGGCCTGATCTACGGCATCCACATCGACGACGCGAACATCGCGACGCTCGACATGACGCTGACGTCCGCGGCCTGCCCGCTGACCGACGTCATCGAGGACCAGGCGAAGTCCGCGACCGACGGCATCGTGAACGAGCTGCGGATCAACTGGGTCTGGATGCCCCCGTGGGGCCCCGACAAGATCACCGACGACGGCCGCGAGCAGCTTCGCGCGCTCGGCTTCAACGTCTGATCGGCTTCAACGTCTGATCCATGATGTCCAGGACGGCCCCCGGCGCCCGCCGGGGGCCGTCCTGTGTCGCACGGTCCCTTGGTGGAGTCCGCCACCGTCCCCGTCGACGGCCCCGCCGTGAGTGGCAACGGGCTGTGTCCGCCGGGCAGTCCGGCGGACACAGCCCGTTCGCATGGACCGACTCACCGTGGACACCCGTGAGCCCCGGCCCCCGCGCGGGGCTCACGGGAGGACGGTCAGAGGTGGGCGCCGCCGCCGTACGGAGGGGCGTCCGCCGGGGGTACGGCGGCGGCCTCGGCCAGGAGCGGGCCCAGGTTCTCCGTGCGGATCCGCCGGTCCACGTAGAGCAGGCCGATCACCAGCTGCGGGAACGTCGTCGAGATCACCTGGCTCACCAGCTGCCCGAGCAGGATGGCCACCAGATAGCCGCTGACCGCGACCACCACCGCCGCGGTGCTCGGGTCGTCACCCATCGACGTGGTGCCGATCATGCCGGGGAACATGCCGAGGATCGAGAACGGCATCTGGATGACATAGCCGCCCGCCGCGGCCATCGCCCCGGCCAGCAGCGTGATGCCGAAGATCCGCCACCAGTCGCCCCGCACCAGCTGGGAGGAGCGGCGCAGCGCGGCGACGGGACCCTGGCCCTCGAAGACCACGACCGTCGGAGCCAGGCAGAACTTTATCCAGAGCCAGGCCGCCAGCGGCGCGGTCAGCAGCAGGCCGAGCACGCCCAGTCCCATGGCGACGGCGGTGCCGCCACCGCCGTCCAGGGTTATGAGGCTGATGATCACCGCGAAGAAGGTGACCGTCAGCAGCACGATGGGCACGAGCGCGATCAGCGCCGTCAGGACCAGCGTGCCGATCACGGGGGTCACCCGTGACCACGCCCTGCGCCACACGGTGCCGAAGGAGACGGGCCTGCCGAGGACCGCCTCCTGGAGCACGGCGGGGACCGCCGCGTACATCAGCCCGGAGACGATCGCCATCGTGACGATGCCGAGCAGCAGCAGCACGGCGCCCGACACCACGAGCGGCACGATGTCGGAGGAGGCGGCCTCCTCCTCGTAGCTGAGCGAGGCCACCCGCTCCAGGTGGTCGGCCACGGCGGAGTACGCGACGGCGACCGCCGCCACCATGAGCAGCGCGGCGCCGCCGTAGAGCGCCGCGGCCATGCCGATCAGCTGCTTCCAGTACCTGCCCATCGTCGTGAACGCCCCGCCCAGCAGGTCGGCCAGCTTCAGCGGGGCGAGGGGTATCACCCCCGGCTTCGGTGCCGGAACCCAGCCGCCCCATCCCGGTGGCCCCCCGTAAGGACCGCCCCCGTACGGTGCGCCCCCGTAGGCGCCCCCGCCCCACCCTGCGTCCGTCACTGCCACTCCGTTGTTCATGTCGTCCGGTAGTCGTTCCGGTCCTGCGCCGGTCCGGACACCGTAGCGTCCCCCGGTGACCCCGAACCCTGCCCTGACCGGTCCGGATGCGGCCCCACGGCTTTGTGTACGGCCGTACGCAGCGTTGTGTACGCTCGTACGTATGGGATACGGACTGCTGGCCGCCGCCATAGCGGCCGAGGTGACCGCGACGACGGCCATGAAGTACAGCGAGGGCTTCACCCGGCTGTGGCCCTCGCTCGTCACCGTCGTGGGATATGTGCTGGCCTTCGCGCTGCTCGCCCAGACCCTCAAGACGCTCTCGATCGGCACCGCCTACGCGATCTGGGCCGGGGTGGGCACCGCGGCCGTCGCCGCGATCGGGATCGTCTGGATGGGAGAGTCCGCGGGCCCGGTCAAGCTGGCCGGCATCCTGCTGATCGTCGCGGGGGTCGTGGTCCTCAATCTGGGTGGGGCCCACTGATGGTCCGGCGGTACGACCCCGAGCGGCGCGAGCGGATCATCGAGGCGGCGATCCGCGTCGTCGGCGCCAAGGGCATCGCCGGGCTCAGCCACCGCACGGTGGCGGCCGAGGCCGATGTGCCGCTCGGCTCGACGACGTACCACTTCGCCTCGCTCGACGAGCTGCTGGTCGCCGCGCTGCGCCGGTGCAACGAGAGCTTCGCCGCGACGGTGCGGGAGAGCGCGTATCTCTCCGACCCAGGGGTCCCGCTCGCCGACGAGCTGACCCGGCTGCTGGGGGAGTGGTTCGCGGGCGGACGCGGTCCGATGGAGCTGGAGTACGAGCTGTATCTCGCGGCCCTGCGCCGCCCCGCCCTGAGGCCGGTCGCCGCCGAGTGGGCCGACGGTCTGGCCGAGCTGATCGCCCCGCGCTCCGACCCGGAGACCGCGCGGGCGCTCGTCGCCCTGATGGACGGGATCAGCCTCCAGGCGCTGCTCACCGGCGGCGACTTCGACGCGGAGTACGCCCGGCGGATGCTGGCCAGGGTCGCGGACGGCGGTCGCTGAGCCGGGGCCGGGGCGGCCCGAGGGCCGGGCGGTGGCGTCGCTGCCGGGCTGGGCCGGGCCGGGTCAGGAGGTGTCGCGGGCGGCGGTGTTGCTTGCCGAGCCGAGGGGAGCCGAGCCGGGCCGAGCCGAGCCGAGCCGAGCCAGCTCGGGTCAGGAGGCGTCGCGGCGTACGGCCTCCAGTGCGGCCCGTACGCTCGCCTCGATGTCCGTGACCGGATACAGCGCCTCGACGACGGTCCGGTTCCGGTCCACCACCAGGGTCAGCCGCTTCAGCCGGGTCACACCGCCCGCGCGGAAGGTCGGGAGCCGCAGAGCCGCCGTCAGCGCCAGCCCGGCGTCGGAGAGCAGCGGGAAGCGCAGCCCCTCCTTCTCTGCGAACGCCCGCTGCTCGTCGGGGCGTTGGGTGGACACCCCGTGCACGGTCGCGCCCGCGGCCGTGAACTCCGCCAACCGGTCGCGGTAGGTGCACGATTCGAGGGTGCAGCCGCTCGCGCCCGGGATCGAGGCCCACCCCGGCGGATAGGCGTCCCGGCGGGCGTACGCGCCGGGGAAGCAGTAAAGGACGGTGTGCGGGGTGCCGGCGACAGGGTCGCGCGATCCGCCTCCGTGGTCGAGGAGTTCCAGCTCCGGCAGCCTGGTGCCCACCAGGGCATGCACCCGTGCGGCCTCCCTGGAGTCCTCCGCGGTCGTCGCCATCGTCTCTCCCTCTCCCAGCACCCAGGCATCGCCCCAGTCCTGGAGGGCGATCAGCACCGGCAGCAGCGCGCGACCGCGCGGGGTGAGCCGGTACTCGTAGCGGACGGGGCGCTCCTGGTACGGCTGCCGTGACAGCACGCCCGAGTCCGTCAGCATGCGGAGCCGCTCGGTGAGCACCTTGCGGGAGACGCCCAGTTCCTGCTGGAGCGCGTCGAAGCGGTGCACCCCGCGCGCCGTGTCCCGGACGATCAGCAGGGTCCACCAGTCGCCCACGACATCGAGGGCCTGGGCGATCGCGCAGTCGGCGTCGGCCAGGCTGGTGCGCTGCGGCACGGTGTCCGCCTCCTTCTGCGTTGACCCGCGCATCTTAGGCTGCCATAGTCCGTTCCCAAAAGGAACTCACTCCTGGGGGGAACATGCTGCGGGGCGTGCCGAAGACGGTGCGGCTGCTGGCGTTCGGCGCTTTCCTCAACGCCGTCGTCAGCTTCACCTTCGTCTACCTCTTCGTCTATCTCACCGGGCCGCGCGGCCTGTCCGTCGCCCAGGCGGGCGTGATCAGCGGCATCGGCGGTGTCGGACTCGTCGCGGGGAACTTCACCGGCGGCTGGTTCGGCGACCGCTACGGCCACCGGCGGATGCTGCTGACCGGAGCCTGTGTCAGCGGGGCCGCCCTCGTGACGCTCCCTCTGCTCCCGTTGCCCGCCCTGTACGCCGTGCTGCCGCTCGCCCAGTACGCCTCGGGGGTCGTGCGCGCCGTCAACGCCGCACTCGTCGCGGTCTCGGTCCCCGAGGGCGGGCGCCGCCAGAGCTTCGCCCTCACCCGCTTCGCGTCCAACGGCGGCTTCACCGTAGGGCCGCCGCTCGGCGCGCTGATCGCCGCCCGCTTCTCGTACGACTGGCTCTTCCTCGCGGACGGGCTCGGCACCCTGCTCTTCGCCGCCTACGCCGCCGCGATCCTGCCGGCCCGCGGCACCGTCCACGCCGCGCCTTCGCACGACCCGGGCGCTCCCGGCCTCTGGAGCGAACTCCGCGCCAGGCCCGCCGTGCTGGTCCTGCTCGCCGCGATCGTCTGCGTCGACCTCGTCTACCGCCAGCAGTACTCCACCCTGCCCGTCTTCCTCGCCGACCACGGCTACAGCACCCAGTTCTACGGCTGGCTGATCGCGGTCAACGGGGGCGTCATCCTCCTGCTCGAACTCCCGGCCGCGCACCTGCTGCGCCGCAGGGCACCCCTGACCGTCGTCGGGGCCGGACTGCTCCTGGTGGGGCTCGGCTACGCGGTGCTGACACCCGGGGCGGGCGCGGTGTTCGCCGTCTCGATGATGGTGTCGCTGACCCTGGGCGAGATCCTCTACAAGACCACGGCCACCGCCTACGTCGCCGACGAGGCGCCCGCCCACGCGCAGGGCAGGTTCCAGAGCCTGTACGCGGGCGCCTCCATCAGTGGCCAGGTCCTCGCCCCGCCGCTGGGCGGCGCCGTGTACTCCGCGGCACCCGCGCTGCTCTGGCCCCTCTGCGCCGTCCTGGCGTGCGGCGCGGGGCTGGCGGTCCTCGCGGCGAGGCGGCCGGGTGAACCCTCCCGGACGCTGAGACCGGTTCGCCCGCGCGGTGCCCGGGCGGTTAGGTTTTGGTCATGACCGACACGACTTCCCAGGGTTCCGCCCGTACCACCGGCGCCGTCGCCGCCGGCCTCGCCACCATCGCCGGTGACGGCACCGTTCTCGACACCTGGTTCCCCGCCCCGGAGCTCGCCGCCGAGCCCGGCCCGGCCGGTACCCAGCGCCTCAGCTCAGAGGAGGCGGTGAACCGCCTCGGCGAGGGCGCCGCCCGCGCCATCGGGGTGGACGCCCGCCGCGGGGTGGAGATCGTCGCCGTGTCCACGGTCATCTCCTCGCTCGACGACAAGCCGCTCGACGCGCACGACACCTACCTGCGGCTGCACCTGCTCTCGCACCGGCTGGTCCAGCCCCACGGCCAGAACCTCGACGGCATCTTCGGCTTCCTCGCCAACGTCGCCTGGACCTCGCTGGGCCCGGTGGCCGTCGACGACCTGGAGAAGGTCCGGCTCAACGCCCGCGCCGAGGGCCTGCACCTCCAGGTCACCTCGGTGGACAAGTTCCCCCGGATGACCGACTACGTCGCACCCAAGGGCGTGCGCATCGCCGACGCCGACCGCGTCAGGCTCGGGGCGCACCTGGCCTCCGGCACCACCGTGATGCACGAGGGCTTCGTCAACTTCAACGCGGGTACCCTCGGCACCTCCATGGTCGAGGGCCGCATCTCCGCAGGCGTCGTCGTCGGCGACGGCTCCGACATCGGCGGCGGCGCGTCCACCATGGGCACGCTCTCCGGCGGCGGCAAGGAGCGCATCGTCATCGGGCAGCGCTGCCTCATCGGCGCCGAGGCCGGCATCGGCATCGCGCTCGGCGACGAGTGCGTCGTCGAGGCCGGGCTCTACGTCACGGCGGGCACCCGGGTCACCATGCCCGACGGACAGGTTGTCAAGGCGCGGGAACTCTCCGGTGCGTCGAACATCCTCTTCCGCCGCAACTCGGTCACCGGCGCCGTCGAGGCCCGTCCGAACAACGCGGTCTGGGACGGGCTGAACGACATCCTGCACAGCCACAACTAGTCCGTAGCGGCGAGGAGTTCCTCGTACAGCCCACGCAGCCCGTCGGTCGCCTCGCGGCCGGCGGGCTGCAGCGGTTCGCGGACCGGGCCCGCGTCGAGCAGCGCCTTCACGGTGACCGTGCCGGGCAGGCCGGAGGACATCATCGCCTCGACCAGGCCGACGGTGAGCCCGTTCAGGCGGGCGGCCTCCGCGGTGTCACCGGAGTCGAACGCGTCCAGGACGGCCCGCATCGGGCCCGGGGCCACATTGGCGACCGTACTGACATAGCCCGCCCCGCCCAGTGCGTACAGCGGGAGGTTCAGCTCCTCGCAGCCCGAGTAGTAGGCCAGTGAGGTCCGCGCCATCACCTTCGTCGCCGCGAGCAGGTCGTACGAGCAGTCCTTGACCGCCACGACGCGCGGGTGCTCCGCCAGGCGCAGGAGCGTGGCCGGTTCGATCCTCGTGCCCGTGCGGCCGGGGATGTCGTAGAGCATCAGCGGGATGCCGGTGGCCTCCGTGACCCGGAGGAAGTGTGCCTCCACGGCGGCCTGCGGGGGGCGGCTGTAGTACGGGGTCACCACCAGCAGCCCGTCGGCGCCCGCCTCCTCGGCCTCCCGCGCCAGCCGGACCGTGTGCCGGGTGTCGGAACTGCCGACGCCCGCGACGAGCGGCACCGCCCCGCCGACCGCCTCCCGTACGGCCCGCAGCAGCGCGGTCTTCTCCTCGTCCGTCGTGGTCGGCGACTCGCCCGTGGTGCCGCTGAGCACGAGGCCGTCGCAGCCGTCCGCGACGAGAGCGGAGGCATGGCGGCGGGCCGCGTCCAGGTCCAGGCCGCCCGAGGCGGTGAACGGCGTGATCATGGCGCAGAGGGCGCGGCCGAAGGGTCTGGCCGTATGGGATGTCATCTCCGCAGTCTCGGCGCCCGGTGGGCACGGGTCCACTTAGTTCTGCTTGGGGTGACGGGCAAGAGAAGCTGAACGATGGCGGAACGGTCTGGCATGATCGAACGGAAGGGCGACGGACCGTTCCAGGGGTGGGGCACACGGCATGCGCGTACGGACATCGATCTCGGCCGCCGTGCTCGCGGCGGCCACCCTGACGCTGTCCGGCTGCGCCGGCTTCCTCGTCCCCGCGGGTGAGGGGGAGCCGGCCCCGTCACCGAGCCCGGCCGCCACGACACGCCCGCCCTGGGTCGCGCCGGACCCGGACCCCGGATCCGCCGCCGACGCGCCCGCCCAGGGCGCGCCCACCCCCGCGCCGCCGGCCGAGGGCTGCCCCGCCTCCGGAGTGGTCGTCGGCATGGGGCCCGTGGAGACGGCGATGTTCCACCGCGCCGTCACCCTCACGCTCACCAACTGCGGGAAGAAGCCGTACCGCGTCGACGGCTACCCGTCCGTCCGTGCGCTGGGCGACGACGGTGAGCGCCTTCCCGTCCCCGTGAACGCGGGCGGCTCGATGTTCGGCAACGACCCGGGGCCGGAAGAGGTCATGCTCAAGCCCGGCGCGCAGGTCCGCTCGACGCTGGCCTGGGTCTCCACCAAGGAGGGCGGCGACCTGATCGAGGGCGACGCCCTGGAGATCGCCGCTGCCCCGGACACGGGGGCGCGGGTCTTCCCCCTGGAGGGCCACGACATACGGCTGATGGACGAGCTCAACACGACGGCCTGGAGCACGGGCACGACCGGATGACCACGTCCCCGCCCGAAGGGCAACTCCCCGGCGGACACGGGCGCGTGCCGGCTGTGGGGACCCCGGCACCCCACGGGAGGCGGGCCCGGGACCACCCGGGCGTGACCGGTGACGGCCACGGCCGCACCCCGGCGCCCACGGAGCGGCAGAAGCCGGCCCGGCGAGGCCCCGCCGCCGGCCGGCGGGAGAACCGGGCGGCAGGGGACGAAATGCGTCTACGCTGGGGCCGCGGCCGAGGACTTGTACGCCACCGGTCCGGCCCCGCACAACAGCCCGCGCACGCCCCGAGGAGAACCCCCTGATGTCCGCAGAGCGCCCCTCCCTGCCGCCGGTGCGGCTGCACTCCGAGGCCGAGCTGGCACGGGACGCGCTGGCCGCTCCGCTGCTCGTCCGCGCCGTACGTCTCGCCCGCTGGGCCGGGCCCACGACACGGGTGGGCGCCGGTGGCGAGCTCGTCGAGGCCCAACTCCCCGCGGCGGCCGAGCACCTGGGGCTCACCGCCGACGAGGACGGCGCGGCGCTGGCGAGTGAGGCCTGGCGCCTCGCGGTCGACACGGGGCTCGTGGACGTCGAGGACCCGCAGGACGAGGACGGCCTCGGTGAGACCGCGGGAGACGACGCCGAGGGTACCGCCACGGCCGGTGAGAACCTCGCCCTGCTGACCTCCGGGTCCCCGCAGGACGTCCTCGCGATCTGGCTCGACGGCCTCGACGCCGTGCACGCGGACGCCACCGCCCCGGCCTTCGACGACTTCGCCGACCTCATCGGCGAGGACGGCAGCGTCGACTTCGACGCGCTGGACTGGGACCCGGAGGCGGAGGCCGAGTTCCTCGACGGGGTGCTCGGCAACCTCTATCTGCTGACCGTCTCGGAGGCGGGCCCCGCCGACGCCCCGGTGCCGCTGCCGGCCCTCGCCGCGTCCATGGTGGTGCCCGAGGACATGGGCGAGCCCACCGACGACGTGCTGGAGCAGGTGTCGGAGGCCATGATGCGGCTGGACGACCAGTTCCGGGTCCTCGAACCCATCGGGATCGTCGAGTACCAGCCGGTGGACGAGGCGCTGCTGACCGAGGAGGGCGAGGAGGCCACGCCGCCCGCCGACGACGAGGACGTCACCCGCTACGGCATGGTGAAGCTGACGCTGCTGGGCCTCTACGGCATCCGGGAGCGGATGCTGGAGGCGGGGGTGGACGCACCCGCCGTCGGCGACCTCGCGGACAAGGGCGCCGACGCGCTCCTCGACGGCATCGCGCACTACCCCGAGGAGGCCGCCCGCTCCGAGGTCGGCCTGTGGCTCGCACAGCACGGAGCCGCGGGGGCCGAGCCCGCCGCCGCCGAACTCCTGGGCGCGGCACGCGGCGCCGACGAGCGCGCCCCGCTGCGCAGGCTCCACTGCCAGCAGGCGCTCGCCCTGGTGGGGCCCGAGGCCGAACCCGCCGTGCGCGCGGTGCTCGGCGACCCCGAACTCGGCGGTCTGGCACGGGTCTGGCTGGCCGAGCGCGGCGCGGCGGACGTGCCCGCGCCGCCGGAGTCGATGATCTTCTGGCTCGCCGTCGACACGATCGCCGCGCAGCTGGACGCCGACGGTGACCTGGACGAACTCCAGGAGCTGGTCGAGGGGCTCTCCGGCCAGCACAGCGGATTCTTCGACGAGGCCTGGCGGGTGGACCACCCCGCGACGGCCGACGTCCTGGAGGCGGTAGGCCGGCTGCACCGCGACCGGAAGATCGCCAAGGAAGCGCGCAAGGCCGCCTTCAAGGCCCGCTCGCGCACGAAGGGCTGAGCAGGGCAGGGGGGCTTTCCGGCCAGGCGCGACCTTCCGCGCCTGGCCGGAACCACGTCCGGCGGCAGCTTTTGTCCCCGAACGCCGGAGGGCTTGACCTGCGGGCCCGCTCGACGTCGTACGTCGTTCAACTGGTGTTGGTGCGGGGGAGGGAGCGTGATCACGCCAACCACCCGGCCACGCACCACCAGGAGTCCGCGATGTCAGTCACGCGCAGGGAATTCACCAGACAGTCCGCCCTCACCGGGGCCGGCATCGCCCTCACCGGTGCCGTCGGCGCACTGGCCACCGCCCCCGGCGCCCTCGCCGCCGAGGACGCCCGGCACGGGCACGACGGGCACCACGGCCATGACGGCAAGGGGCACGGCAAGGAGCTGGGCTACGGCCCGCTGATCCCCGACCCCGACGGCATCCTCGCGCTGCCCGCCGGATTCTCGTACCGCGTCCTCACCCACAGCGGTGTCACCAAGCTGGAGACCGGCGAGCCGACCCCCTCCAACCACGACGGCACCGCCGCCTTCGAGGGCCCCCGCGGTGTCACCCTCCTCGTCAACAACCACGAGCTGAGCGGCACCCGGGCCGGCTGGGAGTACCCCGTCCCGCTCACCGACGGCCTCGTCTACGACCCGGTCGCGGCCGGCGGCTGCACCGTCGTGGAGACCCGTCGCGACGGCCGCACCGCCGAGTGGGTCGGCATCGCGGGCACCTCCACCAACTGCGCGGGCGGCAGCACCCCGTGGGGCACCTGGCTCACCTGTGAGGAGACCGAGGACAAGGCCGGCAAGAACGGCCTCCTCAAGGACCACGGCTACGTCTTCGAGGTCGACCCCTACGACAAGCGGGCCAACCGGGACCCCCGCCCCATCAAGGCCTTCGGCCGCTACGCCCACGAGGCCGTCGTCATCGACCCCAAGCAGGGTCACGCCTACCTGACCGAGGACGCCTCCGGCCCCAACGGACTGCTCTACCGCTGGGTCCCGCCGAAGGGCTTCAAGCACGGCCGCGGCAAGCTGCGCACCCTCGCCGACGACGCCGGTGTCCTCCAGGCCACCAAGTGCTTCGACAAGAAGGGCGCGTTCGTCGACGACCTCTCCCGCGCCACCGAGATCGGCACCGTCTACGGCGTGGACTGGGTGGACGTCCCCGACCGTGACGCGAAGACCGTCTCCGTGCGCAAGCAGTTCGCGGACGGCCAGATCACCCGCGCCCGCAAGCTCGAAGGCATGTGGTGGGGCGACGGCGGCGCCTACTTCGTCTCCTCCTTCGCGCGCTCCGAGAGCCCCGTGGCGCACGACGGCCAGGTCTGGTTCTACGACCCCAAGCGCCGCACGATCACCCTGAAGGTCCTCCTCGGCGTCAACCCCGACCCCTCCGTGGACGGCGCCCTCGACGGCCCGGACAACATCACCGTCTCGCCCTACGGCGGCATCGTCATCTCCGAGGACGGCAACGGACTCCAGCACCTCTTCGGGGCGACCGACAGCGGCCGTACGTACCCGATCGCGCGCAACGAGCTGAACGACGGAACGGCGGAGGACCCCTCCTACAGCGAATTGACCGGGGTCACCTTCTCGCCGGACGGAAAGACGCTGTTCGCCAATATCCAGACGCCGGGCATCATGCTCGCCATCACGGGCCCGTGGAAGCGTCAGCCCGCCAAGTAGCGCGCGGGGTCGCCGCGTGGCGCGGGAGGGAAATTCCCTCGCACGCCGCGCGGTCGTCCTCGTAAAGTCAGGGCCATGCACCTCCCGGTGCGAAGGCAGCGGCTACTTCCTTTCCCGAACAGCGCCGCAGCCGTCCTGACCTCGGGAGGCACGAGCGCCGGGGTGCCCGGTGCGCAGGCGACGGATACTTCCTCATTCGAGGGTTGCGGGTTCGAGTCCCGCCCGGCTCCGGCCGGTAGCTCAATCGGGTAGAGCATCGACACAACCGTCACCGATTCCGATCTCGGGCACCCCTTTGCCGTGCTCTTCCCCATGAATTCGGGGGAATTCACCATGGCACGCTTCAACACCCGTTCCACGCGTCCCCGCGTGACCTCGCCCGTGCGGTCGACCGGGCACACCGCGCGCAATCACCAGGGCGCCGCCGGACATCTCCGGGAGGCGCGCTCCGAACTTTTTCTGCTCGCGGTCGCGAACTTCGTGTCGCAGGAGACCTTCTACGAGGGCGGCGAGGAGCGCGACACCCGGTTCGCCGCACTCGTGCGGACCCTCGCCGTCCAGGACCCGGAGTGGACGGCGGGACTGCTGGGCTGGCTGCGCCGCGAGGCGCGGATGCGCACGGCGTCGGTCGTCGGCGCCGCCGAGTACGTGAAGGCGCGGCTCGACGCCGGCGCGGTGGACGGCCCGTCCAACCGCCAGGTCGTGGACTCGGTGCTGCTGCGCCCGGACGAGCCCGGTGAAATGCTCGGCTACTGGACCTCGCGCTACGGCCGGGCCGTGCCCAAGCCGGTCAAGCGGGGCATGGCCGACGCGGTGCGCAGGCTCTACGGCGGCAAGGCGCTGCTGAAGTACGACACCGCGTCCAGGGGCTACCGCTTCGGTGACGTCCTCAACCTGGTGCACGCCGCTCCGGACCCCACCAAGCCCTGGCAGGGCGACCTCTTCCGCTACGCCCTGGACCGCAGGCACCACCCCGAGAACGCCGTGGTGCCCGAGTCGAACCGCACCCTCATCGCCCACCGGGAGCTGATGGACCTGCCGGTCGCCGAGCGGCGCGCGGTGGTGACCGGGCCCGGCGGCGCGGACCGGCTGGCCGCCGCGGGCATGACCTGGGAGGCACTGGCGGGCTTTCTCCAGGGTCCGATGGACGCCGCGGCCTGGGAGGCCGTGATCCCGTCCATGGGCGCGATGGCGCTCGTCCGCAACCTGCGGAACTTCGACGAGGCGGGGGTCTCGGACGAGGTCGCGGCGCAGGTGGCGGCACGGATCAGCGACCCGGAGGCGGTGGCGGCCTCGGGACAGTTCCCCTTCCGCTACCTCGCGGCGTACCGGCACGCGCCGTCGCTGCGGTGGGCCTACCCGCTGGAGCGGGCGCTCGGCCACTCGCTGGCACACGTTCCGGCGCTGCAGGGCCGCACCCTGATCCTCGTCGACCGCTCCGGCTCCATGTGGTCGCCGCTCTCGGACCGCTCCCAGCTGAACCGGGCCGACGCGGCGGCCGTCTTCGGCGCGGCCCTGGCGCTGCGGGCGGCCGACGCCGACCTGGTGGAGTTCGGGACGACCAGTGCGCCGGTGGCGTTCCGCTGGGGCGAGTCCGTGCTGAAGATCCTGGAGCGCTTCGGCGACCTGGGCGGCACCGACACGGTGCGGGCCGTACGCAAGCACTACCGCACACATGACCGGGTGCTCATCGTCGCCGACGAGCAGGCGTCGTTCACCCACTACGGCGACGCCACCGACGGCATCCCGCTCACCGTGCCCGTCTACACCTGGAACCTCGCCGGATACCGGGTCGGGCACGCCCCGTCGGGAAGCGAGAACCGCCACACCTTCGGGGGGCTTTCCGACGCGGCGTTCCGCATGGTGCCCTTGCTGGAAGCGGGCAGGAGCGCGGACTGGCCCTGGAACCGCTGATTACGAATGCGGTACTACTGCCCGCTCCGGAGCGGTCGGGCATGGCGTCGGGCGCTTACAGGGCGCATACTCGACCGTAATGAAACAGTCAGCCGGATCCCGGCGTCACCTGCCTTCCAGTCCCTTCAACCGCCCGGCCCAGGCGGCCCCACCGGTCGAATGCTTCGATGTGGGCGACAGGGTGTCGCACGACCAGTTCGGACTCGGACGAGTCCTTGCTGTCGAGGGCGACAACGACGCAGTGCTCATCGACTTCTCGGGGCGACAGGGGAGGATCCTGAGCCCGTACTCCAAGCTGACCAAGCTCTGAGAGAGCGGACGAGCACGCACCGCGTCCCACCGGAGACTCTCCGGATCCGGGGCACCTGAGGGGTATGGCCCCCATCGGGTGCCCCGGAAGCCGTTCCGGGGCCCGTGACGGCGTCAGAGGGCCTTCGCGGCGGGCTTCACCATGCCCCGGACGGTCCGCGACTTCACGAACTCGCCCATACCGGTCATCTCCCATTCGCCGGAGAACTGCTTGATCAGCTTGGCCATCATCACGCCCGTCTGCGGCTCCGCGCCGGTCAGGTCGAAGCGGACGAGCTCCTCGCCGGTGGTCGCGTCGATCAGCCGGCAGTAGGCCTTGGCGACCTCGGTGAACTTCTGGCCGGTGAAGGAGTTGACCGTGAAGACCAGGCCGGTGGCGTCCGCCGGGATGCGGCCGAGGTCCACGACGATCACCTCGTCGTCACCGGCGCCCTCGCCCGTGAGATTGTCGCCGGAGTGCTTGATCGCGCCGTTCAGGATGGAGAGCTTGCCGAAGTAGCAGCTGTCCAGGTGGTTGCGGTTGGGGCCGTAGGCGATGACCGAGGCGTCGAGGTCGATGTCCTTGCCGCGGAAGGCGGGCTCCCAGCCGAGGCCCATCTTGACCTGCGAGAGCAGCGGCTTGCCGCCCTTGACCAGCGACACCGTCTGGTTCTTCTGGAGGCTGACCCGGCCCTTGTCGAGGTTGATCTTGCCGGAGCCGGCGGGCGCGGGCGGGGCCGGGGGAGCGATCCGGGGGTCCACGGGTGCGGTGGCCGGGGGCGCCACGGGCGGTGCGAGGGGCGCCGCCGCCGGGGCGGGCGGGGCAGCCGCGGCCGGCTCCTCCACCGAGACGCCGAAGTCGGTGGCGATGCCCGCCAGGCCGTTCGCATAGCCCTGGCCGACGGCGCGGGCCTTCCAGGCGCCGTTGCGCAGGTAGATCTCGATGACCACCAGCGCCGTCTCGCCGCCCAGCTGCGGCGGGGTGAAGGTGGCGAGCGCGCTGCCGTCGTCCGCGTTGCGCACGGTCGCGGTGGGCTCCACGCCCTGGAAGGTCTGGCCCGCGGCGTCGGGGCTCGCCGTGACGACGATCTTCTCGATGCCCGGGGGAACCGCCGTGGTGTCCACCACGATCGCGTCGGGCGCGGACCCGCCGCCCGAGCGGTAGGTCACGCCGGGGCCCGAGGGCTGGTTGTAGAAGATGAAGTCGTCGTCGGAGCGCACCTTGCCGTCGGCGGTGAGCAGCAGGCCCGAGACGTCGAGCCGCACGGGGGCGGCGACGTCCACCGCCACGCGGGCGGCGGAGAGAGGGATGTTCGAGCCGGGTGTCATTGCGGTCATGCACGGGGTAACGAACGACCCGGCTTTGCCGTTCCCTTACCTTTCGTACCGTGCTCCGTACGGCTCAGCGCCCGCCGCGGGCCCGGTTGCGCGGGTGGTCGCGGGCGGCCCGCTCGTTGCCGTGCTTGTACGCGCCGGTCCAGCGCGCCATGACGAGCTGGGCGTCGCCCGACACCACCTCGGCCAGGAACTTCTCCGCCCGGCCGCCGCGCAGGGTGCCCGCGGGGCGGCCGTGGTGGGTGATGGTGACGCCCGCGTCGCCGTGCTGCTCGTACTGGAATCCGGAAGGTTTCGGCATGGCCGTATGGTGCCCGCCCCGCGCCGTCGCGTCGCGGCGTTTTCCGGGCCGGGCCCGGCCGGCGGCCCCGCGGACAGACCTCAGTACGGCCAGATCGGCGGGTCCGTGACGAAGTGGCCGCCGATGTGGGCGTGCTCGGGATTCTGCGGGTCCAGCTCGCCGTGCTCGGCGACGAGCTTCTCCGCGTACTGCTCGGAGTCGTCCTGCGGTTCGTAGCCGAGGGAGCGGGCCGTCGTCAGGTCCCACCACAGGCGCGTGTTGTCGGAGGAGCCGTAGACCACGGTGTGCCGCACGTCCTCGGCCGTGAGCGCCGCGTGGAAGAGGCGCGCCCCGTCGCCCGGGCTCATCCAGACGGACAGCATCCGCACCGACGTCGGCTCCATGAAGCAGGACCCGATGCGCACGGAGACGGTCTCCACGCCGTGCTTGTCCCAGTAGAACTGGGCGAGGTCCTCGCCGAAGGACTTCGACAGGCCGTAGAGGGTGTCGGGGCGGCGGGGGGTCTCGACCGGGATCAGCGGGTCACCGGCGCGCGGGCGCGGGGTGTAGCCGATCGCGTGGTTGGACGAGGCGAAGACGATACGGCCGACGCCCTCCTCGCGAGCCGCTTCGTAGAGGTTGTAGGTGCCCTCGATGTTGGAGTGCAGAATCTTGTCGAAGGAGGCTTCCAGGGAGATGCCCGCGAGGTGGATGATCGCGTCGGCGCCCCGCACGGCCTCCCGCAGAGCGTCCTTGTCGCCGAGGTCGGCGGTGACGGCGTCCGGCTCGCCCTCGATGGGGGTGAGGTCCAGGAGGCGGAGGTCGTAGCCGTACGCCGGCAGCAGCCCCCGCATGAGGGTGCCGAGGCCGCCGGCGGCGCCGGTGAGCAGGACGGTACGGGGAGTGGGCATACGGGGATCTCCTCGGTGCGGGCGCAGGACGCGTCGCGGCGTGCGCGGACAGGGGCGGCAGGGTGCTGCGCGGAGCTGGACGTACGGACAGCAAGGTACGCGCGGCACGCAGACATGGCGCAACCCGCCCGGAGCGTCAAATCCATGGATGACATTCACATGCGTGGACACGCTAAGAAGTTCCCGCCGACCGCGTCAAGAGGGGCGCCGGTTCGCGCGATCCGCCACGCGTCGGCCGCACCTGTCTTGACCTTCGCCGCGGAACTGCCTTAGCGTGGCGCCGTTCATGAATATGGACGCCGATCATAATTGTGCACGCCTGAATCGCTCAGGGAGCGCCCGTGACCTCAGCCCCCCTTGCCGCCCGACTCACCGACGTCGCCGGGCCGCTCTTCTTCCCCGTCACCGCCTACGGGCCGGACGGCGCCATCGCCCTCGACGCGTTCCGCGCGCACGTGCGCGCGGGCGTCGACGCCGGTGCGGCGGCCGTCTTCGCCTGCTGCGGCACCGGCGAGTTCCACGCGCTGGCCCCCGAGGAGTTCCGCCTCGTGGTCGCCGCCGCCGTCGAGGAGACCGCGGGCCGGGTGCCCGTCGTCGCGGGCGCCGGTTACGGCACGGCGCTCGCGGTCCAGTACGCGAAGCTCGCGGAGGAGGCGGGCGCGGACGGGCTCCTGGCCATGCCGCCCTACCTCGTCGTCGCCGGCCAGGAGGGGCTGCTCGCCCACTACGCCGCGCTCGCCGCCGCCACGTCCCTGGAGACGATCGTCTACCAGCGGGACAACGCGGTCTTCACCCCGGAGACCGTCGTCGCCCTGGCGAAGACCCCCGGGATCATCGGTCTCAAGGACGGCCTGGGCGACCTCGACCTGATGCAGCGCATCGTCAGCGCCGTACGCACCGGGCTGCCCGGCGAGGACTTCCTGTACTTCAACGGGCTGCCCACCGCCGAGCTCACCGGCCTCGCCTACCGGGGCATCGGCGTCACGCTCTACTCGTCCGCCGTCTTCGCCTTCGCCCCCGACATCGCCCTGGCCTTCTACCGGGCGCTGGACTCCGGGGACGACGACCTCGTCAACGCGCTGCTCGACCACTTCTACCGGCCGCTCGTCGAACTCCGGGCCAAGGGCCGGGGCTACGCCGTCTCGCTCGTGAAGGCGGCCGTCCGGCTGGAGGGCCTGGACGTCGGCCACGTCCGCACCCCGCTCACCGAGCCCCCCGCCGAGCACGTCGAGGAGCTGGCCGCGATCATCGCCAACGGCCGCGCCCTGCTGGAGAAGTACCCCGCCGGGGAGGCCAGGTGAAGGCCTCCGCCTTTCTGTACCCCTGGGACGTCGTCGGTGACCCGGACGCGGCCCGCCGGCTCGCCGGCCTCGGCGTCGAGCAGGTGACGCTCGCCTCCGCCTACCACTCCACCCGGGCCCTGACGCCGCGCCACCCCGCCCGCCGGATCGTCACCGCCGAACACGCGGCAGTGCTCTATCCGCCGGACGAGGGCTGCTGGAAGGGGCGCGAGCTGAGTCCCTACCCGCAGTCCTGGGTGCCGGGGGAGGACCCGTACGCCGAGGCCGCCGAGGCGCTGGCGGACGCGGGCCTCCAGGTGCACTCCTGGGTGGTCCTCGCGCACAACTCCCGCATGGGCGCGGAGTATCCGGACACCTCCGTGGTCAACGCCTACGGCGACCGCTACCCCTGGGCGCCGTGCATCGCGCGGCCCGACGTCCACGCGTACCTGGTGGACCTGGCGGCCGAGGCGGCCGTACGCCCCGGGGCCTCGGGCACCGAGCTGGAGTCGTGCGGCTGGTACGGCTTCGCCCATCTCCACGCCCACGACAAGACCTCCGGGGTCGGCCTCGGGGACGCCGCGCAGTATCTGATGTCCCTCTGTTTCTGCGCCGACTGCCGCGCCGGTTACGCCTCGGCCGGCCTGGACGCGGAGGAGCTGCGGGCCGCGGTGCGCCGCGCCCTGGAGCCCGTCTGGGCCGGTCAGGGGTCCGGGGAGGCCGGCTGGCCGGGCGTCGGGAAGCTGCTCGGCGCGGACCTCGCCGACGCCACCCTGCGGTGGCGCGGACAGGTCGCCAGGGGCCTCCAGGAGGCGGCCGTCTCGGCGGTGCGGAGCGCGGCGCCGGGGCCGGACTTCCAGGTCCTGCTGCACGCCGACCCCGCGCCGTACCGCACCGGCGCCAACGTCGGTACGGACCCCGCCCACATCCTGTCCACGGCCGACGGGGTCGTGCTGCCCTGCACCGGCGGCGACGCGGCGCGCGAGGCGGTCCTGGGCCCCTTCGCGGGGCTCTCCGGGGTGCTGGCCGCCAACTTCAACGTGGTCACCGGCATGGGCGGAAGCCCCGGCACCCTGGCACGGGACGCCGCGCACGCGGCCTCGCTCGGCGCGGGCGAACTGCGCCTGTACCACGCGGGCCTGGCCTCCGGACCGGACCTCCGCGCGGTCGCGGACGCCCTGTCCGCGGTGCGAGGCGGCTGACCGGCCGGACGCCCCCCGCGGCTCTCCCGGCGCGGTCTCCCCGAACGCAGGTCCCCGGCACACGCCGGGGACCTGCGGCTTTTCCAACTTCCGGCGACGAAACCAAATTTCTTCTGCCAGAAGCGTTGACGAAACATTCGCACCGCTCTAGCTTCATCGCGTCATACTTCGTACGTCATATATGAGACGCGATACGCGAGATGTGAGAGCACCCTTCCCATGACCTTTGCGCCTGCCCCGATCCCGTCCAGGACCCAGTACGTGCTGGAGGCGATCAAGCACGCGATCCTCACCGCGCAGCTGCGCCCGGGACAGGCACTCGTGGAGACCGAACTCGCCGCCCAGTTCGGGGTGTCGAAGACGCCCGTGCGCGAGGCGCTGAAGACGCTCGCCGGCACCGGACTGGTGGTCATGAGCCAGTACAAGGGCGCCACCGTGCGGCTCGTGGACGCGGCCATGGCCCGGGAGGTGTACGACGTGCGCCTGCTCCTGGAGCCGGAGGCGCTGCGCCGCACCATCACCCGGCAGGCGTCGCTGGAGGCCGCCCAGGAGGCCCTGGAGCGGGCCGACTCGGCGATCGACAAGGCGGACAGGTCGCTCGCCAACCGGGACTTCCACCGGGCCCTCTACCTGCCCTGCGGCAACCCGCTGCTCGGCCGGATGCTCGACGAGGTCCGCGACCAGGCCGCGCTCGTGTCGACCGTCGCCTGGTCGGCCATCCCCTCCTGGGAGCGCGAGGCGGCCGAGCACCGCGAGATCCTCCGGCTCGCCCTCTCCGCCGACGCGGAGGCCGCCGCGGGAGCCCTGCACGACCACATCGCATCGTTCGTACGCCGTGCCTTCCCCGACGACGAAGACGGAGGTGACACGGCGTGAACCACCCGCTGGAACCGACTCACCAGCACTCCGACGAAAGGCCAGTCCGCATGGACCTCACCCCGCTGAAGGCGGCCCTCGCAGACGTAGTGGCGATCCCGGTGACCCCGTTCACCGAGGACGGGAGCATCGACGTTCCGGCCCACCGCGCCCTGCTGCGCAGGCTGCTCGACGGCGGCGTCCGCATCGTCACCCCGAACGGCAACACCGGTGAGTTCTACGCGCTCACCCCCGACGAGCGGCGTACCGTCACCGAGCTGACCATCGAGGAGGCGGGCGGCCGGGCCACCGTGCTGGTGGGTGTCGGCCACGACGTGCCGACCGCCGTGGCCGCCGCGGAGCACGCCAGGGAGGCCGGGGCCGAGATGGTGATGGTGCACCAGCCCGTGCACCCCTACGTCTCGCAGGACGGCTGGATCGACTACCACCGCGCCATCGCGGAGGCCGTCCCGGAGCTCGGCGTCGTCCCCTACATCCGCAACCCGCTGCTGACGGGCGAGGCGCTCACCGAGCTCGCCGACGCCTGCCCCAACGTCATCGGCGTGAAGTACGCCGTGCCGGACGCCGCCCGCTTCGGCGCGTTCGCCCGCGACGCTGGCCTGGAGCGGTTCGTCTGGGTCGCGGGGCTCGCCGAGCTGTACGCCCCCTCCTACTTCGCCACCGGCGCCACCGGATTCACCTCCGGCCTGGTCAACATCGCCCCCGGCGTCTCGCTGGACATGCTGGAGGCGCTGCGGGCCGGCGACTACACCGCGGCGATGAAGGTCTGGGAGCGGATCCGCCGCTTCGAGGAACTGCGCGCCGACCGGCAGTCCGCGAACAACGTGACGGTCGTCAAGGAGGCCCTGGCCTCGCTCGGACTTTGCCGCCGCGATGTGCGCCCGCCGAGCCGGGTGCTCCCCGAGGCGCAGCGCGCCGAGGTCGCCGACCAGGTCGCCGGGTGGTCGATATGACAGCCGACCGCACGGCGGGCCGCCGTATCGCCCCCGAGGAGCTGCGCAGCCACCAGTGGTGGGGCACGGACGGGCTCCGCTCCTTCAGTCACCGCGCCCGCACCCGGCAGCTCGGCTACCTCCCCGAGGAGCACCTGGGCAAGCCGGTCATCGCGATCCTCAACACCTGGTCCGACATCAACCCGTGCCACGTCCATCTGCGCGACCGCGCGCAGGCGGTCAAGCGGGGCGTCTGGCAGGCGGGCGGCTTCCCGCTCGAATTCCCGGTCTCCACGCTCTCGGAGACCTTCCAGAAGCCGACCCCGATGCTCTACCGCAACATGCTGGCGATGGAGACGGAGGAGCTGCTGCGCTCCTACCCCGTCGACGGCGCGGTGCTGCTGGGCGGCTGCGACAAGTCCACCCCCGCGCTGCTGATGGGCGCCGCGTCCGTCGACCTGCCGACGGTCTTCGTGCCCGCCGGGCCCATGCTGCCCGGCCACTGGCGCAACGAGGTCCTGGGCTCCGGCACGGACATGTGGAAGTACTGGGACGACAAGCGGGCCGGACTCATCGGCGACTGCGAGATGGGCGAACTGGAGAACGGGCTCGCCCGCTCTCCCGGCCACTGCATGACGATGGGCACCGCCTCGACCCTGACCGCCGCCGCCGAGGCGCTGGGCGTCACCGTGCCGGGAGCGTCCTCCATCCCGGCCGTGGACTCCGGCCACGACCGGATGGCCGCGCAGTCCGGCCTCCGTATCGTCGAACTGGTGTGGCAGCAGCTCACGCTGTCGCGGATCCTCACGGCGGACGCCTACGAGGACGCCGTCGCCACGGTGCTCGCGCTCGGCGGCTCCACCAACGCCGTCATCCACCTGATCGCGATGGCCGGCCGCTCCGGGGTGAAGCTCACCCTGGACGACTTCGACCGCATCGCCCGCACCGTCCCGGTCCTCGCCAACCTCCGCCCCGGCGGTAAGTACCTGATGGAGGACTTCCACTTCGCCGGAGGGCTGCCGGGATTCCTGGCCCGGCTCACCGACGTACTCCACCTGGACCGGCCCACCGTCACCCACGACACCCTGCGCGAACAGATCGACGGGGCTCTCGTGCACAACACCGACGTCATCCGGGAGCGGGACAACCCCCTGGCCGAGGAGGGCGGCGTGGCGGTGCTGCGCGGCAACCTCTGCCCCGACGGCGCCGTCATCAAGCACATCGCCGCCGAGCCGCATCTGCTCCGCCACACCGGGCCCGCGGTCGTCTTCGACGACTACAAGGAGATGCAGCGCACCATCAACGACCCGGCCCTGGCCCTCACCCCGGACCATGTGCTGGTGCTCCGCAACGCCGGCCCCAAGGGCGGCCCCGGCATGCCCGAGTACGGCATGCTGCCGATCCCGGACTACCTGCTCAAGCAGGGGGTGCGTGACATGGTGCGGCTCTCCGACGCCCGGATGAGCGGCACCAGTTACGGGGCCTGCGTCCTGCACATCGCGCCCGAGTCCTTCGTCGGCGGACCGCTCGCCCTGGTCCGCACCGGGGACCTGATCACGCTGGACGTGGAGGCGCGGCTGCTCCACCTCGACGTGTCCGACGAGGAGCTGGAGCAGCGCAGGTCCGAGTGGACCGAGCCGCCCGCCCGCTACGGGCGCGGTTACGGCGCGCTCTACCAGGACCAGATCACCCAGGCCGACACGGGATGCGACTTCACGTTCCTGGCCCGGCAGGGAGAAGTGCCCGACCCGTACGCGGGCTGAACCGGGCGCACGGAATTCAGCGCGCCGCTCCCGTCCGGGATACCGAACGGCATGCGGTAAGCGCTTGCACCATGCACGGAAAACGCGCACCGAACGCACCGTGAGCATGGAGCGCACGCACCGCACCGCACCGAAAGAACGCACCGAGAGCACGGCACATCCCGCACTTCCCAGAGATCGGAGAGCGTCATGGCCCACGCAGCCGTGGCCCCACCGCCGCCCAAGGCGAAGGCGCCCAAGCGCCGTTCGGCGAGTCCCCGCCGCCTGCCGTACCTGCTGATCGCGCCCGCGGGCCTGCTGATGCTGGGCTTCATCGCCTATCCGGTGGTCAGCGTCTTCTACTACAGCCTTCAGAACTACAACGTCACCAAGCCGTGGCGGAACGGCTTCGCGGGCCTCGACAACTTCACCCGGATCTTCACCGAGGACGAGCAGTTCTGGCCGACGCTCGGCTTCAGCGCCCAGTGGGTCTTCACCCAGGTGACCCTCCAGCTCGCCCTCGGCCTCGCCCTCGCGCTGATCGTCAACCAGACCTTCATCGGCCGCGGCATATCCCGCGCCATGGTCTTCTCGCCCTGGGCCGTCTCCGGCGTGCTGACCAGCACCATCTGGATCCTGCTCTACAACTCGTCCACCGGCTTCAGCCGCTACCTCGCGGACGCCGGGATCGGCGAGTACGGCACCTCGGTGCTCTCCGACACCGGGACGGTCTTCTGGGCGGCGACCATCTCCGAACTCTGGCGCGGTGTCCCCTTCTTCGCCATCCTCATCCTCGCCGACCTCCAGTCCGTCTCCAAGGAGCTGTACGAGGCGGCCGCGGTGGACGGCGCGGGGCGGATGCGGCAGTTCTTCCACATCACCCTCCCGCACCTGCGCGACGCGATCATCCTCGCCACCCTGCTGCGCGGGGTCTGGGAGTTCAACAACGTCGACCTGCTCTACACCCTCACCGGTGGCGGGCCGGCGGGTGAGACGACCACACTCCCGCTCTACGTCGCCAATACAGGCATCGAGGGCCACGACTTCGGATACGCCTCGGCGCTCACCACCGTCGCCTTCGTGATCCTCCTCTTCTGCTCGATCGTCTATCTGCGCCTGAGCAAGTTCGGAGGCGACCACAAGTGACTGCCGCACTCGCAGAGAAGAACAGCGCCCGCACGCCGGGCCTCTCCACGGGCGACGACGCCCCGCCGCCCTCCGCGCCCCGGCGCAGCAAGCGCGAGCGTGCCTTCGACGACGTACCGCGCTGGCAGATCTATGTGCCGCTCGGCATCTATCTGCTCTTCACGCTCATCCCGTTCTACTGGATGTTCCTCTTCGCCGTACGGCCCGCCGGCTCCACCTCGCTGGTGCCCTGGCCGATGACGGGGGACCACTTCTCCAAGGTCTGGAACGAGCGCAGCTTCGCCCTCTTCTTCCAGAACAGCATGATCGTCGGCGTCGCGACGCTGATCGCCACGACCCTGGTCGCGCTGGCCGGCGGCTACGCCCTGGCCCGGTTCGACTTCAAGATCAAGGGCGCCTTCATGCTGGCGCTGCTCTGCTCGCAGTTCATCCCGGGCGCACTGATGCTCGTGCCGCTCTTCGAGATCTTCAAGAACCTCCAGATGATCAACTCCCTGGGGAGTGTCGTCATCGCGGAGACCGTCTTCCAGCTCCCCCTGTCGATCATCCTGATCAGCGGCTTCATCAAGAACGTGCCGGTCTCCCTCGAAGAGGCCGCCTGGGTGGACGGCTGCTCGCGCTTCAAGGCCTTCTGCGCCGTGGTGCTGCCGCTGCTGCGCCCCGGACTGATCGCCGTAGGCTCCTTCGCCTTCGTCCACAGCTGGAACCACTTCCTGTTCGCCCTGATGTTCCTCAGCGAGCAGGACAAGCAGACGATCCCGGTCGGCCTGAACACCCTCATCGGCGCCGACAGCGTCGACCTGGGGGCGCTGGCCGCGGGCGGAGTCATCGCCGCCGTGCCCGTGGTGATCGTCTTCGCCTTCATCCAGAAGTGGCTCATCACCGGCTTCAGCGCCGGCGCCGTGAAGGGATGACGGACATGACCCCCAAGCTCCGTCCCCGTACGGCGCGCAGAGCCGCCGCCGCGCTCGCCCTGCTCCTCGGCAGCCTGGCCCTCCAGCCCGGCGCCGAGGCGGCCACCCCGGCCCCCTCGGCGCGGCCCGCGGCCCCGGAACGCGACCTCGGCCGCGAGGTCCTGCCCGAGGGCGACGGCTGGGCGGCCGAGGGCGCCGGGACCACCGGCGGCTCGGCCGCGGACGACGCCCACGTCTTCACCGTGCGCACCAGGGCGCAGCTCGTCGCGGCGCTCGACGGCGGCAGCTCCACCCCGAAGATCATCAAGGTCGCGGGGACCATCGACGCCAACACCGACGACCGCGGACGGCGCCTGGACTGCTCCGACTACGCCACCGACGGCTACGCCCTCGACGCCTACCTCGCCGCCTACGACCCCCGCACCTGGGGCGGAGCCAAGCCGGCGGGAGCCCAGGAGGACGCCCGCAAGGCATCCGCCGCCCGCCAGGCCGAGCGCGTCGAACTCCTGGTCGGCTCCAACACCACCCTCGTCGGCGTCGGCACCGGCGCGGTGCTGAAGGGCGCGAGCCTCCAGGTCAGGGACGCGGACAACGTCATCGTCCGCAACCTCGAACTGCGCGACGCCTACGACTGCTTCCCGGCCTGGCAGCCCAACACCGGCGGACTCGGCGACTGGAAGACGGCGTACGACACGCTCTGGCTGCGCGGCGCCACCCATGTCTGGGTCGACCACGTCACCGCGAGCGACAAGGGCAGGCCCGACGACGAGGAGCCCACCCTCTTCGGACGCAACTTCCTGCGCCACGACGGGCTCCTCGACATCACCAACGGCTCCGACCTGGTCACCGTCTCCTGGAGCCGGTTCGCCGACCACGACAAGGCGATGCTGATCGGCAACGGCGACGGGGTCACCACCGACCGGGGCAAGCTCCGCGTCACCCTGCACCACAACGAGTTCCACTCCGTCGTGCAACGCGCGCCCCGGGTCCGCTTCGGCCAGGTCCACCTCTACAACAACCGCTACGTCATCCCCGAGGACGGCGGCGACTACCGCTACTCCCTCGGCGTCTCGACCGAGTCGCGGATCGTCGCGGAGAACAACGCCTTCGAGGCCCCGGGCCACGTCGAGGTCGCCGACCTGCTCAAGAGCTGGAACGGCAGCGCCCTCACCCAGCGCGGCACCGTCTTCAACGGCTTCCCCGTCGACCTCGTCTCCATCTACAACGCCTACAACTCCGGCAGCGAGCAGGACCTCAGCCCCGACACCGGCTGGACGCCCGCCCTGCACGGCCCCGTCGACAGCGCCGAACGCGCCGCCGCCGACGTGGCCCGCGAGGCAGGAGCGGGGAGGGCTGCCCGATGAGCACGAGCACCCCCCTCCCCGTCGTCCTGGCCGGTGCCAGGGGCCACGGCCGCTGGCACCTCGCCAACATCCGCCGGCTCCAGCACCAGGGCCTGGTCAGACTGGCCGGCATCTGTGAGCTGAACCCGCTGACCGAGGACGAACTCGAGGCGTTCGCAGGTGAACTCCCCGAGCAGTCGTCCGACTTCGGCGCCCTGCTGGACTCCACCGGGGCCCGCGCCGCGATCATCTGCACCCCCATCCCGACCCACACCGCGCTCGCCCTCACCGCGGCGGCCCGGGGCGTCCACCTCCTCCTGGAGAAGCCCCCCGCCGCGACCTGGGACGACTACGCCCGCATGACCGAGGGCGTACGGGAGGCGGGCATCGCCTGCCAGGTCGGCTTCCAGTCCTTCGGCTCGCACGCCGTGCCCGCCATCAAGGACCTCGTACGCTCCGGAGCCATCGGAGAGCTGCGCGGCATCGGTGCCGCGGGGGCCTGGGTACGCGACGACACCTACTTCCGCCGGGCGCCCTGGGCGGGCCGCCGCAGGCTCGGCGGGACGGACGTGGTCGACGGGGTGCTCACCAACCCGCTCGCGCACGCCGTCGCCACCGCGCTCGAACTCGCCGACAAGGGGACGGCCGAGGACGTGGCGTCCATCGAGACCGAGCTGTTCCGGGCCCACGACATCGAGTCCGACGACACCAGCTGCGTCCGCGTCACCACCACCGACGGGCTCCCCGTCACCGTCGCGGTCACCCTCTGCGCGGAGGAGGCCGGTGAGCCGTACGTGATCGTCCACGGCGACCGGGGCCGCATCACCTTCTGGTACAAGCAGGACCGCGTCCTCGTCCAGCGCGCCGGACACGGGCCCGAGGAGGCCGTGCACGGGCGGACCGACCTCCTGGAGAACCTCGTCGGCCACCTGGAGCACGGCACCGCTCTCCTCGTGCCGCCGGAGCGCACCGGCGCCTTCATGCGGGTCGTCGAGGCCGTACGCACCGCACCCGAGCCCACCGCGCTGCCCGCCGCCGCCTGGCACACCCGGCCGGACGGACCCGGCGGCGGCATCCGGCGCGTCGTACGCGGCATCGACGGAACCGTCGCCGCCGCGGCCGACACCCTCACCCTCTTCTCCGAACTAGGCGCCTCATGGGCGCGCCCCAGCGAGGTGAGCACACCATGACCACGGCACTCCTCAGCTGCGCCGGACGCCCCGTCGGCCGCTACACCTACCGGCCCGACACCGACAGCCGGCCCTACCTCCACCCCGTCACCACCCTCGCCGGCACCCCGGTCACCGAGGAGCGCCCGGCCGACCACATCCACCACCTCGGCGCCTCCGTCGCGGTGCCCGACGTGGCCGGGCACAACTTCTGGGGCGGACGCACCTTCGTCCGCGGCCAGGGCCCCACAGAGCTCGACAACCACGGGACGCAGCGCCACCTCGGCTGGAAGCTCCGCGACCCGGACGGCTTCGTGGAGGAGCTCAGCTGGGAGGCCGACGGAACCGAGCTGCTGCGCGAGCACCGCACCGTCGCCGTCACCGAACTCTCCGACACCGCCTGGGCGCTGGACTTCTCCTTCTCCCTGACCAACCGGGGCGGCGGCGACCTCTCCATCGGCAGCCCCGCCACCAACGGCCGCCCCGGCGCCGGGTACGGCGGCTTCTTCTGGCGCGCCCCCAAGGAGGCCGCCCCGCCCGCCGTGTTCAGCGGAACCCTCGACGGCGAGGAGGCCGTGCACGGCAGGGCCGCGGACTGGCTGGCCCTCGCGGGGGACGGCTGGACGCTCGTCTTCGCCGGCGCGACCGAGGAGACCCGGCGCGACCCGTGGTTCGTACGGACCACCGAATACCCCGGCGTCGGCTCGTCCCTCGCCGCCGACCGCCGGCTGCCCGTCCCCGCCGGAGCCACCGTCGTACGCCGGATCGTCACCGTCGTCGCCGACGGCCGCCTCGACCGCGACTCCGCCGCCGCCCACGTCCGCAAGGTGGCGACCACATGAGCGCCCCCGTGAAGCTCCGGTCCGCGGACCTCGGGGACGGCACCTACCGCAACCCGGTCCTGCACGCCGACTGGTCCGACCCGGATGTCGTCCGCGTGGGCGACGACTACTACCTCACCTCCTCCAGCTTCGGGCGTGTCCCCGGGCTGCCGCTGCTGCACTCCCGCGACCTGGTCAACTGGACCCTCATCGGCCACGCCCTCGAACGGCTGGGACCCGACGCGGACTTCGCCGTGCCCCGCCACGACTGCGGGGTGTGGGCGCCCTCGCTGCGCCACCACGACGGACGCTTCTGGATCTTCTGGGGCGACCCCGACCACGGCATCCAGCAGATCAACGCCGAGGACATCCGCGGCCCCTGGAGCGCCCCGCACCTCGTCAAGGCGGGCAAGGGCCTGATCGACGCCTGCCCGCTCTGGGACGAGGAGACCGGCGAGGCCTACCTGGTGCACGCCTGGGCGAAGTCCCGCTCCGGCATCAAGAACCGGCTCACCGGCCACCGGATGAGCCCCGACGGACGCGAGCTCCTCGACGAGGGCACGACCCTGATCGACGCCGACACGATCCCGGGCTGGTTCACCCTCGAAGGTCCCAAGCTCTACCGGCACGACGGCTGGTTCTGGATCTTCGCCCCCGCCGGGGGAGTGGAGACGGGCTGGCAGGGCGCCTTCCGCTCGCGGACCTTCGACGGGCCCTACGAGGAGCGCGTCGTCCTGGAACAGGGCGCCACCGAGGTCAACGGCCCCCACCAGGGCGGCTGGGTCCGCACCGCCGCCGGCGAGGACTGGTTCCTCCACTTCCAGGCACGCGGGGCGTACGGCCGTGTGGTGCACCTCCAGCCCATGACCTGGGAGGACGGCTGGCCGGTCATCGGCGACCGGGGGGAACCCGTCCTCGTCCACCCCCTGCCGAAGGGGCCGGGAGGGACCCCCGGGACACCCGCGTCCAGCGACGACTTCCCC
Source organism: Streptomyces sp. NPDC002125 (assembly GCF_053593715.1). Taxonomy (NCBI): domain Bacteria; kingdom Bacillati; phylum Actinomycetota; class Actinomycetes; order Kitasatosporales; family Streptomycetaceae; genus Streptomyces; species Streptomyces sp. NPDC002125. Next base: position 88,750 of record NZ_JBSFDD010000021.1, on the reverse strand, counting down.
GGAGGGCGCCACGGCCGCCAGTGGCAGTGGACGGCCAACCCCCGGCCCGGCTGGACCGTCGGACACGCGGGCGACGGGCTGCGGCTCAGCTGCGTACGGACCGCGTACGCGCACGACCTGCGGGCCCTGCCCAACGTCCTGGTGCAGCGGCTGCCCGCCGAGGAGTTCACCGTCGAGGTCGGCATCACGCTGGACAGCGACGAGCCGGGCTCCAAGGCCGGGCTCGCCGTGCTCGGGGACGCCTTCTCGTGGATCGGCCTGGAGACCGGCCCCGACGGCACGGCCCGGCTCGTGCACCGGTACGCCGAGACCGTCGCCGAGCACGAGCGGGACGCCGAACACCCCCGCCCCGCGCCCGGCGCCGTCGTCCGCGTCCGGATCGAGGTCGGCAGGGGCGCGCGCTGCCGCTTCTTCGCCGACACCGGCGACGGCACCGGCTTCAGGGCTTCCGGCCAGGTCTTCGCCGCCACCCCCTGGCGCTGGGTCGGCGCACTGCTCGGCCTCTTCGCCACCGCACCGACCGGCACCGGGCCCTCCGGAACCGCCGGCTTCACCGCCTTCCGCACCAGCGAAAGACCTCGCACCACCTGACCCCGCACCGCTGTATGGGAGCCGCAATGACGCACCTCCGTACCGAGCGCACCAGAGCGAGAACGCTGTTCACGGCCTTCGCCCTCGCCGCCGCCCTCCTGCTGCCCGCAGCCCCGGGCGGGGCGGCGGCAGCGGAGGCGCCGCGGCCGGCCGCCGCCCACCAGGGCGGCGGGCCCGGGACCCCGCACGGGCCCGGCACCCCGCACGGATTCGCCTCGCTCGCCGGGGGCACCACCGGGGGCCGCAGCGGCGAGGTGGTGACCGTCACCGACCAGGCGGGCCTGGAGAAGTACGCCGGTGCCGAGAAGCCCTACGTCATCAGGGTGGCCGGCTCCATCGCCGTGGAGCCGTTCGGGGCGGACATCGACGTCGCGTCGGACAAGACCATCGTCGGGGCGGGCGACACGGGCGAGATCGTCCATGGCGAGCTCCACCTGAACCCCGGCACCAGCAACGTCATCATCCGCAACCTCACCATCCGCGACTCCTACGTGGAAGGCGACTGGGACGGGAAGACGACGGACTTCGACGCGATCCAGATGGACTCGGCCGACCACGTCTGGATCGACCACAACCGGCTGACGCACATGGGCGACGGGCTGCTCGACATCCGCAAGGACAGCCAGTACATCACCGTGTCGTACAACCACTTCGACAACCACAACAAGGCGCTCGGCATCGGCTGGACGGAGAACGTCACCACGCAGATCACGATCGACCACAACTGGTTCAGCGGCACCAAGCAGCGCAACCCGTCCGCCGACAACTGCGCCTACGCCCACCTCTACAACAACTACCTCTCCGCGCAGGTCGCGGACGGGGACCCGCTGTGGACGTACGGCAACTGGGCGCGCGGCGCCACGAAGATGGTCATCGAGAACAGCTACTACCAGGACGTCCAGCACCCCTACCAGGCCGACGACACGGCCGAGCTGGTCCAGCGCGGATCGATCCTGAAGAACACCACGGGACGCACCGACGCCCGGGGCACCGCGTTCGAGCCGCGCGACTTCTACCCGTACACCCTGCACCGGGCCGCCGACGTGCCGAGGCTCGTCACCCGGAACTCCGGCCCGCAGAAGTACATCGGTACCGCGCCGCACGGCACACACCACTGATTTCCCCCCACGCACGCGTACAGATCCGAGAGAGAAGAGCCGACATGAACATCTCGAAGACGCTCCGGGGGCGTGCCGCGACCGCGGTGTCCCTCACGGCGGTCCTGGCCATCGCGGCCACCGGCTGCGGTGACGACGGCAGCAGCTCAGGCACGGAGGGCAGCGGCAAGGGCGAGATCACCTTCTGGGACAACAACGGTGGTCCGCGCACCGAGATCTGGACCGAGATCATCAAGGATTTCGAGAAGGCCAACCCGGACATCAAGGTCAAGTACGTCCCGATCCCGATCGCTGACGTCCAGTCCAAGTACGACACGGCCATCGCGGGCGGCGGCCTGCCCGACGTCGGCGGCGTCGGCACGGCCTACCTGGCCAACATCGTGTCCCAGGAAGCCCTGGAGCCCGTCAACGACCGGCTGGAGAAGTCGGAGCTGAAGGGCAAGCTCGTCGAGAGCATGGTCGAGAGCGTCAAGGCCGCAGGCGGCCGGGGCGACGACATGTACTCCGTGCCGACCTCCGCGAACAACGGCGCGCTCTGGTACCGCACCGACCTGTTCGAGGCGGCCGGCCTGGAGGCTCCCACCACCTGGGAGAAGTTCTACGTCGCCGCCGACAAGCTCACCGACGCGAAGAAGAACAAGTTCGGCTACACCATCCGCGGCGGCGCCGGCTCCATCGCCCAGGCCCTCGACGCGATCTACGGCCAGACCGGCATCACGGAGTTCTGGGACGGCGACAGGACGACCCTGAACGACCCGAAGAACGTCGCGGCGCTGGAGAAGTACGCCGGCCTCTTCAAGAAGACGACGCCGGCCGCCGACGTCAACAACGACTTCACCAAGATGGTCGCCCAGTGGGACACCGGCACCATCGGGATGCTCAGCCACAACCTGGGCTCCTACCAGGACCACCTGAAGGCCCTCGGCGAGGACAAGTTCGCCGGGATACCCGCCCCCACCGGGGCCGGTGACAAGCGTGTCCAGGTCTCCAACCCCGTCGACGGCCTGGGCCTCTTCCGGTCCAGCAAGAACAAGAACGCGGCGTGGAAGTTCATCGAGTTCGCGGCCTCGCACGAGTCCAACAGCAAGTGGAACGAGTCCGCGGGCGCCATCCCGGCCAACACCGAGGCCGCCAAGGACCCGTGGATCTCCAAGACCGAGCCGACCGCGCTCGCCGCGAAGGCCCTCACCGACGGCTCCACCACCATCGTGGACCTGCCGTACCACCTGCCCGACTGGAACAACATCAGCAAGGCCGACAACGAGCCGGAGTTCCAGAAGCTGCTCCTCGGCAAGGTCACGGCCAAGGCCTTCCTCGACAAGATGGCCGATGAGCTGAACACCGCCCAGAAGGAGTGGAAGGAACTGGGCAACGGCTGAGCCGCCGCCCACGCCACGCCAGGCACCCCGGTGACCGGGGGACCGGCGGCGGTCCGGGTCGCGTCCCGCCGCCGGTCCCTCCCCACGTGCACCACCTCGCGTTCGTCCTCCGAGAGAGGCAGTCATCCTGTGTCACTCACCCGCAGACGGACGGCAGCCGCGCTCCTCGCGCTGCCCCTCGCCCTCGGCGCCACCCCCGCACTCGCGGACGGCGGCCGGGGCAGGCCCAGGCCCCGGACGCTGCACATCGCGGGCGACTCCACGGCGGCCCAGAAGTACGCCGCCGCGGCACCCGAGACGGGCTGGGGCATGGCCCTCCCCTTCTTCCTGGGCCGCTCGCTCACCGTCGCCAACCACGCGATGAACGGCCGGAGTTCCAAGAGCTTCATCGACGAGGGCCGGCTCACCATCCTCCTGGAGGGCGTCCGTCCGGGCGATCTCGTCCTCATCCAGTTCGGGCACAACGACGAGAAGACCGAGGACCCGGCCCGGGGCACCGACCCCTACACCACGTACCAGGAGTATCTGCGGCAGTACATCGTGGGCGCCCGTGAGCGCGGGGCCGAGCCCGTGCTGATCACCCCGGTCGAGCGTCGCCGCTTCGCCGAGGACGGCACCGCGAAGCCCACCCATGGGGAGTACCCCGCGGCCATGCGCGCCCTGGCGGCCGAGGAGGGCGTGGCCCTGCTCGACCTCCAGGCGCTCTCCCTCGCCCGCTGGCAGGAACTCGGCCCGGACGGGACCCTGGCGTACTTCAACTGGCTGGAGCCCGGAGAGTCGCCGAACTACCCGGACGGCAAGCAGGACAACACCCACTTCCGGCCCGAGGGCGCGATCGAGGTGGCCAGGACGACGGCCCGCGCCCTGCTCGACCGGCGCGTACTCGCACCGCGCGACCTGCGCCGCCTCGACGACCCGATCCCCGCGGAACGGATCACCTGGCCGCAGGCCTGACCCTCCGCACCACCGCGGTCCGGCCCCACGGCCCGCCCGCGCACCTGGATCTCCTCCACTCCTTCTTCCACGTACGACAGTTAGGGATCAGCCATGCCCGCACGTATGAGACACACCCGCGCCATCGCCGTGGTGCTGGGAACCGCCTCGCTCGCCCTCGCCGTGACCGTCCCCGCCCAGGCGACCGGCCACGGAAAGGGCATCGAGCGCTCCGTGCTCCCTGCCGGTGACGGCTGGGCCTCCGCCGAGGGCTCCACCACCGGCGGCGCGAACGCCACCCCCGACCACGTCTACACCGTCACCAACCGGGCCGAGCTCATCGCCGCCTTCGAGGAGGCCGGGGACGCGCCGAAGATCGTCAGGATCGCCGGCACCGTCCACGGCAACTCCGACGCCGAGGGCACCCCGATCGGCTGCGAGGCCTACCAGCAGGACGGCTACACCCTGGAGAAGTACCTCGCGGCCTACGACCCGGCCGTCTGGGGCACCGACGCGGTGCCCTCCGGCCCGCTGGAGGAAGCCCGCGCCGCATCCGCGAAGCTCCAGGCCGCCGCGGTCAACGTGAACGTCCCGTCCAACACCACGCTCGTCGGGGTCGGCAAGGACGCCACGATCATCGGCGCCAGCCTCCAGGTGAAGAACGTCTCCAACGTGATCGTCCGCAACATCTCCTTCGAGGACACCTACGACTGCTTCCCCCAGTGGGACCCGACCGACGGTGACCAGGGCGCCTGGAACTCCGAGTACGACAACCTCGTCGTCCACGGCTCCACCCACGTCTGGGTCGACCACAACACCTTCAGCGACGGCGACCGCCCCGACGCCGACCAGCCGCACTACTTCGGCAAGGTCTACCAGCAGCACGACGGCCTCTTCGACATCGTGCGCGGCGCCGACCTCGTCACCGTCTCGTGGAACGTCCTCAAGGACCACGACAAGACGATGCTGATCGGCAACAGCGACAGCGCTGGAGCCACCGACAGCGGCCACCTGCGGGTGACGCTGCACCACAACCTGTTCAAGAACGTCAACGAGCGCGCGCCCCGCGTCCGCTTCGGCCAGGTCGACTCCTACAACAACCACTTCGTCGCCACCACCGGCAGCGTCTACGGCTACAGCTACGGCATCGGCAAGGAGTCCAAGCTCGTCGCCGAGTCCAACGCCTTCACCCTCGGCTCCGGCTTCGACAAGGCGAAGATCCTGAAGAAGTGGTCCGAGGCCCCGCTCACGGCGGGCGACAACTACGTCAACGGCCGCAAGACCGACCTGATCGCCGTGCACAACGCGGGCGTCCCCGAGGAGCAGCTCGCCACGGGCGCCGGCTGGACCCCGACGCTGCGCACCAAGGTCAACCACCCGCTCGCCGTCCCCGTGCTGGTGGCCCTCAAGGCGGGAGCGGGCAGGACCTCCGCCCGCTGACCCCGCCCCCCGATCCGGCCGGAGCGGCACCGCACCCTTCCACCACCCCGGAAGGCGCCGCTCCGGCCGGCCCTTCTTCGCAAGGAGTTCCGCCATGCCCAGCAGACGCAGCGCCCTGTCCCTGCTCGCGGGCGCGGGAGCGGCCCTCGCCCTCGGCGCCCCCGCCGCCCACGCGCGCCCCGCACCGCACAGCCGCCCCTTCGGACGCTACGGCTCACCGTCCCGCCGCCTCGACGCCCTGACCCTGTACGTCGATCCGCTCGGCAGGGGCGACCACACCGACGTCCGGTCCGCCGTCGAGGCCGCGACCGGCACCGGCCACACCCTGGTCATCGCCCCCGGCACCTACCGCGGTGCGGTCACCATCGGCGCCGCCAGGTCCGGTCTCACCCTCATCGGCGCGAGCGGCGACCCGCGCGACACCGTCATCGTCCACAACAACGCGGCCGGCACGCCCAAGCCCGACGGCTCGGGCACCTACGGCACCAGCGGGTCCGCCAGCGTCACCGTCCAGGCCGCGGACTTCACCGCCCGCGACGTGACCTTCGCCAACGACTGGCTGCGCTCCGACAATCCGGGGTACACCGGCACCCAGGCCGTCGCGATCAAGGTCCAGGGCGACCGTTCGGCGTTCCACGGCTGCCGCTTCCTCGGCCACCAGGACACCCTGTACGCCGACTCCCTCGCCCTGACCTCCTTCGCCCGGCAGTACTACCGCGACTGCTACGTGGAGGGCGACGTCGACTTCGTCTTCGGCCGGGCCACCGCCGTCTTCGACCGCTGCCACTTCCGCACACTGACCCGGACCGACCTGGCCTCGGCCCCGTACGGTTTCGTCTTCGCTCCCAGCACCGCCGGAGCCAACCCGCGCGGATACCTGGTCCTGCGCTCCAGGATCACCAGCACCGCCCCGGACGCGTACTACAAGCTGGCCCGCCCCTGGGTGCCCTCGTCGGACCTCACCGCGCACCCGATGCTGACGGTCCGCGACAGCCACCTCGGCGCGGGCATCGACGCGGTCACTCCGTACGGCACGATGTCCGCGGGCTTCCCCTGGCAGGACCAGCGTTTCGCGGAGTACCGCAACACCGGCCCCGGCGCGCGCGTCACCGACCCGGCCGAACGCCCGCAGCTCACCGCGTCCGAGGCCCGCTCCCACACCCCCGCCGGCTACCTCGGCGACTGGCGCCCCCAGGCGTGACGCCGGGCATCACCCAGGGCGTGCTGCCCGTCTTCCACGAGCGGCTCAGGGACGAACTCACCTTTCCGCTCTCCTGGGAGAGGTCCACCACGCGCGACTTCCCGGCCTGGCGCGCGACGGCACGCGCCGCGGCCGGGGAGGCGCTGCTCCAGCCGCCAGGACCCGGCCCCGAGCCCTTCGACCCGGTGACGGTCGACGAGCACCGCTCGGGGACGTACACCGGACGCACCGTGGAGTTCGCCCTGAGCCGCTACACGCGCGCCCGCGGCTCCCTGCTGGTGCCGCACGGCGCGGGTCCCTTCCCCGCCGTGCTGCTCCTGCACGACCACGGCGGGGAGTTCTCGATCGGCCGTGAGAAGACCGTGCGGCCCTGGTCGGATCCCGGCCGTCTCGCCCTGGCCACCGCGTGGGCGAAGCGGTGCTACGACGGCCGGTTCATCGGGGACGAACTGGCCGCCCGCGGCTACGCCGTGCTCGCCGTGGACACCCTCGGCTGGGGCGACAGGGGCCCGCTCGCCCACGAGGACCAGCAGGCCCTGGCCGCCAACCTCCTCCAGCTGGGCACCTCGCTGGCCGGACTCGCCGCGCACGAGGACATCCGCGCGGCGGCCTTCCTCGCCTCGCTGCCCGAGGTCGACGGGGCGCGCGTCGGCGCGCTGGGCTTCTCCATGGGCGCCTACCGCGCCTGGCAGCTGTCCGCCCTGTCCGACGGGGTCCGGGCGGCGGCGGCCGTCTGCTGGATGACGGGGCTCAAGGAGATGATGGTGCCGGGCAACAACACCCTGCGGGGCCAGTCCGCGTACTTCATGCTCCACCCGGGCCTCAACCGCCTGCTCGACATCCCGGACGTGGCGTCCCTCGCCGCCCCCAAGCCCGCGCTGTTCCACGCCGGGGGCCGCGACCACCTGTTCACCGCGGCCGGGGTGGAGACGGCGTACGCGAAGCTCCGCGCGGTCTGGGACTCGGCGGGGGCGGGCGACCGGCTCACCACCACGGTCTGGCCGGAGGCCGGCCATGTCTTCACGGCCGCCATGCAGGACGACGTCCACACCTGGCTCGGCACATGGCTCGGCGCCCCCGCCGGGTCCGGACCGGGACCCGGTGGGGGCGCCTCACCGCCGCCGCAGACCTAGTCGTAGCTGAGATCCGACGCGGTGTAGCGGCAGTACGTGCCGTCCGGGCCACTGCCCGTCTCCGTCGGCTCTGCACCGGTGCTGTTGCCGGTGTAGCGGACGCACGGCTTGATCTTCTTGCTGCTGTCACCGTGGATGCGCACCGAACGCAGCGCCGCGGTGTCCCCGTAGTTGGTGTTGATACCGACCAGGGACTTCCCGGGCACCGTGACGTCGACGTCGTTCACGATGATCTCGCGCTTGTACTGCTTGGAGCAGTTGCCGCAGGAGCGGACCAGCTTGCCGAAGTCCGCGACCTGGAACTTCGTGATGACCAGCTTGCCCGCGCCGTTGAACTGGAAGACCTTGTCGGAGGCCTTCTTGGCGCCGCCGCCGTACACCGTGTAGACGGAGCCGGTCGACGTGCCCTTGAAGGACGCGGCATCCTCGCCGACGTCCTCCCACCAGACGTTCTGGATCGTGCAGCTGCCGGAGCAGTGGACGCCGTCGGCGGCGGGCGAGCCCAGGATGACGTTCTTCAGCGTCGCCCCGTCGGCCAGCTTGAAGAGCGGGTCCTGGCCCTCGTCCTGACCGTCCCCGCCGAGGTCACCGCTCCCGTAGAAGCGCTTCAGCGAGCCGTCGTACGTCCCCGAGACCTCGATGGTCTTCGAGACGGCCTGGGAGCCGGTGGCGCTGGGCCAGGCGGGCACGGCGGCGGTCGCCGCGCCGGCGGGCTGGAGCATCACGTTGGTGGCCAGGGCGGCGCCGGTGAGGCCGAGGGCCGCGGTCAGCGCCGCGGCCATACGGCGCTTGCCGGGGCGGCGCCTGTGCTTGTGCGCTCGTTCGCTCATGTTCGTCGGTCCCGTTCGTAGGGGGGTGGGGGGAGTGTTGCGCTCAAGAGTCGCCACCGCCCACGAAAGGGTTGCCGGGTTCCGGATGTGTTTTCCTTCCCGTCTCCGGCGCCCCCGGTGCGCGTCGTCTCCCGGCCCGCCGTGCTCAGCGCGTTTCGCTGAAGCCGCCGCCCACCGACGTCGTCCCGTCCGCCGTGCGCGCCCGCGCCGTGTAGTCGTCCTGCCCGGTGTCGCGGGCGCCCTCCGCGTGGTTGTACTGCCCCGCGAAGGTGTGCGTGCCCGTGGGAACACCACGGCCCGGCTTCAGCGTCCAGCGGTAGACGAGGTAGCCGTCCTCCTCCCGCGCCGTGGCCTCGAAGTCCCCCTCGGGCAGGGAACGCCAGGAACCGGTGGTGTTCACCCCGCCGTTCATCGCGATCCGGAGCTCGACGGTGAGCCCGGTCAGCGGCTCGGTCGTCTTGACCACCACCTCGCTCTGCGCCCAGTAGTCGCTGCTGTTGGGGTCCAGCGAACCGTCCGACCACAGCGGGCCCTTGCCCGCGGGCAGTTCGCCGCCCCTCACCGGGGGCGGCGTGGCCGGGGCCGGCGGCGCGGGCTCGGCCGCCACCCGCTGCCCGCCCGACGGCTCCTCCCGGCCCGTCGAGGTGACCGCGAACGCGCCCGCCGTCAGCACCCCGCACACCGCCACCGTCGCGCCCGCGATCCGCAGCCACGGCATCGGCGAGCGCGGGGCCCGCGCGGGGCGGGCCGGCGGCCCCTGGGCCATCCCGCGCTCGATCCGGGCCAGCATCCGCGCCCGGTCGGGCCGGTGCGAAGCGGCGGCCGTGCGCAGCCGCTCCCGCAGGTCCTCGTCCATCAATGCCTTCCTCCGGTGCGCTGCCCCGCGACCGCCACCTGTACCTGTGCCGCCGGGGTCTCGGATCCGAGCAGCCGCTGGAGTTCCGCCACTCCGCGCGAGGTCTGGCTCTTCACCGTACCGACCGAGACCCCGAGGACCAGAGCGGTGTCCCGTTCCGACAGGTCGAAGGCGTGCCGCAGCACCACGCACGCGCGCTTGCGGAACGGCAGCCGCCGCAGGGCCCCTTGGACGTCCACCACGGCCGACACGTCCGGCCCGTCCGCCGCATAGCCGTCACCGGCGGCGCGCGGCGCCCAGAACAGGGCGATCCTGCGGCGCTCGCGCACCGCGCTGCGGATGCGCGTACGGGCGAGGTTGGCGACCACGCCCCTCGCGTACGCCGCCGGGTGATCGGCGCCCCTGACCCGGTCCCAGCGGTGCCAGAGGGCCATCAGCGCGTCCGCGGCCAGATCGTCGGCCGCGTCCGCCTCGCCCGTCAGCAGATGGGCGAGCCTGGCGAGTTCGGCATAGTGCGCCTCGAAGAACGCATGGAACTCGGCGGCGGCAGCATCATCGACGACCGTGCCCACGGTGACCTCTTCTCTGCACTGGTTTCCTGCACTCGAACGAGCTGTGTACGTTCCCATTCCCGTTCGCGGGGCGAGAGCGTACCAACGTGCACCCCGGAAGCGCTTCGACGCGGGTGCGCCTCCCAGTAAGGCGTAACACGGCGAAAACCTGAACCCCCCTGCGACAGGTGAACAATCCAGCTACCCGTCGAGGGACCTTCACGCAACAAGGAGAGTCATGCCGGACAGAGCCGATTCCACGGTGAACAAGAGCGAAGCACCACCCGCGCCCGATCCCTCGGGACCCCAGGTGACCGGGGGAAAGGCGAACGCGGTCGACCGCTACTTCTCGATCAGCGCCCGCGGTTCGAACTTCGGACGCGAGATACGCGGCGGCTTCGCGACCTTCTTCACCATGGCCTACATCCTGGTGCTCAACCCGATCATCCTCGGGTCGGCCGAGGACAAGTTCGGCAACCACCTCTCGGGCCCCCAACTCGTCACCGCCACCGCCCTGGTGGCCGCCGTGATGACCGTCGTCATGGGAGTCGGCGGCAATCTGCCGCTGGCCCTCGCCGCGGGTCTCGGACTCAACGCCGTGGTCGCCTTCCAGCTCGCACCCCTGATGAGCTGGCCCGACGCGATGGGCCTCATCGTCCTCGAAGGGCTGCTCATCTGCGTCCTGGTCGTCACCGGTCTGCGTGAGGCGATCATGACGGCCATCCCGGCCGCGCTCAAGCAGGCCATCAGCGTCGGCATCGGCCTCTTCGTCGCCTTCATCGGCTTCATCGACGCCGGCTTCGCCACCCGCATCCCCGGCGACACGGGCTCCGTCCCCGTCCAGCTCGGCCTCACCGGACAGCTCTCCGGCTGGCCCGTCCTGGTCTTCTGCCTCGGGGTGCTGCTCACCGTCGCGCTGCTCGCCCGAGGGGTGAAGGGCGCCATCCTCATCAGCATCATCGTGATGACCGTCGTGGCCGTCCTCATCAACGAGATCGCCGACATCGCCCCCACGGCCTGGGGCCTGACCGTCCCGGCCGTCCCCGACGACCTCGTGGCCGCCCCGGACTTCGGGCTGATCGGCTCGTTCAGCCTCTTCGGGGCGTTCGGCGAGGTCGGTGCCGTCACGATCGTGCTGCTCGTCTTCACCCTGCTGCTCAGCGACTTCTTCGACACCATGGGGACCGTCGTCGGCGTCTCCACCGAGGCCGGGGTCCTCGACGAGAACGGCAAGGTCCCGCACCTCGGCCGGGTCCTGCTCATCGACGGCGCGGCGGCCGTCGCGGGCGGCGCCGCCTCCGCCTCCTCCGCCACGTCCTACGTCGAGTCCACGGCGGGCGTCGGCGAGGGCGCGCGCACCGGCTTCGCGTCCCTGGTCACCGGCGGCCTGTTCGCCCTGGCGCTGTTCCTCACCCCGCTGGTCACCGTCGTCCCCGCGCAGGCCGCCGCGCCGGCCCTGATCGCGGTCGGCTTCCTGCTGATGGCCCAGGTGCGGCACATCGACTGGGAGAAGTACGAGATCGCGGTCCCGGCCTTCCTGACGATCGCCGTGATGCCGTTCACCTACTCGATCACCAACGGCATCGGCGCGGGCTTCATCGCGTACGTCGTGATCAAGGCGGTCCTCGGCAAGGCGCGTGAGGTGCACTGGCTGCTGTGGGGCGCGTCGGCGCTCTTCGCGGTCTACTTCGCCATCGACCCGATCGAGCAGCTGCTCGGCGTGAAGTAGCCGCCCGGCTCCGACACGACTCCGCCACCGCTCCCGTCGGAGCGGTGGCGGAGTCATGCCGGGCCGGGCTCAGGGGGCGCCGGAGCCGTGTCCGGCCCGGCTCAGGACGTCAGCGCGGCCTTCATCATCTTCTGCGCGATCGGCGCCGCGAGACCGTTGCCGCTGACCTCGGAGCGGGCCGCCCCCGAGTCCTCGACGACCACGGCCACGGCGACCTGCTTGCCGGTCGAGTCGTCCTTCGCGTACGAGGTGAACCAGGCGTACGGGGTGTTGCTGTTGTCCACACCGTTCTGCGCGGTGCCCGTCTTTCCGCCCACCTCGGCGCCGTCGATCCGGGCGTTGCTGCCCGTGCCCTCCTCCACGACGGTGACCATCGCGCTGCGCAGCTGCTCGGCCGTCGACGCCTTCACCACGCGCTCGGTGTCGCCGTCGGAGTACTCCTGGAGCGTGGAGCCGTCGGAGTCCGTCACCTTCGAGACCATGTGCGGCGAGGCCAGCTCACCGCCGTTGGCGAGGGCCGACGAGACCATGGCCATCTGGAGCGGCGTCGCGGTCACCTCGAACTGGCCGATGCCGGTCAGCGCGGTCTGGGCGTCGTCCATGCCGGACGGGTACACGCTCTGCGACGCCCGCACCGGCACGTCCAGCTTTTCCGTGTCGAAGCCGAAGGCGTCCGCCATCGCCTTCAGCTTGTCCTGGCCGAGATCTGCCGCGACCTTCGCGAAGACGTTGTTGCAGGAGTACTGGAGGGCGGTGCGCAGGGTGGCGTTCTCACAGGGGGCCGAGGGGTTCTCGTTCGACAGGACCGTGGTCGTGTGCGGGAGGGTGTACGGATCGGGGCTGTCCGTGGCCTCGTCGACCGAGCTGTAGAGGCCGTTCTCCAGCGCCGCCGACGCGACGACCAGCTTGAACGTGGAGCCGGGCGGGAGCGGCTGCCGCAGCGCCCTGTTGACCAGGGGCTTGTCCTTGTCGTCCAGCAGCTTCTGCCAGGCGTCGCCGTCCGACGTACCGCTGATGTCCGACGGGTCGTACGAGGGCGAGGAGACCATCCCGAGGATCCGGCCGGTCTCCGGGTCGATCGCGACCGCCGCGCCCCGGTCGTCGCCGAGCGCCTCGAAGGCCGCCTTCTGGACACCGGGATCGATGGTGGTCACCACGTCGCCGGGCGAGGTCTGTTCGCCGGTGAGCAGATCGGCGGGGTTCTTGAGCCGGTCGTCGGTGCCGTCGAGGACATCGCTGTAGATGCCTTCGAGCTGGGTGGCGCCGTACGCCTGCGAGCTGTAGCCGGTGACCGCCGCGTACAGCTCGCCCTGGGTATAGGAACGCTTGTAGCGGAGGTCGTCGACGCTCCGGGTCTCCTTCGAACCGGTGACCGGCGAGCCGGCCACGATGATGTCACCGAGCGGCTGCGCGTACTGCGCGATCACGTTCCGCCGGTTGTGTTCGTCGTCTGCGAGCGCCCGGGCTTCGTACGCCTGCACCCAGGTCGCCCGCACCAGCAGGGCGAGGACCATGAGCAGACAGAAGACCGAAGCGCGCCTGATCGTCTTGTTCATCCCGCTGGAGGGACGAACGGGGGCGCCGGGGGCGTTCCCGTTCGTGTTCCTTCTCACCGGTTTCTCAGGAGCGCCGGTTCCTCAGGGGCGCGGGTTTCCCGGGAGTGCGAGGGCCCTCCGGTGCTCAGAGCCGCCGGGTCGCGAGGGTGAGCCGGTCGCGGGCGTCGAAGAGGGCGTCCTTGACCATCTGCTCGTGCGCGGGCGTGAGCCGGGCGACCGGGACCGAGCAGCTGATCGCGTCGCGCGCCGGCGTGCGGTAGGGGATCGCCACACCGAAGCAGCGCAGCCCCAGCGTGTTCTCCTCGCGGTCCACCGCGTAACCCTGCTCGCGGATGAGGTGCAGCTCCTCGATGAGCTTCTCGCGGTCGGTCAGGGTGTGCTCGGTCAGCGCGGGCAGCGTCTCGGGCAGCATCTTGCGGACCTGCTCGTCACTGTGGGTGGCGAGCAGCGCCTTGCCGAGCGAGGTGGAGTGGGCGGGCAGCCGGCGGCCGACGCGGGTGAAGGGGCGCAGATAGTGCTGGGACTGCCGGGTGGCGAGGTAGACCACGTTCGTCCCGTCCAGCCGGGCCAGGTGGATGGTCTCCGTGGTGTCGTCGGAGAGCCGGTCCAGCGTGGGGCGGGCCGCGGCGACGACCTCGTCGCCGTCGATGTACGAGGTGCCCACGAGCAGGGCCCGCACGCCGATGCCGTACCGCGTGCCGGTGGCGTCGGTCTCCACCCAGCCGAGCTCCACCAGCGTGCGCAGCAGCATGTAGAGGCTGGACTTGGGGTAACCGACGGCCTCCTGCACCGCGGCCAGCGAGTGCATGCCGGGGCGCCCCGCGAAGTATTCGAGGAGCTCCACCGTCCGTACAGCGGACTTGACCTGTGCCCCACCAGACTCGGCTACCGACATGCCTTATGCCCCTTCCAGCCCTCTTGTACGACCCTGCGACTTCTTGCCAACACGGAACGCCCGGAAATAGAGTTCCCATGTATTCACGTTCAGGAACGCTGTTCAGAATACCGAACAACTTCTCCTGTGTGGCAGTGGACCGGAAGGAAACACGGTGGCAGCAGCACCAGTCTGGAGCGTCGACCCCCGAACGGGGAACCCGCGTGAGCAGGTTGCGGTGGAGGCTACAGCGGAGGAGGTCGACCGCGCGGTCCGGGCGGCGCACGCCGTGCGCGGCGCGCTGGCCGACCGCACCGTGCGCGCGGCCTTCCTGCGCACCGCGGCGGATCTGCTCACCGATGCCAAGGACCGGATCGTCGAGACCGCCGACGCGGAGACCGCGCTCGGCCCGGTCCGGCTGACCGGGGAACTCGCCCGCACGGCCGCGCAGCTGCGGGCCTTCGCCGAGGTCGTCGACGAGGGCGCCTTCCTCGACATCCACATCGACCACGAGGACGGCAGCCGGACCCCGCCCTGGCCGGACCTGCGGCGCTACAAGATCCCGCTCGGCGTCGTCGCGGTCTACGCGGCCAGCAACTTCCCGCTCGCCTTCTCCGTCCCCGGCGGCGACACCGCGAGCGCGCTCGCCGCGGGCTGCCCGGTCGTCGTCAAGGCGCACCCCGACCACCCGGCGACCTCCGAGGTCTGCGCCGCGATCCTGCGCGCGGCCGCGGCCCGGCACGGTCTGCCCGAGGACGTCCTGACCGTGGTGCACGGCTTCGAGGCGGGCGTCGAGCTGGTCAGGCACCCGCTGGTCTCCGCCGCCGGCTTCACCGGGTCGATCCGCGGCGGCCGGGCCCTGTTCGACGCCGCGGCGGCCCGGCCCACCCCGATCCCCTTCCACGGCGAGCTCGGCTCCCTCAACCCGGTCGTGGTCACCGAGGCCGCCGCCGCGGAGCGCGGCGAGCAGATCGGCGCGGGACTCGGCGGATCGATGACCATGGGCTCGGGGCAGTTCTGCACCAAGCCCGGCTTCGTGTTCGCCCCGTCCGGCGAGGCGGGCGACCAGCTGCTGAAGTCGCTGACCGAGACCGTCAGCGGCACCAGCGCCGGGGTCATGCTCGACCACCGGATGCGCGACGCCTTCGTCAGCGGAGTGGCCGAGCGGGCCGCGCTCCCCGACGTCGAGACCCCGGTCACCCCGGGCGCGGGCGGCGAGCACACCGTCTCCGCGGGCTTCCTCACCGTGCCGGCGCGGCGGCTCGCCCAGGAGGGACCGCACGACGCGCTCCTGGAGGAGTGCTTCGGCCCGGTCACCGTCGTGGCGCGCTACGACTCCCCGGAGGAGATCACCGCCGTGCTCTCCCGGCTCCCCGGGAACCTCACCGCCACCCTCCAGATCGCCACCGAGGAGGCCGACGGCAGCGCCGCCGGACTGCTGGCCGAGCTCACCCCGGTCGCCGGACGCGTCCTGGTCAACGGCTGGCCGACCGGTGTCGCGGTCGCCCCAGCCCAGCACCACGGCGGCCCCTACCCGGCCACCACCTCCACCTCCACCTCGGTCGGCGCCACCGCGATCGAGCGCTGGCTGCGCCCCGTCAGCTACCAGTCGACGCCCGAGGCGCTGCTGCCGCCGGAGCTGCGCGAGGACAACCCGCAGGGCCTGCCCCGCCGGGTCGACGGGCGGCGCGCATGACGGCGGTCCAGCTCCCCGAGCTCCCCTTCTCCCTGGAGCCCTTCGGTCCCGAGGGGCAGTGGGCGTACGCCGACGGTGTGCTGACCGGCTCGGCGGGTGCCAAGCAGGACCGTTTCGTCCCGCCGGGCGGTGACGCACTGGAGCCCGCCACCGACGCGCCCCGTCTGCTGGGCGCGGCGCCGGAGGGCGACTTCCAGCTGATCGCCCGGGTCACGGTGGACTTCGCCGCCGCCTTCGACGCGGGCGTCCTCTACCTCCACGTGGGGGAGCGGGACTGGGCGAAGATCTGCCTGGAGCTCTCCCCGGAACGCCCGACGGTCTGCACCGTGGTCACCCGCGGCCAGTCCGACGACGTCAACTCCGCCGAGGTGGAGGGCGACAGCCACTGGCTGCGGCTCAGCCGTACCGGCGGCGCGTTCGCCTTCCACGCCTCGGCGGACGGTGAGCGGTGGACCTTCGTGCGGTTCTTCACGCTCGGTACGGAGGAGGAGCGCCCGGCGGCCCGTATCGGCTTCCTCGTCCAGTCGCCCACGGGTGACGGCTGCGCGGTGTCGTTCGACCGCATCGCCTTCCGGCCCTCCGCCCCGGCCGATCTGCGGGACGGCAGCTGACGTAACGGCACAGGTGCGCGAGGGGCCCGGATCCGCGAGGATTCCGGGCCCCTCGTTCTGTGAGGGGGAACCGGTGTCGCATACGCCTGCCGTTCACCCAGAGGTCACCTGGAATCCTCCTGCAATCAACCCGTGTTTCTCACGGCTTCCTCATGCGCCGTTGATTGCGTGTCATGTGCCGGCCGGTCCGGCACGTAGACGTAAGGAGGCGCAGGGTGTCGCGACCCGACATGGCTGCAACCCGTGGGCCCCGGGACGGCGACGCCCCGGCCCAGGGGAATGACCAGCCGTTGCACGTGGCCAGCAGGCTGCACGCGTTCAACCGGTTCGAACTGAAGTACCTCGTGCCCGTGGAGCAGGCCGCCGAGATCCGTGAAGAACTCGGCGAGCGGATGGACCGGGACCTGAACAGCCCGGTGGGCGGTTACGGGGTCTGGAGCCTGTACTACGACAGCCCCGAGCTGCGGTTCTACTGGGAGAAGATCGAGGGCCTGAAGTTCCGGCGCAAGCTGCGGATCAGGCACTACGGCGATCTCGACGGAGTCACCGACGAGTCGCCGGTGTGCGTGGAGATCAAGCAGCGGGTGAACCGCGTCACGCAGAAGCGCCGCATCACCCTGCCCTACGAGACGGCCAGGCGGCTGTGCGACGGCCGGGAGATGGTGGAGCACTCGCCCCGCGAGAGCGGCTTCGTCCAGGAGGTGCTGGATCTGGTCATCCGGCTGAACCTCCGGCCGACCGCGATCACGGGGTACCAGCGCGAGGCGCTGGTCGGCCGGGCTTCGGACACCGGGCTGCGGGTCACCTTCGACCGGCGTATCCGGGGCCGCGACCGCGACTTCCACTTCGGGATCGCCACGCCGGAGAACCGGTTCACCATCCCGCCGCACATGTCGGTGATGGAGATCAAGGTCAACGAGCGCACACCGCACTGGATCACCGACCTCGCCGCGCGCCGGAACCTGAACCTGGTGCGCATCAGCAAGTACGTGCAGTCCATCGAGGCGTTCGGCCTGGCCCCCAGGTCCGTCTTCCACGTCGACGAGGCGGACTGTCCGCCGCCCACCCCCCACACCCGACTGCCGCTGGGGCAGCCGGCGGCGCCGCACGCGCCGGTGAAAGCAGGAGCTAAGTGAACTTCGATCTGCAGGAACTCAGCGGGACGTTCAGCGTCGCGGACGTGGTCGCCGCCATGGCGCTGTCGTTCATCCTGAGCACGGTGATCGGCTACACCTACCGGTACACGCACCGGAACGTGTCCTACAGCCAGTCCTACGTCCAGACGCTGGTCATCGTCGGAATGATCGTCGCCCTGATCATGCTGGTGGTCGGCTCGAACCTGGCGCGGGCGTTCTCCCTGGTCGGCGCGTTGTCCGTGGTCCGCTTCAGGAACGCGGTCAAGGAGACGAGGGACGTCGGCTTCATCTTCCTGGCCATGGCCATCGGCATGGCCTGCGGTGCGCGCTTCTACACGCTGGCCGCCGTCGGCGCCATCGTGATCTGCGTCATCATCCTCGTGATGTTCAAGTTCAACTGGTTCGCCCTCAACGTGCAGCGCCAGGTCGTCAAGGTCCAGGTCCCCGCAGGTGAGGACTACACGCCCGCCATCCGTGACGTCCTGATCAAGTACACCTCCGAGTTCGAGCTGGTGAGTACGGAGACCATCCGGGGCGGCGCGCTCAACGAGGTGTTCTACACCGTGCGGATGAAGAAGGGCACCGAACCCGGCGACCTCGTCACCGCCCTCCAGGAGCGCACGTCCGGGCAGCGGGTGACGGTGCTGACCGGTTACGACACGACCGACCTGTGATGAGCGGCGACGCAACGCCGGCTCGCCGGCGGCGGCTGAAGGACCGCATCCCCGTGCGGGTGCGGCACCACTGGAAGCCGGCCGGAGCGCTCTGTGTGGGCCTGGCCGTCATGGTGTACGCCTTCGGTGACGCCCGTGTCTCGCCGTACGTCACTTCCGCCTCGCAGGTGGAGGCGGACCCGATCACCGACAACATCCAGGGCACGGTCGGCCTGTACGACACCACGGTCAAGCACTCGATCCAGCTGTCGTTCGACCAGACCGACTTCGACAAGATGATGAAGGAGTTCGAGGACGAGGGGACCAAGGAGTCCATCGAGGCGGACCTCACCATCGACGGGGTCTACCTGGAGGACGTCGGAATCCGCCTCAAGGGGAACTCCACCCTGATGTCCCTGCGCGGCAACCAGGGCGGGGCCGGTGGCGGCCGGATGCCCGCCGGAGCCGGACAGGGCGCCCCGCGGCAGCAACAGGGCGGCGGGGGCCAGGACCGCCGGACGGCGAACGGCGCCGGCGGTCCTGGCGCCGCAGGCGGTGCCGGAACGGAGGGCGCGGGTGCCGAGGGTGGCACCGGAGTCGCGGGCGGAGCCGCAGGCGGTGCCGGAACCGGGGCTGGTGCCGGAACCGAGGGCGCTGCGGGAGCGGGCGAGGGAACCACGGGTGCCGCCGGCGGTGAGGACGCCGCCGGCGGCGCGGCAGGCCGGGGCGGTATGGGGGGCGGGATGACCCAGTACAACCTCTCCGCCGACAAACCCGAGGAGCTGCCCTGGCTCATCAAGATCGACGAGTACGTCGAGGGCCGCGCCTACCAGGGCGAGCGCGAGATCTCCCTGCGCCCCGGCAGCGACGAACAGGTGCCGCTGAACGAGGCCCTGTCGCTGTCGCTGATGGACAGCAGCGGAGAGCCCGCCGAGCGCTACGGCTTCACCACCGTGGCCGTCAACAACCGTCCAGCCGTCACCAGGCTGATGGTCGAGAACCCCGACACCGAGTACGCCGAGGCCGTCGACGGCAACGGAGTGCTGTACAAGGCGAGGGCGGGCGGCAGCTTCGACTACCAGGGCGACGACCCCTCCGACTACGAGAGCTCCTTCCGGCAGCTCAACATGGTCGGGAGCCAGGACCTCGAACCCGTCATGAAGCTCATCAAGTGGGCGGACGAGGCAACGGACGAGGAGTTCGCCGAAGACCTCGGCAAGCACGTCGACGTCGAGTCGTTCGCCACGTACGTCGCCGCGCAGAACCTGCTGCTGAACTTCGACGACATGGCCGGCCCCGGAAAGAACTACCTGCTCCGGTACGACCTGGACACCAAGAAGTTCTCCGTGCTCGGGTGGGACTACAACCTCACCTTCAGCGGGGACGCCGAGGCCGGGCCTGACGACGACATGAGCACGGGCGGCGGCTTCCGCGGCGGCGCAGGCGCCGGTGGGACGGGCCAGGAGGAAGGCGGACAGGCGGCCGGCGGCCAGGAGGGCGGCCAGCCGCAGGGCATGCCCGAACTGCCGGAGGGCATGGAACCACCGGAGGGCATGGAGCTGCCGGAAGGCATGGAACCACCGGAGGGCATGGAGATGCCCGGCGGCGAGGACGGCGGCCCGGGCGGGGCGGGCGGCCAGGGCGGTTCCATGGGGGGCCACGCCCTCAAGGAGCGCTTCCTGGAGCTGGACGCCTTCGACAGCGTCTACAAGAAGGCGTACGGCGAGTTGTACGCGAAGTGGTTCGGCTCGGGTACGGCGCTGAAGGCGCTGGACGACATCTCCGGACAGGCCGCGAAGGCCGGTGTCGCCGCGGCCGATCTGGAGAAGGCCGTCGCCACGCTGCGCACCACCGTCACCACGCGCACCGAGGCACTGGCGAAGGACGAGGAAGTGAAGTGACCGGATGACCACCGGCGCCCCGTAACGGATCCCCCCGTCCGTTCCGGGGCGCCGGCGCACCCGTCTCTCACAGGAGCGTTCCGTACGGTGGGCGCCGCCCCCAGCCACCCGCCGGCTCCGGTCGGCGGGGGACGCGCCCCCGTACCACCCGAGGTGAACCCCACGTGACGGCCTCCCCAGCCCGGCACACCGTTCTGGTCGTCGAGGACGACCCGAGCATCCGCACGCTGCTCACCTCGGCCCTGCACGCGGCCGGCTACGCCGTCGCCTCGGCGGGGTCCGGGCAGGAGGCCTTCGCGGAGACGGGCCGCAGCAGCCCGGACCTGATCGTGCTGGACGTGATGCTCCCCGACACCGACGGCTTCCGGGTGACCCGCGAACTGCGCGCCCGGGGCATCTACACCCCGGTGCTCCTCCTCACCGCCCGTACCGAGGTCGAGGACCGCATCATCGGACTCAGCTCGGGCGCCGACGACTACGTCACCAAGCCCTTCCACGTCCAGGAGATCCTGCTGCGGGTACGGGCCATCCTCCGCCGCAGCGCCGGACCGCGCACCGGGCCGCCCGCCGTGCGCCCGCCCCTGCGCTACGCCGACCTCACCCTCGACGAGGAGGCCCACGAGGTGTGCCGCGCCGGGCAGCGGGTCCCGCTGTCGCCGACGGAGTTCAGGCTGCTGGCCTGCCTCATCGCGCAGCCCGAGAAGGTCCTGGAGAAGCAGCAGATCCTGCAACGGGTCTGGCACTACGACTTCGCCGGTGACACCCGCATCGTCGACACCTACATCAAGAACCTGCGCCGCAAGATCGACCGTACGGAACCGCCGCTCATCCACACCGTCCGGGGCGTCGGCTACTGCCTGCGCCTGCCGAGGGACGGCACCGCGTGAGACGGCTCCCGGCGCGGCTGCGCCCCCGCTCCCTGCGCACCCGCCTGGTACTGATCGCCACCGTCCTCGCCACCGCGGCCGTGCTGGTGTGCCAGGCCACCGGACTGACCCTCATGCGCTCCTGGCTCATCGGGCAGGTCGACGACCGCCTCACCGACTTCCGCCCGCCCTCACCGGTCTACCGGGACATCGCCAGGGGCGGGGCGCCCGCCCACCGGCCGCCCGACCACGAGACCCTTCCCTCGGACTTCCGCGTCTACTTCTACGACGCCGAGGGCGACCTCCTGCCCGACTCCCTCGGCAGCGGCCACGGCGAACCGCGTCTGGCGCGCACCGTCACCGCGGGCGGCCTCGCGGACGGACGCCCCGCCACGGTGCCCGCCGAGGACGGCGACGGCAGCTGGCGCGTGGTCGCCGACTCCGGACCCGACGGCATGCGGGCCGTCGTGGCGCTGCCCCTCGACACGTTGCGGGACGCGACGTCCCGGCTGCTCTGGTTCAGCCTCGCCATCGGCGCGGTCACGGCGGCCGGGGTGACGCTGCTCGGCGGGGCCGCCGTGCGCCTCGGCCTCCGGCCGCTGACCCGTGTCGAACACACGGCACGGAGCATCGCCGGCGGCCGGCTGGAACAGCAGGTCGCCGACACCAGCCCGGACACCGAGGTCGGCCGCCTCGGCATCGCCTTCAACACCATGCTGGACCAGCTGCGCGCGGCGCTGCACCGCAAGGACAGGACCGAGCGGCGGCTGCGCCGCTTCATGGCGGACGCGGGCCATGAGCTGCGTACCCCCCTGACGTCCCTCCAGGGCTTCGCCGAACTCCTGCTGCACGACCCGCACATGTCCCCGGGCCGCCGACGCGAGGCCCATGAGCTCATCGCGCAGAACGCCGACCGGATGAGCCGCCTGGTCGACAGCCTCTTCCTGCTGGCCAAGCTCGGCGAGGCCCCCGGCACCGAGCACGGTCCCGTCGACCTGCTCTCCCTGGCCGCCGACTCCATCGCCGCCTCGGCCGTACGCCACCCGGGGCGGCGCATCACCCTCGCCCCGCTGGAGCGCGGCGGCCCCGGGGGCTCGGGGGAGCTCGACGTCGTGGAGGGCTCGGGCGATCCGGACCAGCTGGCCCAGGTGCTGGCCAACCTCCTGGACAACGCCTGCACCCACACCCCGCCCGGCACCCGGGTCCAGGTGCACGTCGGGAGCCTGAGCGTGGGCCCCCGCACCGGAGGAGCCGACCGCCCGGGCCGCACCAGCGCCGGTCCACCGCTGCCCGGCGGCGCTCGCGCCCATGTCATCGAGGTCGTCGACGACGGCCCCGGTCTGATGCCCGAGGACGCGCGGCAGGTCTTCGACCGCTTCTACCGGGCGGCACCGGCCCCGGGCGCACCACGTGACAGCGGATCGGGCCTCGGTCTGGCCATCGCCTCGACCATCGCCGAGGCCCACGGCGGCCGGCTGGAACTCGACACCGGCCCCGGCGAGGGCTGCGCCTTCCGGCTGCTCCTCCCGGCGGGACCGTCCTGAGCCGTCCCGAGCCGTCCCCGCAGGGAACGCCGGACGGGCTCCCCCTGGCCGCTTCAGCGGACGACGTCGAAGACGTTCTTCTGCAGCCCGTTGGCGTAGGCCTCGTGCTCGACGAGCTTCAGCTTCTGGGTGTCCTTGTCCGTGGCGCTGAACAGCCGCTTGCCCGCGCCGAGCAGGAGCGGGAAGACGAGCAGGTGGTAGCGGTCGATCAGACCGGCGTCCGAGAGGCCGTGGTTCAGGGTGGCGCTGCCGTGGACGATGAGCGGTCCGCCCTCGGTCTCCTTCAGCGCGGCGACGTCGTCGAGCGAGCGCAGGATCGTCGTGTCGCCCCAGTTCGAGACGAGCCCGTTCTCGGTGAGGGCGGTGGAGACGACGTATTTCGGCATCGTCCTGTAGTCGGCGAAGTCCTCCATGCCGGGCCACACCGCGCTGAACGCCTCGTAGCTGACCCGGCCCAGCAGCATCGCCGCGGCCTCCTTCTGCTCCCGGCCCTTGATCTCGAAGGCCTCGGGGACGAACTCCACGTCCTTGAAGGTCCATCCGGAGTTCCGGTAACCGGGCTCGCCCCCCGGTGCCTCCATGACACCGTCGAGCGAGACGAAGGCGGTGCTGATCAGCGTACGCATCTGAGTTCCTCGATATCTCTTGTCCGGTTCCCGGCGGATCCATCTTGTGCGCCGCGACCGCCTCGTGGCCGGTGCGCGCCCCTCATGGTCTTCGACTGCGGCGCACCAGGAAACTCATCGGTGCCGGACTCGCCGCCCGGTCACCTCTGTGCGTCGGGCAGCCCGTCGGCCGTGGCGTTCTCGGGGCACCGGTACTGCCCCATGTCCCACATGCCGTCAGGGGTCCTGCCGGTGGCGTCGGTGAGGATGTGCGTCCAGACCCGCTCGGCCCGGGTGAGGTGGTTCAGGATGCCGCCCAGCGTCAGCTCGCTCACCGTGGACCGTTCTGTCAGCTGGGCGTCCGACGCGTCCCGCGTGGTGATGAGCAGGAGCCGGCGCGCTTCGCGCAGGGCGGCCAGGAGTCCTTCGGTCTCGGGTGCCATGCGGACACCGTAGGGAGCGAACAGGTCAGATCCTGGCCTCCTCCAGGACGCGTCCCCCGGGTGTGGTCCGGTGCCGCGCACCGGGAATCAGCCGCCCCGGCCACGCGTTGAACCGGCGGCGGAGGCTCCCTCCGCGCCGCTACCGCAGAGCTGGAGAGTAGAAGAGTCATGCGCGTCGAGATCTGGAGCGACATCGCCTGCCCGTGGTGCTACATAGGCAAGGCCCGCTTCGAGAAGGGGCTGGCCGGGTTCGCCCACCGTGACGAGGTCGAGGTGGTCCACCGCTCCTTCGAGCTCGACCCCGGCCGGGCCAAGGGCGACACCGAGCAGGTGATCGACATGCTCGCGCAGAAGTACGGGCGCACCCCCGAGGAGGCGCGGGGCATGGAGGCCAACGTCGCCGCGAACGCACGCGCCGAAGGGCTCGGCTACCGCGCGGAGGGCCGCGACCACGGCAACACCTTCGACATCCACCGGCTGCTGCACCTCGCCAAGGCCCGCGGGCGCCAGGACGAGCTGCTGACCCTCGTCTACCGGGCGAACTTCGCCGAGGAGCGCTCGGTCTTCGACGACGCGGTGCTCGCCGACCTGGCGGTCGAGGCGGGACTCGACGCCGACGAGGTGCGCGCCGTGCTGGCCGACCCCGAGGCGTACGCCGGCGATGTGCGGGCCGACGAGCGCGAGGCCGCCGAGCTCGGCGCGAACGCCGTGCCCTTCTTCGTGCTCGACCGGCGCTACGGCATCTCCGGCGGACAGCCCGCCGAGGTCTTCGCCCAGGCCCTGGAGCGGGCGTGGCAGGACCGCCCCGCCGCCACCCTCACCCAGGTCGGCGGGGACGCCGCGGCCTGCGACGCGGACGGAGCCTGCGAGGTGCCCGAGGCGGACCCCGCCGGCCGGCGCGTCTGAGGACGCCGATGGCGCGCCGCCCAAAAGAACGTGATTGACGCGGATTTGGGCGGCCGTCAGGCTGTCGGGCATGGAGACCTCCGTGATCGACCAGGCCAGGGCCACCGAGTTCGCACCCGGTTCCACCTATCTCAACACCTCGACCTGCGGGCTGCTGCCCCGTCGCGCGGCCGAGGCCGTCAGGAAGCTGGCCGACGAGAGCGTCATGGGCGTCCGGGGCGGCTTGGGCAGCTTCGCTTCGGTGGACGCCGCCCGCGCCGGCTTCGCCCGGCTCGCCGGGGTCACGCCCGCGCGGGTGGCCCTCGGCGGCTCCGTCGCCGCCCATGTGGGCCTCATCGCGGCGTCGCTCCCGCCCGGTGCCGAAGTCCTCGCGCCGGAAGGGGAGTTCAGCTCGGTCGTCAGTCCCTTCGCCGTACGCGGCGACCTGAGGATGCGCTACGTACCGCTGACCGGACTGGCCGAGGCGGTCCGGCCCGGGACCGCGCTCGTCGCCTTCTCCGCCGTCCAGTCCTCCGACGGCAGGATCGCCGACCTGGACGCCGTGCGCGAGGCCGCGGCGGCGCACGGGGCGCGCACGATGCTCGACGCCAGCCAGTCGGCCGGATGGCTGCCGCTGGACGCCGGGGCGTTCGACTACACCGTCACCGGTGGCTACAAGTACCTGCTGAGCCCGCGCGGTACGTCGTTCCTGACCGTGACCGAGGAGGCGCAGTCGTCCCTGCCGGCGCTGTACGCGAGCTGGGTCGCGGCCGAGGACCGCTCGAACAGTACGTACGGTCCCGTCGAGAAGCTCGCCGCCGAGGCCCGGCGCTTCGACGAGCCGGTCGCCTTCCTCGCCTATCACGCGGCCGAGCAGTCCCTGGAGCTACTGGCGGAGGTCGGGATCGAGGCCGTGCACGCCCATGCCACCGGGCTCGCCGCCCGCTTCCGGGAGGGGCTGGAGTCGATCGGCCACCCGGCCGTGCCCGGCGCCTCCGCGGTCGTCGCGGTGCCCGGACTGGGCGGCCGGGAACCGGATCTGGCCGAGGCCGGGGTGATGGTCTCCGCCCGGGCGGGAAACCTGAGGGCCGCCTTCCACCTGTACAACACCGTGGCCGACGTCGACCGCGCCCTGGACGTGCTGTCCGGCTGAGCCGGACGCCCGGGCTACCGCTCGGGGCAGTCCCCGGCCTCCCGGCAGAGGTTCTCCTCCACCTTGGCCAGCAGCCGGGCCAGCTCCGCGCGCTCACCGGGCCCGAGCCCGGCGAGGGTGTGCTCCTCCAGGCCCGCCCAGGCGTCGCGGACCCCGGTGCGCAGGGCGCAGCTCTTCTCCGTCGCCTCGACCAGCACGGCCCGCCGGTCGTCCGGGTCGGGGCGGCGGCGGACATGCCCGGTCTGTTCGAGGCGCTGGAGCATCTTGGTGACGGTGGAGGGGTCCAGGTCCATCGCCTTGATCAGCTCGGCCTGGCGGACCGCCCCGGTGTCCCACAGGTGCATGAGCAGGAACTCCTGGCCGGGGTAGAGCCCCACCCCCTTGAGCAGTCTCCCCGCCGCGATCCTGTGCAGCCTGGCCAGCCGGGAGACGGCGAGGCTGACGGGACCGCCGAGGGCCGCGCCCGGCGGGCCGCCGGAGCACACGGGGCCGACGGAAGCGCCGCCCTCGGGGTGTGCCGCGTCGGCGGGGGTGGTGCTGTCGGCCTGCATCGGGACTCCTCGGGACGGTGTCGCCGCCGGACCGCGGCCGGGTTCATGACGTCCTCATGAACTTTACCTTGGTCGGCCAATTAATCGGTTACAGTGGCAGCCGCAAGATTACTTGGCCGACCATGTAAAGCCCTGGAGGCTCCCTTGAGCACCGTGTTCGACCCCATCGATCTCTCCGGCACGCAGCTCTCCAACCGCATCGCCCTCGCGCCCATGACCCGCAGCCGGGCCGGTGAAGGAGGCACGGCGACCGACCTCACCGTGGAGTACTACACCCAACGGGCCTCGGCCGGGCTGATCATCACCGAGGGGATCCAGCCCTCGGTGGTCGGCCAGGGCTACCCCTCCACCCCCGGCCTGCACAGCGCCGAGCAGATCGCCTCCTGGCGCAAGGTCACCGACTCCGTGCACGCGGCCGGCGGCCGGATCTTCGCCCAGATCATGCACGCGGGCCGGATCGGCCACCCCGTGCTGCTGCCGGACGGGCTGACCCCCGTGGGCGCCTCCCCGGTCACGGCGCCCGGACAGGTCTACACCCACGTGGGCCCGAAGGACTTCGTGGAGCCGCGCGAGCTGACCGACGCCGAGATCCGTGCGACCGTCCAGGACTTCGCCACGGCCTCCCGCAACGCGGTGGAAGCGGGCTTCGACGGCGTCGAGCTGCACGGCGCCAACGGCTATCTGATCCAGCAGTTCCTGGCCCCCAACACCAATCTGCGCACCGACGAGTGGGGAGGCTCCGACACGGCCCGCATCCGGTTCGCCGTCGAGGTGGTCAAGGCGGTCGTCGCCGAGATCGGAGCCGAGCGGACCGGGCTGCGGATCTCGCCCGGAAACCCGTACAACGGCATCGAGGAGCCCGAGCCGGACGCCGTCTACCTCGCGCTCGCCGCCGAGCTGGAGCCGCTCGGGCTGGCCTATCTGCACGTGCTGGAGCAGGCCGACGGCCGCGAACTGACGCTCGCGCTGCGCAAGGTGTTCACCGGAACCCTCGTCATCAACGTGTTCTCCGACGGGCCTACAGGACCCGAGCACCACACGGTGATCGACGACGGGACGGCCGACATGATCTCCTACGGCGCCCTGTTTCTCGCCAACCCGGACCTGCCGGCCCGGCTGAAGGCCGGAGGGCCCTTCAACACCCCGGACCCGTCGACCTTCTTCGGCGGCGACGCGAAGGGTTACACCGACTATCCGGCCCTGGCGTCCTGAGGTACGGCGTCCTGATGTCCGAGGACGGCGTCCGGTCGTCGCCCCGTGGCAGACTGCCGTCGTGAGCGACGACGAGACGAACGGGAACATACGCATCCGGCCGGGCCGTCCGGCCGACGCGCCGGCCATCCTCGGCATGCTCGACGCGGCGGTCGTCTGGATGAACGCCCGTGGCAACACCCAGCAGTGGGGCACCACTCCGTACTCGAAGACCTCCGGCGGCGCCGCACGCGTCGAGCGGTACACCACGGTGAACTCGCCGTACATCGCGGAGCTGGACGGGGTGCCCGCCGGGGCGGTGGTGCTCGACACCGGGCCCAGTCCGCAGATGCCGATCGCGGCGGCCGGGGAGCCGGAGCGGTATGTGCGGCTGCTGATCTCCGACCGCCGGCACGCGGGCCGCGGCATCGGGGCGGCTCTGCTGGCCCACGCCGTGGAGGAGACCCGGCGGGCGGGCGTCGGTCTGCTGCGGGTCGACTGCTGGGCGGGGGGCGGGGGCGAGCTCGTCGCGTACTACGAGCGCAACGGCTTCGCGCCCACGGACAGCTTCCTGAACGGGACCTGGCCGGGACAGGTGCTGGCCCGGAGGGTCGGCTGAGCCCCGGCCGACGAGCCGGCCGGGGCTCAGCGGGGTGGGCGGGGTGTGCCTCCTTGCCGCCCCCCGGCGGGGCCGATCCGGGCCCGTCGGCTACGCCGACCTCCGGCGCACCAGTTCCGTGGGGAGTATCACCGCGGCCGGGTCCTCCCCGCCGATCTGCGCCAGCAGCACCCGTACCATCTCCGCGCTGATCCGGTCCCAGGGCTGACGGACCGTCGTCAGCTCGGGGCGTGCCGCGAGCGCCGCGGGCGAGTCGTCGAAGCCGCCGACCGCGATGTCGTGGGGCACCCGGCGGCCCGCCCGCTCCAGCGTGCTCAGCACGCCCTGCGCCATCAGGTCGGACGCCACGAACACCGCGTCCACGTCGGGTGCCCGCTCCAGCAGCAGCGAGGCCGCGGCCTCACCGCCCGCCCGGCTGTAGTCGCCCGGCACGATCAGCGACTCGTCGACGGGCAGGCCGCACTCGGTGAGCGTCTCGCGATAGCCCGCCAGCCGGTCCACACCGCCGGGGGTGTCCAGCGGACCGGTGACCGTGGCGATCCTGCGCCGCCCCGACTCGTACAGGAAGCGCACCATGTCCCGCGCGCCGTTGCGGTCGTCCGCCGCCACATAGCTGACCCTGGACCCCTGCCCGAGCGGCTTGCCGCAGGCAACCAGCGGTACGCCGGCCTCGTGCAGCTGGGCCGCGACCGGGTCCCCGGAGTGGCTGGAGACCAGCAGCACCCCGTCCACATGCCCGGCGATGTACCGCATGTTGCGGCGGCGCTCCGCCTCCGTGCCCGCGATCATCAGCAGCAGCGGGATGTCGTGCGCGGCGAGCGCGGTGGTGCAGCCGCGCAGCAGCACGTTGAAGTTCGGGTCCTCGAAGAAGCGCTCCTGCGGCTCGGTCAGCAGGAACGCCACCGAGTCGGAGCGCCCGGTGATCAGGGACCGGGCGTGCCGGTTCACGGTGTAGCCGGTCCTGCGGATGGCGGACTGGACCGCGTCGAGCGAGGCCGGGCTGACGTTGTGGCCGCCGTTGAGCACCCGCGAGACCGTGCCCCGGGAGACACCCGCCTCCCGTGCGACGTCGTGGATCGTCGGCGGCCTGCGGCGTCCCGCGCCGTTCTGTTCTGTGCGGCTCATGGTGCTCGATCTTTCATGAAGGGGTGCCCTGTTGAGGAGCAGTCAGGACTTTACGGCGCCGGACAGCAGGTCGAGGCTCCAGAACCGCTGGATCACGAGGAACAGGGCGATCAGCGGGATGATCGCCAGCAGCGCTCCGGTGATCACCAGCGTGTAGAGCGCCGGAGTGTTCGATCCCTGCTGAAGGAGCGTGTAGAGCCCCAGGGTGACCGGGAACTTCTCGTCGTCGCCGAGCATGATGTAGGGCAGCAGGAAGTTGTTCCAGACCGCCACGAACTGGAACAGGAACACCGTCACCAGCCCCGGCACCATCATCGGCAGTGCGATCGTCCGGAAGATCCGCCACTCGCCGCCGCCGTCCATCCGCCCGGCCTCGATCACATCGGCCGGCACGGCCGCGGCCGCGTAGATCCGGGCGAGGTAGACGCCGTACGGGGAGAGGATCAGCGGCAGCAGCACCGAGAGGTAGGAGTCGGTCATGTCCGCCTCGGCGAGCAGCAGGTACTGCGGCACGGCGAGGATCACCGGGGGCATCAGCACCCCGGCGAGCAGGATGTTGAAGACCGTCTCCTTGCCCCGGAAGCGGTACACGGCAAGCGCGTACCCCGAGACCGCCGACACCGCGGTGGAGAGCAGGGCGCCCGCCCCCGCGTAGAAGGCCGAGTTGGCCATCCACTTCCAGTACACCCCGTCGCGGTACTCCGTGAGGTCGGCGACGTTGTCGGTGAAGCCGGAGCCCGGCAGGAAGGTGAAGGTGGAGAACAGCTCGCTGCCGGACTTGGTCGAAGCGACCAGGACCCAGGCGACGGGCAGCAGGCAGTACACGGCGCCCAGGAGCAGCGCGGCGGTCGGAACGAGCGGGAAGCGTCGGCGGCCGGTGGTGGCGAGGGACTGGGTGCTCATCGGGAGTCTCCCTGCTTCGTACGGGAGTTGGCCGCCCTGAGGAAGCCGAAGGACAGGGCGAGGGTGGCCAGGGCGATGATGACCGCCTGGGCCGCCGCCGCGTGGATGTCGTTGTTGACGAAGGCGTCCTGGTAGACCTTCATCAGCGGACTCCAGGTGGTGGAGAGGGAGTTGGTGAGCGGCTTGAGCGTCGTCGGCTCGCTGAAGACCTGGAGCGTCGCGATGATCGAGAAGAAGAAGGTCAGGATCAGCGAGGGCGCCACCATCGGGATCTTGATGCGCAGTGCGATCTGGAGCTGCGAGCAGCCGTCGATCCGCGCGGCCTCGAAGATCTCGGCGGGGATGGCCCGCAGCGAGGTGTAGATCACGATCATGTTGAAGCCGGTGCCGCCCCACACCGCGATGTTGGCCAGCGAGAGGTACAGCGGCCCGCCGTCCAGCAGATCGGGCTGCGGGAGCCCCACCGCGTCGAGCACGTACAGGAAGGGGCTGACGTCCGGCAGATACAGGAAGCCCCACATCAGCGCGGCGATGACGCCCGGGATCGCGTACGGCAGGAAGATCGCCAGCCGGCTGAAGCCGCGCAGCCGCAGCCGCTCGTTGTCCAGCAGCAGCGCGAAGAGCAGGGCGAGGCCGAGCATGGCCGGGACGACGATCGCGCCGTAGCCGAGGATGCGCAGCGCTCCGCCGAGCAGCTCCGTGTCGGTGAGCGCGTCGGTGTAGTTGGACAGGCCGGCCCAGATCTCGTCCCGGGCACCCTTGCCGAGTCCGAGGCCCTTGACCTCGGTCCTGCGGAAGCTGAGGTACACGGCGTAGCCGATGGGCAGGGCGAAGAAGAGCAGGAACAGGACGGTGGCGGGAACCAGGAAGACGTACGGGGCGCTCCTGACCCCGTACGCCTTCCCGCGGGGCGTGCGTGTCACTCGGAGACTCCGAAGCCCTGCTTCTTCAGGTCCGCGACGGTGGCGTCCTGCATCGCGGTCAGCGCGGCGCCGAAGTCGGACCTGTTCTTGGCGGCCTCGGCGAAGCCGTCCTTGAAGGCGCTGTAGGCGACGTTGACGTTGGGGCCCCAGGCGGCGGGCGCGGTGCCCTGGGCGATCTTGGCGGCCTCGGTGTAGAAGGCGGGCTGGTTGGAGAAGTAGTCCGGGGCCTTCGCGAGCGCGCCACCGGTCTGGGCGGAGGTCGCGGCGGGGTAGATGCCGCTCTCCTTCACCAGCGCGGCGAGGGCCGTCGGGTCCGTGTTCAGCCACTTCGCGAAGGTGGCGGCGGCACCCTTGTGCTTGGAGTCGTTGGTGACGGCGGTGGAGGAGCCGCCCCAGCTGCCGGTGATGTTCTCACCCGCGGTCCACTGGGGGAGCGGGGCCATCGCCCACTTGCCCTTGGTGTCGGGCGCCGCGGTGGTCAGCGTGCCCGGGGCCCAGACCGCGCTGACCCAGGCGGCCTGCTTGCCGGTGTTGAGTGCCTTGTTCCAGGCCGGGGTGTACATCGGCTGGTTGTCGATGGCGCCCTCCTTCACCAGGCCGCCCCAGAAGTCCGCGACCTTCTGCGTGGCCGGGTCGTCGATCGCGACCTTCCACTTGTCGCCGCCCGTCGTCCACCACTTCGCGCCCGCCTGCTGGGCGAGGCCCGCGAAGAGACCCGAGTCGTTGGAGGAGAAGGTGGTGAGGTCCTTGTCCGGCGCCTTCTTCTTCAGCGCGCGGGCGGTCTCGGCGAACTCGTCCCAGGTGGTGGGCACCTTCAGGCCGTACTGCTCGAAGAGGTCCTGGCGGTAGTAGAACATCAGCGGACCCGAGTCCTGCGGCAGGGCGTACAGGGCGTCCGAGCCGAGCGTGGCCTGCTGCCAGATCCCGTCGGCGAACTCGCCCTTGGCGTCGCCCGCCTCCTTCGATATGTCGGCCAGGACGTCGTTGGAGACCAGCGTGGGGAGCGCCTGGTACTCGGCCTGGACCAGGTCCGGGGCCTTGTGGGCCTTCGCCGCCGTGATGATCTTGGTGACCAGGTCGTCGCCCGACGCCTGCTTCTTCACCGTGACGGTGATGCCCTGCTCCTTGCCCGGACCCTTGTTCCAGATGTCCGCGACCTTGTCCAGGCCGGGCGCCCACGCCCAGTACGTGAGCGAGGCGGGCCCGGACGCGGCCGGCTCGTCGCCGCCGTCGTCCGAGCCGCAGCCCGAGAGCAGGGCGGTGGCGGCGAGAGCGGCGGCGGTGGTCACCGCGACGGTGCGGTATTTCATGGTTTCTCCCCTGACGAGACCGGCGAGCGCATCGGCGGGCTTGGCCGAGAAGCGCTGTGAGCGTTCACAGTAGAGAAACCAAACCGACACTTGTCAATGGTTGTTGCTGTGCGGTTATGTTGGCCCTGCGCCGCCGAGAGTGTGTGTGCACGTTCCCAGAAGTTGTCCCAAAGAGCCAGGAGCTGTCCATGCCGCACTCAGAATCCGCTGTCTATCCGGTCGGCCTGCGGAAGCTGGCCTTCGGCGGCGACTACAACCCTGAGCAGTGGCCCGAGGAGGTCTGGCACGAGGACGTCCGCCTGATGCGGGAGGCCGGCGTGACCATGGTCAGCGTCGGGATCTTCTCCTGGGCGCTCCTGGAGCCCGAGCCGGGCACCTACGACTTCGGCTGGCTCGACCGCATCCTGGACCTGCTGCACGTCAACGGCATCCGCGCCGACCTCGGGACCCCCACCGTCGCCCCGCCCGCCTGGTTCTACCGCGCCCACCCCGAAGCCCTGCCGGTCAGCCGCGACGGCGTCCGCTACGCCTTCGGATCACGCGGCGCGATCTGCCACAGCTCCGCCCCGTACCGCGCGGCGGCGGCGAACATCACCGAGCAGCTCGCCCGCCGGTACGCGAAGCACCCCGCCCTCGCGCTGTGGCACGTCCACAACGAGTACGGCGTCCCCGTCAGCGCCTGCTACTGCGACGGCTGCGGCGCCCACTTCCGCCGCTGGCTCGCGGCCCGGCACGGCACCGTCGAAGCGGTCAACGAGGCCTGGGGCACCGCCTTCTGGGGCCAGCGCTACCGCAGCCTGGACGACATCGACCCGCCCCGCACCACCCCGACCGTCGGCAACCCCGCCCAGCAGCTGGACTACGCCCGCTTCGCCGACGCCACCATGCGGGAGAACTTCACCGCCGAACGCGACATCCTGCACCGCCTCGCCCCCGGCATCCCCGTCACCACCAACTTCATGACCGCGCTCAGCCAGTGCGAGTCCGTCGACTACTGGGCCTGGGGCCGCGAGGTCGACCTCGTCACCAACGACCACTACCTGATCACCGACGGCCGCCGCACCCACGTCAACCTCGCGATGGCCGCCGACCTCACCCGCTCGGTCGCGGGCGGGGCGCCCTGGCTGCTGCTCGAACACTCCACCAGCGGCGTCAACTGGCAGCCGCGCAACCCCGCCAAGCGCCCGGGTGAGATGGCCCGCAACAGCCTGGCCCATGTGGCCAGGGGTTCCGAGGGAGCGATGTTCTTCCAGTGGCGGCAGTCGCGTCGCGGTGCCGAGAAATTCCACTCCGCGATGGTCCCGCACGCCGGCACCGACTCCCGGATCTGGCGTGAGGTCAGCGCGCTCGGCGCCGGTCTCGGCCTCCTCGAAGGCATCCGGGGCACCAGGACCGTCGCCGACGTGGCGATGCTCTGGGACTGGGAGTCCTGGTGGGCGCAGCGCCTGGAGTGGCGCCCGAGCGAGGAGCACGACGCCCGCGAGCGCGCCGACACGTTCTACGCCTCGCTCTACGACCGCCACCTCACCGTCGACTTCGCCCACCCGGACGCCGACCTCTCCGGCTACCCGCTGGTCGTCGTCCCCGCGCTCTACCTCGCCACCGAGGCGAGCGGCCGCAACCTGCGCCGTTACGTCGAGAACGGCGGCACTCTCGTCGTCTCGTACTTCTCGGGCATCGTCGACACCGACGACGCCGTGCACCCCGGGGCGTACCCCGGCGCGCTCCGGGACGCGCTCGGCGTGACGGTCGAGGAGTTCTCCCCCCTGGGCGAGGGCGGCACCGTACGCCTGATCACCCCCGAGGGCGCACCCGAGGGCCCGGACCTGACCGGCGACCTCTGGTCGGAGGTGGTGATCCCGCGCGGCGCGGAGACCGTCTGGTCGTACGCCGACGGCATCCCGGCGGGCCGCCCCGCCGTCACCCGCAACCGGCTCGGCGACGGCACCGCCTGGTACGTCTCCACCCGGCTCTCCGGCCCCGCCCTGGACGCCGTCCTGGACCGCGCCGCAGCGGACGCGGGCATCGCGCCCCGCGCCGACCTCCCGTACGACGTCGAGGTCGTGCGCCGCACCGGGGAGACCGGCAGCTACCTCTTCGTGATCAACCACACCGACGCCGACGCAGGGGTGGCCCTGGACGCCCCCGGCACCGAACTCCTCACCGGCGAGCCCGCCGTGGACAAGCTCGCCGTTCCGGCGGGGGCGGTCCGCGTCGTACGGCTCGACGGCTGAGGCGCCCGCACGTTCACCCGCACAACTGTCGAAGGGACATCGACGATGTACGGAACGACGCACACCCGCGCGAAGGCGGCCGGGGCGGTGGCCGCGCTCTGCGGCCTCGTGTTCGCCGCGCTCCCCGCCCAGGCCGCACACGCGGCCACCGCCCCCGTCAACACCGGCTTCGAGTCCGGCGCGACCGGCTGGTCGACGTACTCGGCCGGGGGGCAGAACGCCGCCTCCTTCACCGAGGCGGGGGGCCACGGGGGCAGCACCCGGCTCAGCCACTGGTCGGCCTCGGCGTACAAGGTCGAGACCTACCAGTACCTGAGCGGCCTCACCGACGGCACGTACACCCTCAGCGCCTGGGTCCGCTCCGGCGGCGGCCAGAACTCCGCCTACATCGCCCTGCGCGACTGCGGCGGCGCCGAGCAGCGCACCGACCTGCCGCCGACCGCGAACGGCGCCTGGATCCGGCTCGTCACCTCCGTCAAGGTGACCGGCGGGGCCTGCACCATCAGCCTCAACTCAGACGCGCACGCGGGGGAGTGGGCCAACTTCGACGACATCACCTTCGCCGCGGGGAGCACCGGCCTGACCGTCAAGGGCGGTGACCTCTCCACGCTCCCGAAGAACGAGGCGTACGGTGCGACGTACAGCAACGCGAGCGGTACCGCCGGGGACGCGATGAGCATCCTCAAGAGCTCCGGGATGAACTACGTACGCCTCAAGGTGTGGGTGAACCCGGCCGACGGCTACAACAACAAGGCCCGTGTCCTCGCCATGGCCAAGCGCGCCAAGGCCCTCGGGATGAAGATCCTCATCGACTTCCACTACTCCGACGCCTGGGCCGACCCCGGCAAGCAGAACAAGCCCGCCGCCTGGGCCGGACACGGCTACAGCCAGCTGCGCACCGACGTCTACAACCACACCTACGACGTGCTGAACGCGCTCAAGGCCCAGGGCACCACGGCCGACATGGTGCAGATCGGCAACGAGATCAACGGCGGGATGCTCTGGCCGGAGGGCTCGACCAGCAACTGGTCCCAGCTGGCGGGCCTGATCACCTCCGGAGCGAACGCCGCGAAGGCCGTCTCCTCCAGCACGAAGGTGGCGCTGCACCTCGCCGAGGGCGGCGACAACGCGGGCACCCGCTGGTGGTTCGACAACGCCGTGTCACAGGGCGTCTCCTTCGACGTCATCGCCCTCTCCTACTACGGCTACTGGCACGGCTCGCTGTCCGAGCTCCAGACCAACCTCGACGACGCCGCCTCCCGCTACGGCAAGCCGGTGATGGTCGCCGAGACCGCCTACGCCCACACGCTCGCCAACGACGACGGACTGGAGAACAACGTCGCCACCACGAGCCAGCTGGTCGCCGGTTACCCGGCCACCCCGGCCGGCCAGGCGGCGAACCTCCGCGACGTCATGAACGTCGTCGAGGCCGTCCCGGGCGGCCGGGGCCTCGGCGCCGTCTACTGGGAGCCCTCCTGGACGGCCGTGACCGGCAGCGGCTGGGACCCGGCGGACCCGTCGTCGGGCAACGCCTGGGAGAACCAGGCGGTGTTCGACTACAACGGCAAGCTGCTCCCGGCCGCCGCCTGGTTCTCGCACAGGTAGCCGCTACAGGGGCGCGCCGTGCCACCTCCACGAGGTGACACGGTCGCGCCCCGGCAGATCGGCCCGGCCGGTGGACCAGAGCAGTACGGTCCACCGGTCCTCGTCGTCCGGGGCGTCGGGAAAGAGCCGGGCCAGCACCCGGTCGCAGAGGTCCCGGGGCGGGGCCCAGCCGAGCGACAGCCCGGCGGCGACGTCGTGGGTGTGCACCAGGGTCTCCACGATGCCCATCGCGGCGAAGCCCTCCGGGTCGGAGAGCCCGAACACGTGGTGGGAGCGGACGTCGGAGGGGGTCGTACGCACCATCGCCGTCAGGAGCGCTCCGCTCGCCTCCAGCGTCTGGAGCAGGCCGGGGACGCCCGCCTCCGGGTCCGCGAAGACCGAGTTCCCGGGGCCGCCCTCGCGGTCGGGCGCGTACCGGAACGGCACCACGCCGTCCTGCGGGGGCCTGCGCGGGCCGAGCTGGACGGCGTACGCGAAGAGGTCGTCGCTCAGGTGCTCCACCGTCTCCCAGCAGTCCCAGTCCAGCGACCCCGCCGGGACGTGCCAGTCGTCGGCCGGGGACGTCGCGAGGGTGTCGACCGCGAGCCGGACCGCCAGCGTGACATCGTCGGCGGTGACGGGCAGCCGGGTACCGGTCAGCGCGGCCC
The DNA here is from genome assembly GCF_053593715.1 of Streptomyces sp. NPDC002125. Taxonomy (NCBI): domain Bacteria; kingdom Bacillati; phylum Actinomycetota; class Actinomycetes; order Kitasatosporales; family Streptomycetaceae; genus Streptomyces; species Streptomyces sp. NPDC002125. Next base: position 51,958 of record NZ_JBSFDD010000021.1, on the reverse strand, counting down.
GTTCGCGCGCACCGCACTCCACGCAGAACTCGTTGCCCTCGGGGTCGGCCAGCGTCGCCCAGCCCCGGCCGTCCGGCCTGCGGTGGTCGGCGACCAGCGTGGCGCCCAGGGCCAGCAGCCGCTCGACCTCCTCGTCGCGGGTGTGCTCCTCGGGGCGCAGGTCGAGGTGTATCCGGTTCTTGACGCTCTTGGACTCGGGCACCGTGACGAAGAGCAGCGTGCCCCGGGGCGACTCGACGAGGGCCTCGGGGTCGCCGGGCGCGTCGTCGTCGGAGACGGATGAGCCGAGCACCTCGGCCCAGAAGCAGGCGAGCTTGTAGGCGTCGGCGCAGTCGACGGTGATGTGCTGTACGAGCGAAGTCATGGGCGCCACTGTTGCCGCTGACCGGGCTTCAGGTCCAGCAGTTTCAGGCCTCGTGCCGGGACCGGACGGCGGCCCGGACCAGGGCTCGTGCCAGGGCGGTGCTCTCCGGGAGGGTGTCCACCGGGAGCGGCTGCGTGGCGAGAGCGCCCTCGTGCAGCACGAGGAGTTGCGCGGCGAGGACGTCGGGGTGCGCACAGCCCGCCGCGGCGGCGAGTTCCTCGAACAGGCCCAGCAGCCAGAGCTTCTGGCCCGCGGCGATCGCGTACGCGGGATGCGCGGGGTCCGGGAGCTCGGCCAGGGCGTTGATGAACGCGCATCCGCGGGTGCTGGTCACGCTCCAGGTCCGCAGCGCGTCGAAGGGCGCGGTGACGGCCGCGACCGGGCTGTCGCAGGCGTCGACGGCGGCGCGGACCAGCGACCGCCAGCGCTGGTCGCGCTCCTCCAGGTAGGCCGCGACGAGCTGGTCCTTGGAGCCGAACCGGTTGTACAGGGTCCGCTTCGTCACCCCTGAGCGCTCGGCGATCAGATCCACACCGACCGCCGTGATCCCACGGCTGTAGAACAGCTCCTCGGCAGCCGCGACGATGCGCCGGCCGGCCGGAGTCATGGGCCGTGTCCCCTGCATGGCGAGCCTCTTCACCGATCGGTGTACCGTGGAAGATGTTTACAGATCAGTATACCTGTGAGGAGGCCGAGTGATGGATACCCCCGAGACCATGCGCGCCGTGCGGATCGCAGGGCACGGAGGGCCGGAGGTCCTGGAGCGGGCGGAGGTGGCGGTGCCGGCACCGCAGGCGGGAGAGGTGCTGGTCAGGGTCGCCGCGGTGGCCCTGAACAACACCGACCTGTGGACCCGGGAGGGCGCCTACGGCCGCCCGGATGACCCGAAGGCGCTCTCGGGCTGGCGGGGCCCGATCGGCTTCCCGCGCATCCAGGGAGCGGATGTGGCGGGCCGGGTCGTGGCCGTCGGCCCGGACGTGGACGGTGGCCTCGCCGGTCGCCGGGTGGTCGTCGACCCGGCGATCTACGACACCGAGGGCCCGGACGCGAACCCGGTGGGCCTGATGGGGAGCGAACGCGACGGCGGTTACGCCGAGTACGTGACAGCGCCGGCGGCGCGGGTGCACGACGTGACGGACTCCCCGCTCACGGACGACCAGCTGGCGACACTGCCGACCGCCTACGGCACGGCGCTGGGCATGATCGAGCGGGGCCGGCTGCGGGAGGGGGAGACCGTCCTGGTCTCCGGGGCGTCCGGCGGCGTCGGGATCGCGCTGATCCAGATCGCCCGCGCGCGAGGAGCGCGCGTGCTCGCCATCAGCAGCGGATCCAAGACCGACGCGGTGCGCGAGGCGGGCGCGCACGAGGTCCTCGACCGCGCACGTGACATCGCCGGGCAGCTCCGCGCCGCCGCCCCGGACGGCATCGACGTCGCTCTCGACGTCGTGGCCGGAGAGCTGGTGGGCGACGGGCTGCCCCTGCTGCGCGAAGGCGGCCGGTGGGTCGTCGCCGGCGCGCTCGGCGGATACGACGTGGCGTTCGACGTGCGCCGTCTCTACCTGCACAACGCTCAGGTGATCGGCTCGGCGATGCACACGCCGACGCACTTCGCCCTGCTCATGGACCTGGCCCGCCGAGGTGAGATCCAGCCCGTCGTCGCGGCGGCGTACCCACTGGACCGGGCCGCCGAGGCGCAGGAGGAGCTGGCCCGCAGGGCCCATGTCGGAAAGATCGTCCTGCGCCCCTAGGGTCCTACGTCCGGATCAGGCCGGACCGCCCCGCGGAGCCGCGGTCGCGGGGCGGCGCGGCGCGGTGGTCACCGGCCCGTGACGCCGGCTGTGTCCAGCACCTCGGCCGAGGCGGGCGGCCGGACTCCGCGCGCCGGTCCGGCGGGCGCGCGGAAGGGGCGGGACGCCTGACGCGTCCCGCCCCTTCCGGCCGTCGTGTGCTCCTACTTCACCGGGGTGAAGTCGCGGGCGCCGATGAACTCGGGCCTGCGGATCGGAGCCGCGAACGGCTCCTGCGCGGTGTTCTCCACGCTGTTGAACACGATGAAGACGTTGCTGCGGGCGTACGGGGTGATGTTGTCCCCCGAGCCGTGCATCGCGTTGCAGTCGAACCAGGTCGCCGAACCGGCCGCACCCGTGAAGAGCTTGATGCCGTGCCGGTCGGCCATCTTCGTCAGCGCCTCGTCGGACGGGGTGCCGGCGTCCTGCATCTGCAGGGACTTCTTGTAGTTGTCCTTCGGCGTCTCGCCCGCGCAGCCGAGGAACGACTTGTGCGAGCCGGGCATGATCATCAGCCCGCCGTTGGTGTCGAAGTTCTCGGTCAGCGCGATCGAGACGGACACGGTCCGCATGTTCGGCAGACCGTCCTCGGCGTGCCAGGTCTCGAAGTCCGAGTGCCAGTAGAAGCCCGAGGCGCCGAAGCCGGGCTTCACATTGATCCGGGACTGGTGGACGTAGACGTCCGAGCCCAGGATCTGGCGGGCCCGGCCCACCACACGCTCGTCACGGACCAGGTTCGCGAAGACCTCGCTGATCCTGTGGACCTCGAAGACGGACCGCACGCTCTGGGACTGGGGCTCGATGATCGAGCGCTCGTCGGCACGGACGCCGGGGTCGGCGACGAGCCGGTCCAGCTCCGCCCGGTAGACGGCCACCTCGTCCGGCGTGACGAGCTGGTCGACGGTGAGGAAGCCGTTCTCCTCGAAGCTCTGGAGATCCTTGGCGGTGACCGGCCCGGGCGTGCCCGGCGCGGACCAGATGACCGGGTCCTGGCGGGGAGTGGTCATCTCGGCGGCGCCGCGCGAGGGGTACAGGTCGGTGCGTACTTCGGTGGTCATGGTTCAGCCCTCCTCTGTCAGCAGCGGGTAGACACCGTTCTCGTCATGGTCCTCCCGTCCGGTGACGGGGGGATTGAAGACGCACACGCAGCGGAAGTCGGTCTTCGGCCGCAGCGTGTGGTGCTCATGTCCGTTCAGCAGGTACATCGTCCCGGGGGAGATCCAGTGCTTCTCGCCGGTCTCGTCGTTGGTGAGCTCGGCCTCGCCCTCGGTGCACAGAACGGCCTCGATGTGGTTCGCGTACCACATCGACGTCTCCGTGCCCGCGTACAGCACGGTCTCGTGGAGCGAGAAGCCCACCTTCTCCTTGGCGAGCACGATGCGCTTGCTCTCCCAGGTGCCTGAAGCGGACCTGATGTGCCGGTCGGTGTTCTCGATGTCACTGAAAGATCGGACGATCACGGTGGGATGGTGCCTTTCTCTTCTGTCCTGCTCAGTTGTGCCTGTTCCGGGGCGCTGCCCGGTCAGGCGGTCTCACGGACGGACCGGGCCAGCGTGCGCAGGCCCTCGTCCAGCTCATCGGGGGTGATGGTCAGCGACGGCAGCAGCTTCACCACCTCGGACTGCGGGCCGGAGGTCTCCAGCAGCAACCCCAGTTCGAAGGCGCGCTTGCAGACGGCGGACGCGCGCGCCGGGTCGGTGAACTCCAGCCCCCAGACCAGGCCCCGGCCGCGGAAGTGCGCGGTCGGCTCCTCGCCGCAGATCGCCAGCAGGGTCTTCTCCACCTGCTCGCCGCGGGCCAGTGTCTGCTTCTCCATCTGGCCGTCGGCCCAGTAGGCGTCCAGCGCGGCGGCGGCGGTGACGAAGGCCGGGTTGTTGCCCCGGAAGGTGCCGTTGTGCTCGCCGGGCTCCCAGATGTCCAGCTCACCCTTGAAGAGGCAGAGCGACATCGGCAGGCCGTAGCCGCTGATCGACTTCGACAGGGTGACGATGTCCGGGACGATGCCGGCCTCCTCGAAGGAGAAGAAGCCGCCGGTCCGGCCACAGCCCATCTGGATGTCGTCGACGATCAGGAGCATGTCCTGGCGGTGGCACAGGTCCTGGAGCGCCCGGAGCCACTCGGCGCGGGCGACGTTGATGCCGCCCTCGCCCTGCACGGTCTCCACGATCACGGCGGCGGGCTTGTTCAGCCCGGAGCCCTGGTCCTCCAGGAGCCGCTCGAACCAGAGGAAGTCCGGGACCGTGCCGTCGAAGTAGTTGTCGAACGGCATCGGGGTGCCGTGCACCAGCGGGATGCCGGCCCCGGCCCGCTTGAAGGCGTTGCCGGTCACGGCCAGCGAGCCGAGCGACATGCCGTGGAAGGCGTTGGTGAAGGAGACGACGGACTCGCGCCCCTTGACCTTGCGGGCGAGCTTCAGCGCCGACTCGACGGCGTTGGTGCCCGTCGGGCCGGGGAACATCACCTTGTAGGGCAGGTCACGGGGGCGCAGGATGACGTTCTCGAAGGTTTCGAGGAAGGCCCGTTTGGCCGTCGTGGCCATGTCGAGGCCGTGGGTGACGCCGTCGCGCTCGATGTAGTCGATCAGCGCGCGTTTCAGCACCGGGTTGTTGTGGCCGTAGTTGAGCGATCCGGCACCGGCGAAGAAGTCGAGGTACGAGTGGCCGTCCTCGTCGGTCATACGGGCGCCCTGCGCGCGGTCGAAGACCGCGGGCCAACCGCGGCAGTAGCTCCGTACTTCCGACTCAAGGCTCTCGAAGACGCTCAGGGCGGGCGGGGTGATGGTCACAGCGGATCTCCTGCTCGAGGGGGGTATGACGGGCGGAGGGTCGGACATGCCCCAGGGAGCCGCGCCCGGGCGGGGCGCGGAGGGGCGAGGGGGCCCTAGAAGGGGCCGATGCGGTACAGCACCTCCGGCAGGTGCGTTCCCTCGGGGAACAGCGACCCGTCGAAGAGCACCTCGCGCTCCAGCGGTACGTCGTGCCGCTGCGCGTAGGAGGTGAAGAGCCGGTCGGAGGCGGTGTTGTCCGGGGTGATCGTCGTCTCGACCGATTCCAGACCCTGGTCGGAGGCGACACGGGCGGTCAGGGCGTCCAGCAGGGTGGCCGCCAGTCCCTTGCCACGGTGGGCCTGGTCCACGGCCACCTGCCAGACGACGAGCGTCTCGGGGCGGTCGGGGCGGATGTAGCCGGTCACGAAGGCGATCGGGTCGCCGTTCTCGTCACGGGCGACCACGGAGGTCGCCGCGAAGTCACGGCACCACAGCAGGTAGCTGTACGAGGAGTTGAGGTCCAGGACCTCGGAGTCGCGGGCTATGCGCCAGATCGCGGCTCCGTCCTCCACTCGCGGGGTGTCGATACTGAGGAATTCGCTTCGGGCACGTGCAAAATCTGCTGGTGCGGCGGTCATGCGAATTGAATTTACCCAGCAAAAATCAAAATTGCATCGCCGCAGGGGGTTGGGTGAAAGGGCTCGCTGTGTTATCACGCGGGCGCGGACTCGCCGTGCTGCAGGGGAGATTTCGCCCGTCTTGTGCGGAATTTACCGCCCATAACGGACCCGATGTGGGGTCGGTCACATCGTTGTAACTCTCCTGATATCTGTTTCGGCGCCTTGGGCCGATCGAGTGAAAACCGCAGCGTTTAGGCTCGAAGAACGGGGGAAGAAGAATGTGGGGAGCTGCTCCCGATAAAGCAGCTCCCCTTTTGTGTCGATTGAATCCGCGACCATATGCCGTTGAATCGGCGATCAATGGGCGCAATTAATAATTCAGTCGTTCGTCCAGGTTTCCGCTACGGCTTCGCGGGAAGCATCGACACCGGCGGCCAGGCCCGCGCCCTCCAGCGCGGTCCCCAGGGCCGCCAGCGACGACAGCACCACGTCCCGCGTCGCGTCCGCGCCGTAGTGGTTGACCCGGATCATCTCCTTGGACAGCGCCCCGCCGCCCGCGATGAGCGGCACCGAGGGGTCGGCCGCGAGCGCGCGCTCGACGAGAGCCGCCGCGTCGACGCCCGCGGGCGCGCGCAGCGTCGTCGCGACCGGCGCCGCGTCACGGGCGTCGTGGACGTACGGCTCCAGACCGCCGCCGAGCGCGACGGCGCCCGCCCGGGTGGCCGCGGCGGCCGACGCGTGCCGTGCCATGACGGTGTCCAGGCCGTCCGCCTCGATCCGCTCCAGGCAGGCCTCCAGCGCCAGCATCTCCAGCTGCGCCGGGGCGTGCGGCAGGGCCTTGCGGCCCGCGTCGATCCAGCGGGCCTTCCAGTCCAGCAGCGAGAGGTACGACTGACGCGGGGCCCGCGGGTTGGCCGCCATGCGCTCCCACGCCCGCGCGCTCACCGACACTGCGGAGACCCCGGCCGGGCCGCCCATCGCCTTCTGCGCGCCGATGACGCACAGATCCACCCCCCAGGCGTCCACGAGCAGCGGCTCGGCACCCACCGAGGCGACGGCGTCCACCATGAACAGCGCGCCGTGTGCCCGGACCACCTCGCCGATCTCGGCGACCGGATTGGTGTTGCCGGTGGCCGCCTCCGCGTGCACCAGGGACACGAAGTCGATCTCCGGGTGCTCGGACAGCGCCCGCTCGACCTGCTCGGCGGTGACCGCCGAGTGGAAGGGGACCGCGAGGTCGACGACCTCGGCGCCGCAGTCGCGCAGCCAGTTGCCGAAGGTCTGGCCGTAGGGGCCGGTGACGACGTTCAGCGCGGTGGAACCGGGCCTGGCGCCGCCCCGGATGCACCCTTCGAGCGGCAGCAGCGCCTCGCCCTGCATGATGACGACGTCCTGCTCGGTGGAGAGGAGGGCGGCCACCCGTCGCTCGACGGCTGCGAAACGCGCGGCGGTGAGCGGGGCGAGATCGAGGAACGGGTGCGTCACGGTGGTGCTCTCTTCGGGTCGGCCGGTGCGCTGTCAGCGCCTGCGTCGAGGGTACCCAGCGGCCCCGGGGGCCCCGCCGGGTCCGCCTCGTACAGTGCTGTCCATGAGTGATCACGAGGCGGCGCCGGTGCTGCGTATCAAGGGGCGGGTGCTCGTCGGGCCCGACGAGGTGAGGGACGAACTCTGGGCGGTCGACGGGCGGATCACCTACGAGCGGCCGCCCGGCGCCGACGGCGCGACGACCCTCACCGGCTGGGCGCTCCCCGGCCTCGTCGACGCCCACTGCCATGTCGGCCTCGGCCACCAAGGGCCCGTCGACGTGGCGACCAGCGAGAAGCAGGCCCTCACCGACCGGGAGGCGGGCACCCTCCTCATCCGGGACGCCGGATCGCCCTCGGACACCCGGTGGGCCGACGCACGCGAGGACCTGCCGAAGATCATCAGGGCGGGCCGGCACATCGCCAGGACCCGCCGCTACATCCGCGGCTATGCCCATGAGATCGAGCCCGGCGACCTCGTCGCATACGTCGCCCAGGAGGCGCGGCGCGGCGACGGCTGGGTGAAGCTGGTGGGCGACTGGATCGACCGGGACGCCGGGGACCTGGCCGCCTGCTGGCCCAGGGGTGAGGTCGAGGCCGCGATCGCCGAGGCGCACCGGCTGGGGGCCCGGGTCACCGCGCACTGCTTCGCCGAGGCGGCCCTGCGCGACCTGGTGGAGGCCGGGATCGACTGCATCGAGCACGCGACGGGGCTCACCGAGGACACCATCCCGCTCTTCGCGGAGCGCGGCGTGGCGATCGTCCCGACGCTGGTCAACATCGCCACCTTCCCCGGCCTCGCGGACGCGGGTGAGACGAGGTACCCCCGCTGGTCGTCCCATATGCGACGGCTCCACGCGCGCCGCTACGACACCGTGCGCGCGGCCTACGACGCGGGCATCCCGGTCTTCGCCGGCACGGACGCGGGCGGCACGCTGGCCCATGGTCTGGTCGCCGACGAGGTCGCCGAGCTGGTGAAGGCCGGCATCCCGCCCCTCGACGCGCTCTCCGCGACGGCCTGGGGAGCGCGGCGGTGGCTGGGCAGGCCGGTGCTGGAGGAGGGCGCCCCCGCCGACCTGGTGCTGTACGACGAGGACCCCAGGGCGGACGTACGGGTGCTGGGGTCCCCGCGCAGGGTGGTGCTCAATGGAAGGGTGACCGGCTGATCCCGGTTGACCCGCGAACGGGCGCCGTGTTGACCAGCGGTGACCCGATGCCGCGGCTTTCGTTGAACCACCTTTCGGTGCGCCGCACGTGAGGCGCGGGGCACGGGCCGCGCGTGGGTGAAACGGGTGATTCCGAGGAACTCCTGTGCCGCGAGAATCGAATGTGCGCACGGAAACCCCTCTTTGGGGTGAACTGAGGGAAGGTAACCGCCAGTTCACTCTCCGTGCGTAAAGATTCACGGAGTCGAGGCCACCGGTGCCCGCGATGTCCCCCATTGGACGGCGCCGGCGGCTCCATGTCTCTTGTGGGGGTTCCACCATCTTGAACAGCAACACCTTCCGTCTGGCTGCCCTGGCGGTCGCCGCCGCTCCCGTCGCTCTCCTGGTCGCCGTCCCCGCCCAGGCCGCGACCGCGACGACCCCGGCCACGCCGGGCGGACACGGAAAGGCGAGCGCGGTCGTGCTCCGAGCCGGGCTCGACGTCTCGCTCCTGAACAAGTCGGTGCAGGTGCCGCTCGTGGCCACGCTCAACGAGGTGCACGCACCGGCGAGCGCGGAGAAGACCGCGCTCAGCGTGGAGCTCGACGGTGTCGAGAAGGGGCGGCCCATCCGTGTCCTGAAGGCCGACGTGGCCACCGCGAACGCCACGGTGGACGAGCACAAGGCGGAGGGCTACACCAACCTGGCGAAGGCCAGGGTTCATGTGCCCGGGCTGCCGGGTCTCTCGCTCATCGAGGTCCAGAAGGTCACCTCGAAGGCGCTGTGCGAGGTCGGAAAGAAGCCGGTCGCGGAGTCGAACGTGCTGGGGCATGTGACGGTGCTCGGCAAGCGGGTCCGGCTCACCTCGGCGGGCACGACGAACATCCATGTGCCGGCGGTCGGTGACGTGACGCTCGACCTGTCCAAGACCGAGACCACCACGCGGACGGCGGCGGCGACGGCGCTGCGGCTCTCGGTGTCCGTGAACCCGGCGGAACTGAACGTCGCCGAGGTGGAGGGCGAGATCGTGCTGGCCGAGGCGACGTGCGAGACACCCAAGGGCGGCGGCTCGGGCAACGGCGGTTCGGAGAACGGGGGCTCGGGCAACGGCGGTTCGGGCAACGGCGGTTCGGAGGACGGCGGGACCTCCGGCAACGGCGGTTCGGGCAGTGGCGGTTCGGAGGACGGCGGGACCTCCGGCAACGGCGGCTCGACGGGCGGCGACGACGGCTCCGGTGACACGGACGGTTCGGGCAGCACGGGCGGTACGGGTGGCACCGGCGGCGCGGACGACGTCGTCGACGTGAAGCCGCAGACCGGGACCGACCCGGTCCAGGCCTCCTCCGGCGACCTCGCCGAGACCGGCTCCAGCTCCTCGACCCCGTACATCGCGGGCGGCGCGGCCGTCCTGCTGGCGGCCGGCGCCGGCGCCACGGTCATCGCCCGCAAGCGCGCCCGGGGCTGACCGGGGCACGTACCGGGGCAGCCGCGGGCAAGGTGAACGCGGGCGGCCGACGGCCCGGTACGCACGTCTGCTCCGCCTTCCGGGACCTGGCCGGCCCTCGGAAGGCGGAGCATGTGGTGCCTGCTGCCTGCTGCCTGCTGCCTGCGTCAGTTGAGGGTCAGGAAGGTTCCCGCGCCGTTGCGGTACTCGATCCAGACGGTGGACCGGGCTCCGGCCGGAACGCCGGACCAGGCGGCGGTCAGGTCGGTCGGGGTGCCGGGGGTGACACGGGAGTGGGCGGGTGTGACGGTGGCCTTGCCGGTGACCGGGCTGTCCTCGCTGATGTGGTTCACCTGGTAGGTGTACGGGGTGACGCTGTCGCCGTCGCCGGAGTAGTCGAGAGCGACCACGGCCACGAAGATCGCGTCGGCGTTCGTCTGCGGCACACTGATGGTGGAGGTGCCGTCGCTGTCAGGGTCGGCGAACGCGGCGCTCTGAAGGACCCCGTCGATCATCGGTCCCCAGACGACGCCTGCGACATTGCCTTCGGCCACGTCGAAGTGGACGGAGATCTGGGAGGCCTTGGTGCCGGCCGGGATGGCCGCCTCGTGGTGGATCTCGGCGGTTCCGGTCAGCGTGCCCTCGGTGAGGGGGGAAGAGACCGGGCCACGGGCGGTGGCAGTGAGAGGGCTGGTCGCAGGAGTGACGGAGAAGGTGGTCTCGCCGCTGCTGCCGGAGCCCTTGATCTCGGCGGGCGCGTGGACGCTCTGCGGGGTGACGGCGATCGGGCTGCGGACGGTGGTGCGACCGGAGGTCCAGGTGAGGGAACCGGTGTCGAGCACTCCCGACGGTGCGGTGGTCACCTCGAACTCGACCGTGAAGGTCCGCTTCTGCCCGGGGTGGCTGAAGTGCAGGACCGACGGTGAGACGGTGGCCTTCACTCCCGGGAGGTCGACCTCGGCCCGGTAGGTACCGGCCGTGGTGGCGGTGACGGTACGGGTGACGGCCTGGGTGCCGAAGAGCTCACCGATGGCTATGGAGGGGTAGTTGAGATCACTCGGATCGACGGCCTTCACACCGGACCGGGTGTCGATACCGACCCCTTCGAGGTATCCGAGCCAGTCCTGGTCGCCGGAGTCGTAGACGAGCCCGGGCCTGAGCATCGCACGGGCCTCGACCTCACCGGCGCCCTGTGCGAAGACGTCGGTGCTGTCCTTGCCGTCGGCGGTCCTGGTGGGGGTGGCGGTGGTCATCATGGCCGACTTGACGCTCATCGGGGACCAGGTGGGGTGCTCGGCGAGGTAGAGGGCGGCGAGACCGGCGATGTGCGGGGTCGCCATGGAAGTGCCGGAGTAGAAGTCGAAGTCATGGCCATGGTTACCGGGCGGGGCCACGGCGGCCAGAATCGTGGCGCCGGGCGCGGTGATGTCCGGCTTGATGAGGTCGCCCTTCCCCGCGAGGGAGGGACCGCGCGAGGAGAAGCCGGCGACCTGCGGGTATGTGGCACCCGCGCCGCCCCTGCTGAGGGTCACGGTGGCGTCGCCCGCTGCCGCGTAGTCGCGTACAGCGGTGGCGGCTGGTCCGCCCAGGTGGACGGTCGGCACGGAGTGCAGGTCGCCGTCGGTGCTCTCGCTGCCGTTGTTGACGAGGACCATGCCCACGCCACCGGCCCTCTTGACCTCGGCGGACTTGTCGGTACGGGCAGTGACGCCGCGGGTGCAGACGACCACCTTCCCGGCGGTACGTGCGGGGTCGAGGGTGCCTGCCGCGCAGTAGCCGGCGTCGGCGGTCTCCGCGGTCCTGACGGCGTCGGCGAGGACGAGCGACGCGGAACCGACGGTGCCGTCCACGCTCGTGCTGACACCGGTGTAGCTCTTCCCGTTGCCGAGGGTGACGGTGCCGGTGTACGGGGCGATGGTTCCGGCGGCGACGGTGGTGGTCCAGGGGGCCGTGTTGTCGAGGCTGGAGGCATCCGGGCCCGCGTTGCCCCCGGCGGTCGCAACGAAGACGCCTGCCGCGGCGGCGTTGCGGAGCGCGGTCTGGGCCGGGTCATCGTATGTGCTTTCGAACATGCCGCCGAGGGAGTAGTTGATGACGTCCACGCCGTCGGCGACGGCCTGGTCGATGGCGGCGACCAGGTCGCTGGTCAGGCCTCCGTCCTGCTTGCCGTCCTTGCTCTGCCAGAGTGCCTTGTAGACGGCGATGGTGGCGGCGGGTGCGACGCCCGAGATGGTGCCGAGGTCACGGCCGTCGGCGGTGGCGCGCACACCGGAGTTGCCGGCCGCGGTCGACGCGGTGTGGGTGCCGTGGCCCTGGCTGTCGCGGGGTGAGGTGTAGCCGGCGCGGTTGGACGCGGGGACCCTCTGGAACCAGCCCTCACCGAAGTACCGGGCGCTGATGATCTTCTGGTTGCAGTCGGTCGCGGCGAAACTCTCGCCGGTCTGGCAGGTGCCGGTGAACGTGGTGCCGTCGGCCTTGTGCATCACGGTGGTGGTGCCGTCGAGGTAGGGCCGGTGGGGATCGTCCCGGCCCGGCTTTCCGCCGGGTGCGCGGGTGGGCTTCTCCGCCTTCAGCGCGGGGGCCTCGAAGGAGGCGCTCTCGGGCCAGATGCCGGTGTCGATGTCGCCGATCACGACGCCCTTGCCGGCCTCGGCCGTGCCGCCGAGCGCGGCCCACAGGCCCTTCCGGCCGGAGAGGCCGAGGAAGTCGGTGGAGTTCTTGTCGTCGGAGGCATGGTGGAGCCGGTCGGGGGCGATGCCGGTGACGCCCTTGGTACGGGCCAGCTGGACGAGCTGGGCAGCGTCGAGCCGGGCGCTGAACGTGTTGGTGGTGACGGCGTAGTGCTGGCGGACGGTGGCGCCGACCTTCTTGGCGACCTGGCGCTGCTCCTCGGTCAGGTGGGTGCGGTAGCGCTTGGCGTCCGGGGTGGTGACGTCAAGCCTCTCGCCCTCGGCGGGCCTGGTGGCGGGGAGGTCGTCGACGCTGCCGTCGTAGGTGACGAGGGGCTGATCGGCGAGCGTGATCAAGTAGGTGCCCTCGGCGAGGGGAGTGGTGGACCCGGTCGCGACGGCGGGGGTGGCGAGGGGCAGACTGACGACGGCGAGGGTCGTGGCGAGCAGGGCGCTGATGGCGCCGCGCCGGTGTCGGAGCGCTCTTCGTGGCTGGTGTGTCATGGGTTTCCTCACGGGTTCAAGGGCATGCCGGGTAGACGAGCGGGGGTGCTCGCCTGTGGCACGGGCCCAGGGGCCGGGGTGGGTGAAACGCCTTTTCACGTGCGGTGTGTGACTGATGGACCAACAGAAGTGAACGCTTTGCGATCACTTGCTGTCCAGATAATGTGATGGCGCGTTTGGCGCGTGACCGAACGCGCCACCTGTGAGGGGACCCCGGCCGGTGACCTGCCTGCCCGTACCTGTCCGCGGCGGCCAGACATGTGTGGCAGGGAGGGCCGGTTGTGCTGGAAGCAGTGGGCGTGAGCCGTTTCGACGAAGACGTGTACCGAGCGGTGCTGACGGGGCCGCAGATCGCGGTGCGTGATCTCGCGGAAAGCGTCGGGGCCGGGGCGGCACGTACCGGACAGGCGCTGCGGCGTCTCGCCGGTCTGGGACTGGTACGGAGGGTCGAGCGGGGCCGGTGGGAAGCGGTGAGTCCGCAGTCGGCCCTCTCCGCCCTGCTGCACCGACGCCGCTCGGAGACGGAGACCGTGTTCGCGAGGCTCGAGACGGAGTTCGCCCACCTGCACCGTCTCCACCGGACAGGGCAGTTGCGGTCGGACCCGGGCACTCTGGTGGAGGTGCTGACCGGCCGCGAAGAGATGATGCGCAAGGTCGATGAGCTGAGCCGCTCCGTCACCACGCATCTGTGGACGCTGGACAAGCCGCCGTATCTGGAGGCGGTGGGACAGCCCCACCACAGCGAAGTGGAGACGACGACGACCCGGGAGTGGATCGAGCGCGGCGTGGACATCCGCGGCGTCTACTGCCTGGAGTCGATCGAGCCGCCCGGGCGGCTGGAGACGATTCTGAATCTGGCGGCGCTCGGGGAGCAGTCGCGGCTGCTGCCGCATCTCCCGTTCAAAGCACGGATCGTGGACCGTCGGGTTGCGGTGGTGCCGCTGGCAGGAGGAAGCCAGGACTCCATCATGCTGGTACATCCGTCAGGTCTGCTGGACGGGCTGATGGAGTTGTTCGAGGCGTACTGGGAACGGGCCGAGCCCATGTTCTCCGAGGGGCTAGGTGCGGTGGAGGGGCCCAGCGAGGAGGAGCTGGTCCTGGTGCGGTTACTGCACGCCGGATACAAGGACCAGGCGATCGCACGTCAGTTGGGAGTGAGCGTGCGTACGGCCACACGTCGGGTGGCGGCGTTGATGCGCAGACTGGACGCGGGAACACGCTTCCAGGCCGGAGTGAAGGCGCGGGAGCGGGGCTGGCTGTGATCCCCGGCCCGACCCGGGTGACCGCCCCACCGCAGGGCGGGAAGTGCGGGAGGTCGGCCATCTCCCCGCCCCGCCCGCCCCCCCGCCCCGCGCCTCCCCGCCCTCAGCCGACGGCTCTCCGGGGCAGTCCCTGGAGGGCCAGGTCGAGCGCCTGAAGGAACCGGTTGGTCGTCACACGGTCGCGTACGGCCAGACGCAGCCACTCGCTGCCCAGCCCGGGAAACGTGTCACCGCGCCGCGCCGCGAACCCGCGCGAGCGCAGCAGCTCCCGTACCTCGTCCGCCCGTTCCAGCCGCAACAGCACGAACGGCCCCGCCGCCGGCTCGACCACCCGTACCTCGCTGAACTCAGCGAGCCCGGCCAGCAGATGAGCCCGGTCCACCGCGATCCGGTCCGCCGCGTCCGCCGCCTCGACCAGCGCGCGCGGCTCCATGCACGCCTCGGCCGCCGCCAGCGCGGGGGAGGACACCGGCCACAGCGGCTGCGCCTCCTGGAGCAGCGCGATCGTCGCCGGGTCCGCCAGCACGTAACCGATCCGCAGCCCCGCCAGGCCCCAGGTCTTGGTCAGGCTCCGCAGCACGACGAGGCCCGGGACGTCCTGGCGCGCGCACAGCGCCTCACGCTCGCCCGGGACGGCGTCCATGAAGGCCTCGTCGACCACCAGCGTCCGCCCGGGGCGCGCCAGTTGCTCCAGTACCGCTGCGGGATGGAGGACGGACGTCGGATTGGTCGGGTTGCCGACCACCACCAGATCCGCGTCGTCGGGCACCGCCGCCGGGTCCAGCCGGAAGCCTTCCTCGGGGCGCAGCAGCACCCGCCCGACCTCGTGTCCCGCCGCGCGCAGAGCCGCCTCCGGCTCGGTGAACTGGGGGTGCACGACGACCGGCCGCCGCGCCGGGAGAGCGCGGGCGATCAGCACGAAGGCCTCCGCCGCACCCGCCGTGAGCAGCACCCTCTCCTCGGGCAGCCCGTGCCGCCCCGCGACCGCAGCGCGGGCCGGCCGCCCGTCCGGATAGGCGGCCAGGGAGCCGAGCGACGCGGCGACGCGCTCCCGCAGCCAGTCAGGGGGTGTGTTGGTCCGTACGTTCACGGCGAGGTCGGTGAGATCCAGGCCGCGCACCTCCGCGTCGCCGTGGTGCCGAAGATCGGGCCCGGCGCTCTCCGTGTGCTTCGTGTGCTTCGTGGGGGGCAGCATGTCAGCCATGGTGTCCGGCCCGGGGCCATTCGTCGATGCCGTGTTGTCGGCCATCGTGGTCCGGCGGGCCACCGCACAGGTCGCCGAGGCCGACTTCCGCTTCGGTACGAGCAGTTCACCGGCCTCCATGAGCGCCGCGGCCTCCGCGACCGACCCGGTCGCGACGGCGGAACGCGGGGCCGCCGAGGGGTTCGGCACACGGACCTTCGCCAGCGCCCCCGCCGCGTACGACCGCACCGGCACCCCGAGCCGGGCCGCCGCACCCGTGATCCCCGGATCACCCGCCCTGGTGTCCAGCGTCGCCAGCTCCACCACGTCACCGGCCGCGAGCCCGGCCTCCTCCAGCGCGCTCCGGATCAGCGCGAGGACCTCCTCGGCGGGGACGCCGTGCCGGGCGCCGACACCGACGACGAGCGCGGCTCGGGTCATGGGAGAAGTCCTTCCGGAGAACAGGGACGGGGAGCGGGGTGACCGGGCGACACGGCCGAGGGGCGCCAGAGGTGCGGGAAGCGGGGTCAATCCGCTAGCAAGGGCCCATGGCGGTATTCGTCGCGCTCGGCGCGTTCCTGATGACCCTGGCGGGCGGCTGGGTCGCCCAGCGCGTCAGCGACCGCCGGCACCTCGTGCTCGGTCTCGCCGGGGGACTGATGCTCGGAGTCGTCGGGCTCGACCTGCTGCCCGAGGCGGTGGACGCCGCGGCCGGAGCGGTCTTCGGGGTGCCCGCTGCCCTGCTGCTCTTCGTGGGCGGCTTCCTGACGGCCCATCTTGTCGAGCGTTCGCTGGCGGTACGCCAGGCGGCACACGGGGCGAGCGAGGAACGGGTGCCCCAGGTCGGGCTGACGGCGGCGGCCGCGATGGTGGGCCACAGCCTGATGGACGGCATCGCGCTCGGCGCCGCCTTCCAGATCGGCGGCGGCATGGGCGCCGCCGTCGCGCTCGCCGTCATCACCCACGATTTCGCCGACGGATTCAACACGTACACGATCACCAGCCTCTACGGGAACGCCCGGCGCAAGGCGCTCCTGATGCTGTACGCGGACGCCGTCGCCCCGATCGTGGGCGCGGCGACCACCCTGCTGTTCACCCTTCCGGAGGAACTGCTCGGCTGCTATCTCGGTTTTTTCGGCGGGGCGCTGCTCTACCTCGCCGCCGCCGAGATCCTTCCCGAAGCACACCACAGACACCCGGCGCGCTCCACGATGCTGTGCACCGTCGCGGGCGTGGGCTTCATCTGGCTGGTGGTCGGCATCGCGGAGTGACCCCACTCCCCTCCACGGCACCACACCCCGCACGGTCACCTCCGGCCAGGACGCCACCCCGCGCACGGGCACGGTCACCTCCGGCCGCCGCACCACCCCTCGCACGGGCGTCACCCCCGGCACTGCTCCACGAAACGCCGGGCCACCCCGGGGGCCGCCGCCCAGTGCGTGTGCAGATAGCTCGCGTGCACGCCCCGCTGCACGAAGCCCTCCACCCGCCGCTCCGGCTGATGCATGCCCCAGGCGGGCGTCGCACCGGCCCCCGGCTCCAGCACCGTGCGGTGGAACTCGTGCCCGCGCAGCCGGGCCCCGGCCACCGCCAGCACGCTGTCGGTCACCGCCACCGCCTGCCGGTAACCGAGCGTCAGCCGCTCGGACATCCGGGCCGAGGCGTCCAGCACCCCGCACATCGGCCGCCCGTCCAGCTCACGGGCCAGATACAGCAGCCCCGCGCACTCCGCGGCCACCGGTGCGCCGGACAGGGCCAGCGAGGTCACCGCCCGGCGCAGCGGCTCGTTGGCCGACAGCTCCGGCGCGTACATCTCGGGGAAGCCGCCGCCGATGACCAGCCCCGCCGTGCCCGCGGGCAGCTTCTCGTCGTGCAGCGGGTCGAAGACGGCCACCTCCGCGCCCGCCGCCGTCAGCAGCTCGGCGTGCTCGGCGTAGGCGAAGGTGAACGCCGCGCCGCCCGCCACGGCCACCACGGGCCGGGAGGCCGGCGAGGGGTGGTGCTCCGGCTCCCACGCCTCGTCGGGCAGGGCAGGCGCCGAACGGGCCAGTGCCAGCAGGGCGTCCAGATCGCAGCCCTCCCGTACCCGCTCACCCATCGCCCGTACGGCGTCGAGGGCATCGGCCTGCCGTTCGGCCACCGGGACGAGGCCCAGATGGCGCGAGGGCGTCGCCACCTGCGGGGCCCGCCGCAGCACCCCGAGCACGGGCAGCCCCGACTCGTCCAGCGCCTCCCTCAGGAGCGCCTCGTGACGGTCGGAGGCCACCTTGTTCAGGATCACCCCGCCGATCCGCACCTCCGGGTCCCAGGAGGCGAAACCGTGCACGAGAGCGGCGACCGAGCGGGACTGCGAGGACGCGTCGACCACCAGCACGACCGGCGCCCGCAGCAGCTTGGACACCTGGGCGGTCGAGGCGAGCTCGCCCTGCCCCGACGCCCCGTCGTACAGCCCCATCACGCCTTCGACGACCGCCAGATCGCAGCCGTCCGAGCCGTGCGCGAACAGCGGGGCGATCAGATCGGTCCCGCACATGTACGCGTCGAGGTTGCGCCCCGGCCTGCCGGTCGCCAGCGCGTGGTACCCCGGGTCGATGTAGTCGGGCCCCACCTTGTGCGGGGACACCGCGAGACCGCGAGCCGCGAGTGCCGCCATCAGGCCCGTCGCGACCGTGGTCTTCCCGCTCCCCGAGGACGGCGCGGCGACGACCAGACGAGGAACACTCACCACTCGATGCCTCTCTGGCCCTTCTGGCCCGCGTCCATCGGGTGCTTGACCTTGGACATGTCCGTCACCAGGTCGGCGGCCTCGATCAGTTTCTGCGGGGCGTTGCGCCCCGTGATGACCACGTGCTGGGTCCCGGGACGGTCACGCATGACCTCGACGACCTCGTCGGTGTCGATCCAGCCCCAGTGCATCGGATAGGCGAACTCGTCGAGCACGTACAGCTTGTACGTCTCGGCGGCCAGGTCACGCTTGACCTGCTCCCAGCCCTCGCGGGCCTTCTCCTCGTTGTCCAGCTGATTGTCCCTCTGGACCCACGACCAGCCCTCGCCCATCTTGTGCCAGTCGACGGTGCCGCCCTCGCCGCTCGCCCCGAGCACCTTCAGCGCGTTCTCCTCGCCGACCTTCCACTTCGCCGACTTCACGAACTGGAACACCCCGATCGGCCAGCCCTGGTTCCAGGCCCGCAGCGCCAGCCCGAAGGCCGCCGTCGACTTGCCCTTGCCGACACCCGTGTGGACGAACAGCAGCGGACGGTTGCGCCGCTGGCGCGTCGTCAGCCCGTCGTCCGGTACCGATACAGGCTGTCCCTGTGGCATTACGCGGCCCTCCCGGCAGCAGTGAAGTCCTTGACCAGCCCGGCGATCGAGTCGGCGCGCAGCTCGTCGAGCGTGACCGCGCTGCCCCCCAGATCCCGGGCCAACTGTGCGGCGAGACCGAGGCGTACGATCCCCGACTCGCAGTCCACGACGACGGACGCGGTGCCCTCGGAGGCGTGCAGCCGCCCGGCCCGCCCCGCCAGCGCCACCGGATCGACGCCCCCGGTCGCCCGGCCGTCGGTGACCACCACGAGCAGCGCCCTGCGCGACGGATCGCGCAGCCGCTCCACCCGCAGCACGTCGTGCGCCTTCAGCAGCCCTGCGGCCAGCGGGGTGCGCCCGCCGGTCGGCAGCGACTCCAGCCGCGCCGCGGCCGCGTCCACCGACGAGGTCGGCGGCAGCGCCACCTCGGCGCCCCTGCCCCTGAAGGTGACCAGACCGACCTTGTCCCTGCGCTGGTAGGCGTCGAGCAGCAGCGACATCACGGCGCCCTTCACCGCGCTCATCCGCTGCCTGGCCGCCATCGAACCCGACGCGTCCACGACGAACAGCACGAGATTCCCCTCGCGCCCCTCCCGGGTGGCCTGGCGCAGATCGTCCCGCCGTACGACGAGACCCCGGCCCGCGCGGCCACGCGCCCGCTGATGCGGCGCCGCCGCCCGCACGGTCGCCGCCAGGTGCAGCTTCGTCAGCGCCCCCTCGGGCCGCCGAGATCCGGTGGTCCGCCCGTGCTCCGTGCGCGCCCTGGACCGCCGCCCGGCCGCGCCCTCGCCCAGACCGGGCACGCTGAGCACCTTCGTGCGGAACGGCTCGCCCGACCGCACCGGCTGCCGCTCCCCGGCGCCGCCCGGCGGGGGCGCGGGCGTGTCGCCGCTCCCCGTCTCCGTGTGTCCGGGAGCGTCCGGCGTGTCGGGCCCGGCGCCCTCCGGGCCGCCGGCGTCGGGGCCGCCGCCCTGCGGAGGAACCCCGCCGCCCGGCCCGTCGGGGTCCGGGTCGTCGTCGCCCCGCTCGTCCGCCGCGTCCTGAAGGGCCTCGTCCAGCTTGTCCTCGTCGAGCCCGGGCGCGTCGAACGGGTTGCGCCTGCGCCGGTGGGGGAGCGCCAGGAGCGCGGCCTGCCGCACATCGTCGGCGACGACCTCGTCCCGCCCCGCCCACGCGGCCAGCGCCGTCGCCGTGCGGGCCATCACGATGTCGGCCCGCATCCCGTCGACCTCGAACGCCGCGCACGTCGCCGCGATCTGCCGCAACACGCCGTCGCCGAGCACCACATGGGGCAGCAGGGCGCGCGCGGTGGTGATCCGCTCACGCAACGCGGCCTCCTCGTCCGCCCACCGTGCGGCGAAGGCGGCCGGATCGTCGTCGTACGCGAGCCGCCGCCGCACGACCTCCACGCGCAGATCCGTGTCCCGGGAGGCGGCGACCTCGACGGTCAGGCCGAAGCGGTCCAGCAACTGCGGCCGGAGCTCGCCCTCTTCGGGGTTCATCGTCCCGACCAGCAGGAAGCGTGACGCGTGGCGTACGGAGACGCCCTCGCGCTCCACGTACGAAGCGCCCATCGCCGCCGCGTCGAGCAGCAGGTCCACCAGGTGGTCGTGGAGGAGGTTGACCTCGTCCACGTACAGGATCCCGCGGTGCGCGTCGGCGAGGAGTCCCGGCTCGAAGGCCTTGACGCCCTCCGACAGCGCCCGTTCGATGTCGAGCGCCCCGACGAGCCGGTCCTCCGACGCGCCGACGGGCAGCTCCACCGTCCGCGCCGGACGCGACACGCCCGGTGCCGCCTCGTGCGGGCCGTCGGGGCACGCCGGATCGGGCGCGGCGGGGTCGCACGAGAACCGGCAGCCCGCCACCACCTCGACCTCCGGCATGAGCGCGGCCAGCGCCCGCACGGCGGTGGACTTGGCGGTGCCCTTCTCCCCCCGCACGAGCACCCCGCCGACGGCCGGACTCACCGCGTTGAGCAGGAGCCCGAGCCGCAGATCGTCCTGCCCGACCAGGGCGGTGAAGGGATACGGCGTACTCACGGAGCCTCCTCTGTCGCATGTACAACCGGTCCGGACGCATCGGGCGTCCGGGCCGCGGGCGGCGCGGGCGCGGGTGGCGCGCCCGGCGCGATGAACGGCAGCCCCTCGGGCGCGCCGGTCTCGATCAGCCGCCACAGCGCGTCCGTGTCCGCGTGTTCCTCGATCAGATCGCCCAGCCGGTCGAGCTGTTCCTCCCGCAGCGCCTCGAAGCTCGTGTCCGGAGCGGCGGTGAACCTCCGCCCCGATGCCCGCGCGACCTCGCCCAGGAACGCCCGCCGGAACGCGTCGCTCTCCAGCGACCCGTGCCAGTGCGTCCCCCACACCGAGCCCACCCGGCACCCGTCCAGGAACGGCTCGCCGCCGAGCACCTCGGCGACCCCGTGATGGATCTCGTAGCCCTCCACCGGTTCCCCCAGCGCCGAACCGACGGGCCTCTCCAGGACCTTCTCCCGGCCGAAGCGGACGCGTACGGGCAGCAGTCCCAGCCCCTCGACCAGTCCGGCCCGCGACTCCACCTCGTCCTCGATCCACTCACCGAGCACCTGGAACCCGCCGCAGATGCCCAGCACCGGCCGCCCCGCCGCCGCCCGCCGCGCCAGCGCGCCGGCGAGGCCCCGCTCCCGCAGCCACGCCAGCGCCTTCACGGTGCCGCGCGTCCCGGGCACGATCACGAGGTCCGCGTCGGCGAGCTCCTCCGCCCGGTCCACGAACCGCACCACCACACCCGGCTCGGCCGCCAGGGCGTCCACATCGGTGAAGTTCGACATCAGCGGTACGGCGCACACCGCGACCCGCAGCACGTCCTCGCCGTGCGGCGGGGCCACGACCGACTCCCGCACGGTCCCGCGCATCGAGACGCGCAGCCCGTCCTCCTCGTCGATGCCCAGCCCGTGGGCGTACGGCAGCACCCCGTACGTCCGCCGCCCGGTGAGCCCGAGCAGCATGTCGAGGCCGGGCTCCAGCAGCGACACGTCACCGCGGAACTTGTTGACGAGGTACCCGGCGATCAGCGCCTGGTCCTCGGGGCTCAGCAGCGCCGTCGTGCCGAAGAACGACGCGAAGACCCCGCCCCTGTCGATGTCCCCGACCACCAGCACGGGGAAGCGCGCGGCCCGCGCGATGCCCATGTTCACGATGTCGGTACGCCGCAGATTGATCTCGGCCGGACTGCCCGCCCCCTCGCAGATCACGGCGTCGTACGTGCCCCGCAGCTGCTCCAGACAGTCCGTGACCGTCCCCAGCAGCGCCTCCTGGCGCCCCCCGTGATAGCCGCGCGCACTCATCTCGCCGACCGGCTTCCCCATCAGGACGACCTGGCTGGAGCGGTCACCTCCGGGCTTGAGCAGCACCGGGTTCATCAGCGCCGACGGCTCCACCCGGGCCGCCTGGGCCTGCATCGCCTGCGCGCGGCCGATCTCGGCCCCCTCGCGGGTGACGAACGAGTTCAGCGACATGTTCTGCGCCTTGAACGGCGCGACCTTCACCCCCCGGCGCACCAGCCACCGGCAGATGCCGGCCGTGACGACGCTCTTGCCCGCGTCCGAAGTGGTGCCGGCCACCAGCAGCCCGCCGCTCATCCGACCCTCCGCCCCATGGCCGACCGCCCCGCCGCACACACGGCGAGGGCCAGCACACTCACCCGGCGCGACAGCCGCACCGCGCGTTCGATGTCCTCGACCCGCACCTCGCGGCCGGCCTCCCCGTTGAGCACGGGCCGGTGCTCGACCCGCCCGCCGTACGCCAGGGTGCCGCCCAGCCGTACGCCGAGCGCACCCGCGAACGCGGCCTCCACCGGGCCCGCGTTGGGGCTCGGATGCCGGTCCGCGTCGGCCCGCCAGGCCCGGACCGCCTCGCGCGGGCGGCCCCCGGCGGCCACGGCGAGCACGGCGGTGAGCCGGGCCCCGGGCCAGCCCGCGAGGTCGTCGAGCCGGGCCGACGCCCAGCCGTAGCGCCGGTAGCGGGGCGACTTGTGCCCGACCATGGCGTCGAGCGTGTTGACCGCCCGGAAGGCGACCAGCCCGGGTACGCCGCCGAGCGCACCCCACACCAGAGCCCCCACGACGGCGTCCGACGTGTTCTCGGCGACGGACTCCACCACCGCCCGGGCGATCTGGTGCCCGTCCAGGGCCTGCGGATCGCGGCCGCACAGATGCGGCAGCCGCTCCCGGGCCTTCTCGATGTCCCCGGCGGCCAGCGCCCCGCCGATGGCGCGGGCCTCGCGGCCCAGCGACGTACCCCCGACGACGGACCAGGTGGCGGCGGCGGTCAGCGCCACGGCCGCGGCCGGACGGTCGCGCACGGCACGGGAGGCAAGGGCGGCAGCGCCCGCGGCGCCCCCGGCGCAGACGAGCGTGTGCAGGGCGCCCCAGCCGCGGTGGTCGCGCCACAGCCGGCTCTCGGCAGCCGCGGCGGCCCGCCCGAAGGCGGCGACGGGATGGCCCCGCCGGGGATCGCCGAACAGCAGGTCGCCGATCAGGCCGGCGGCGGCGCCGTAAACGAAGATGCGGTCGGCTCGCACGCGCTCAGCCGGCCGTCGCGCCTCGAAGGACCTTCGCAGCGGGTGGCGGTGGGGTGACCGACGCAGGGCAGCCAGACATGGCGTATGTCCTCACTCAGGGTCCGCGCCCTGGTTCGACGTGACCGGCGACGAGAGTCTCCTGGCTTCCGGATCCGCAGGTCCTCCGGCCTTCCAGTCCGCGGTGGCGGACCGTGACTTCCGTGTGGAGGCTGCTCCCCGGTGACAGTGGCGGGACCGCGCCGGATTCGCACCGGCTTCCTCTCCTGTCGCCGTAAGGCCGGCCGGCACACGGGGGGTGGGCCGGCCGGCCTCAATGGCTCCGGCAGTCCACCATGCCCCGCGAACACCAGTCAACCTGCCGTTGACCTGCGGGGCTTCAGTGTGCTGAGACGCACACCGGGCCGGACACGAGGTGTGTCCGGCCCGGTGTGCGTGTCCGTTCGGTGGATCAGGCGACGATCAGATAGATCCCGTACGCGACCGCCGCCACGCACAGCGCGAAGCAGGCGTACGCGCCGGTGCGCGCCAGGACGGCGGAACCGCCCCCTTGCGCCGGCGACGCCAGCTTGGCGAGACCCGTGATGCCGAGGGTGAAGAGGCCGACCAGCGCGACGGTGACCACGAGGCTGACGCCGAAGACGGAGGCGAGGGCTGCCCAGTCGATGTTCATGCGGATCTGTCCTTACACCTTGGCCGGCCGGGCCGGGTCGGCCGGAGTCTCGGCCGTCGTGGCCGGGGCGTGGATGGTGGTCTTGAGGTCCGCGACACCCGAGCCGACGGGCGGCGGGCTGACGGCCGCGATGGCGGTCGTGACGACGCCCGCGGGCTCGTCCCCGGTCGCGTTGACGTTGGTGTGGTCGACCGGCTTGCGGCGCGACAGCAGCCAGATGGCACCGGAGCCCGCGACGAGGAGGACGGCGACGACCGCGACACCCCAGGGGCCCTGCTTGGTCAGGAACTCGGCGCCCGCGCCGACCAGACCGGCGGCCGGCAGCGTCAGGCCCCAGGCGACGAACATCCGGGTGGCGGTGGACCAGCGGACCACGCCCCCCTTGCGTCCGAGGCCCGCGCCCATGACCGCGCCGGAGCAGGACTGGGTGGTCGAGAGGGAGAAGCCGAGGTGCGACGAGGCCAGGATGACCGTGGCCGCACTGGTCTGGGCCGCGAAGCCCTGCGGCGGGCGCAGGTCGGTCAGGCCGCTGCCCATGGTGCGGATGATGCGCCAGCCGCCGAGGTAGGTGCCCAGCGCGATGGCGATACCGGCGGAGGCGATGACCCAGACCGGCGGGTTGGAGCCGGGGGCGAGGACACCGCCGGTGACCAGCGCCAGGGTGATGATGCCCATGGTCTTCTGCGCGTCGTTGGTGCCGTGGGCGAGCGAGACGAGGCCCGCCGACGCGATCTGACCTGCGCGGTAGCCCTTGGCGGTCGACTTCAGCTGCGCGGGGTCGGTGATCTTCCGGTTGATGCGGTACGTCAGCTTCGTGGCCAGCAGCGCGGCCAGACCGGCCACGAGCGGGGCGGCGATCGCGGGCAGCAGGACCTTCGTGACGACGGTGCCGCCGTTGATCGAGGACCAGCCGGCCGACATGACCGCGGCGCCGATGAGGCCGCCGAAGAGTGCGTGGGAGGAGCTGGAGGGGAGGCCGACCAGCCAGGTCAGGAGATTCCACAGGATGGCGCCGACGAGTGCGGCGAAGATGACCTCGGTTCTGAGGCCGTCCTCGTTGATGATCCCGCCGGAGATCGTCTTGGCGACCTCCACGGACAGGAACGCGCCGACCAGGTTGAGAACGGCGGACATGGCCACCGCGGTCTTGGGCTTGAGAGCGCCGGTCGAGATGGTGGTGGCCATCGCGTTGGCGGTGTCGTGGAAACCGTTCGTGAAATCGAACACGAGAGCTGTCACGACCACAATCGCGAGCAGCAGCGTGATGTGTTCCATTTACCCAGGCAATCGTTCGACGTCATTGGCACGTGGAACGTAAGCAACCTGGATGAACGGAAGGTGAACTGAGCAGGGCGGCGTGGTGACCCCAACCGTGTATGCGCATTCCGCTTGTGAGTCTCCTGAGCGCCCCGGCGGGCCCGCGCCGGTGCGGCGACTGGCCGGTGGGGCAGGACCCGGACCCGTGGCCCGCCAGGCACCCCCCGCCGAAGAGACCTCGGTCACCTGATCACCTGATCGCCGGATCACCGCGCCCCCGGGGCTGTCCCGCCGGGGGTCACAGGACAGCCCTAGGATCGCCCGCATGAGCGACGGAGACCAGGACGAGATCGCCCGGGCGTGGCACGACGTCGTGGGGACGGCCCGCAGGACACGGGCGGAGGGTCTGGTCGTCGGCACCTCGGGCAATGTGTCGGCCCGCGTCGGCGACACCGTGCTGGTGACCCCCACCGGCGTGCCCTACGACCGGCTGGGCCCGGGGGACGCCGTCGGCGTCGACCTCGAAGGCCGCCAGGTGCTGGGAGAGCTGCTCCCGACCAGCGAACTCCCGCTCCACCTGGCCGTCTACCGCAACACCGGGGCCCGGGCCGTCGTCCACACCCACGCCGTCCACGCCACGGCCGTCTCCACCCTCGTCACCGAGGTCCCGCTCGTCCACTACGCCGCCGCCCTGCTCGGAGGCCCCGTCCGCACCGCCCCCTACGCCCGCTACGGGACCCAGGAGCTCGCCGACACCATGCTGGCCGCCCTGCGCGACCGCACCGGCTGCCTGCTCCGCAACCACGGCACCGTCACCTACGGGGACACCCTCGACGAGGCCTACGACCGGACCGCCCAGCTCGAATGGATGTGCAGGCTCTGGCTCACCGCGAGCTCCGTGCCGGGCCTGAGCCCCACCCTTCTCTCACCCGCCGAGTTCACGGAGGCCCAGGAGGCCCTGAAGGGGTACGGCCAGCCCGGCTGAGCCCTGCGCGCGCACCGGGGCCGGTCCGGCCGAGCCCTGCGCGCACCAGGGCCAGCCCGGCCGAGCCCTGCGCGCACCACGGCCGGCCCGGCCGAGCCCGGCGCCGCGCACCGTACGGACGCGGCCCACTGGCAGCCCGTGCCCCTCCCCAGGACACTGGAGCCGTGCGCCCGGCAACCGCGGCGGCAGCAGCCGTCACCACGATCCTCGGCGTCGGCGCGGCAGCGGTCGCCGCCGGCCGCTACGCCAGCGACGCCGCCCTCGGGGCGCCCTCGCCACGGCCCTTCCCCGGCGACCGCCGCCTCACCGTGCACGCCACCGCGGCCGGCCAGGTCACCCTGACCCGCTCGTTCCCCGCGCTGCGCCCCGGCACGTACGGACTGACGGGCCGCGACGTCCACGCGGTCGTCGGCCCGGTGGCCGAGCAGCAGCCGCACGGGCCCGGCGCGTCCGCCGTCTCCGCCGACACCGTCGTGCGCCGGCTGGAACGCGTCAACCTCGGCAGCCTGAAACCGGGCGCCAGGGTCCGGCTCACCCCGGAACTCCACCGGGGCGACCCGTACGCCGCCCTCGGCCTCGGCTACAAGGAGACCGAGATCCCCGGAGAGCTCGGAGGGCTGCCCGCCTGGTTCGTGCCCGGAGCGCGCGACACCTGGGTGATCACCGTGCACGGCCTCGGCACCACCCGGGAGCACCCCCTCAACGTCCTCGGCTTCCTGCACGGCCAGCAGCTCCCCGTGCTGGACCTCGCCTACCGAGGCGACCCCGGCGCCCCGCGCTCCCCGGACGGCCTCGCCCACCTCGGCGAGTCCGAATGGCGCGACCTCGACGCCGCCATCCGCTACGCCGTGCGTTACGGCGCCGAGAACGTCATCGTCCACGGCTGGTCGACCGGCGCCTCGATGGCCCTGCACGCGGCCGTCAACTCCGCGCTCCGCGACCGCATCCGCGGTCTCGTCCTCGACTCCCCGGTCCTGGACTGGAAGACCACCCTGCGTGCCCTCGCCTCCGCCCGCGGCGTCCCCTCCGCGCTGATGCCCCTCGCCGTCAGGGCCGCCCAGGGGCAGACCGGTCTGTACGGGGCACGGCTCCTGGACACCTCGGTGCCGACGGCCCTGCACGCGCCGACCCTGATCTTCCACGGCCCCGACGACACGCTGGCCCCCTGGCAGCAGTCCCGGGAGTTCGCCGCGCGCCGCCCCGACCTGGTGACCCTGCACTCGGTACCCGAGGCTCCGCATGGGGCGATGTGGAACGTTGATCCCGCCGGTTACGAGGAGGTGCTGCGGCGCTTCCTCACGCCCCTGATGTGAGCTGATGGGCCGGAACGGCCCGGTTGGTGACCCGGCCCCGAGGCCTCCCGAACCCCGGTGACACAGCTTCCGTTTGGGCTTTCGGCCCGTCAGAGGCAAGACTGCTCCTCGTGACGTCCCGTACCCCGCGCGACTCCAGGCTGCGACTTGTCCGCCCGCGACCCCAGGCGACCGCCCGTAAGGCCGTGACGACCCGGCGCACCAGGCCGGCCCCCCGCCCACCCGAGGGCACACCACCCCCGGCGGAACTGGCGCGCCAGGCCAGGGCCGTGCTGGCCGACGCCGTGCGGATCGCGCACTGGGCGGCGGACGGCACGAGCCCCGGGTCCGCCCCGCTCGCGGCCCAGGCCCTGGAGCGGGCCGCCGCCTCGCTGGAACTCTCCCCGGCCCAGGTCCTGGCCGGCTGGGACAGGGCCAGGCTGGCCGGACTCATCGAGCTGCACGGCGACACCGCCCGCCCCGGCTGGCGGCTGCGCGCCTGGGACCGCGACGACTCCGCCGTGCTCCGCGGCTGGGTGGCACTCTTCGACGCCTGGTCGCTCGTCCACGCCTCGCCCGAGGGCATCGAGGCCGCGGCGGTGGCGGAGGCCGTCGAGGCCGTACCCCAGGTGCTCTCCCTCCTCCAGCTCTCCGCGGGCCCGGTCACCGTGCCCGCGCTCCTGGACCTGCTGGGCCAGCGGGTCGCGGAGCTCCACGAGGAGCGGTGCGAGGTGGCGTACGGCCCCGAGGAGCAGCCCGCCCCCGTCGGCGGGCAGTCCGCCGACCTGAACGCGCTGCTGCTCGACTGGGCCCTGGAGGGCCTCGCCTCCGTCGGCGCCCTCACGCTCGGCTCAGGCCACGCCACCCTCACCCCGCTGGGCAACTGGGCGGTCTGGGTCAAGCTGGAGCAGATCTGCGTCGCCGCCCAGAGCCCGGCCGGCAACATCGAGCAGTCCGCCGCCGACATGCTGCTCGGCTGCGCGCGCCTCACCCCTGGCCCGGCCCGCGCCGAATACCGGGCCTGGCTCGCCGCCCGGACCGTCGGCAGCGCCGTGGGCGAGCTGCTGGCCGTGGCCCGAGGCGAGGACGCCCTGCTGCGCGGCCTCGCCTTCGAGGCACTGCGCGTCGTCGGAGCCCCCGCCGAGCCCGTCGTCCGCTCCGTCGTCACCGAAGCGCCCCTGCGCCCCTACGCGCTGCTCTGGCTCGCGGAGTACGAGGGCACCGACCCGGACGACGCCCAGGACGTCCTCAGCCGTGAGGAGGCCACCTGGCTCTGGGTCGACACCGCCGCCGCCGTCGCCGACCACGGCGAGACCGGGCTGCTGGTCAGGCATCTCGACTCCGCCGTCCAGGGCACGGTGCCCGCGCTCCTGGACGAGGTGCGGGCCGTCGGGCACCCGCGCACGGTCCAGGTGCTCGTCGCCCTGGCCGCCGCGCATCCGGACCCCGCGCTCGCCAAGGCGGTACGCCGCGCCGCCTTCCAGGTGCACACCGGCGGGGCGTGAGCGCGCGTACGCCCCGGGGCGGTCAGTCCGAGGTCCCCGGGGCGTACGTCCCGAAGCTCCACACGTTGCCCTCCGCGTCCCGGGCCATGTAGTCCCGTGAGCCGTAGTCCTGGTCGGTGGGCGGCATGAGGATCTCCACCCCGTGCTCCACGGCGCGCGCGTGGTGCTCGTCCACCTCGTCCACGACGACGTACACCGCCGCGGGTCCGGCGCCCTCCATCGCCCTGGCGAAGACGCCCTCGCCCCCCTTGGACCCGAGCATCACCCTGCCGCCGCCGCAGGACAGCTCGGCGTGGAGCACGCTGCCGTCCTCGCCCTCGTAGACCGCTTCCTCCTTGAAACCCAGGGCCTGGGTCAGCACCCGGATCGCGGCCTTGGCGTCGTCGTAGAGAATCGCGGGAAAGACCGTGGGGACGCCGTCGGTGCGTGTCATCACGCTCACCCTCCTCCTGCTCTCACCGTTCCTCTGTGATCTGCGTCTCAGTCTCGCACCGGCCACCGACAACGTCAGCCGAAGGTGTCGCAGCGGGCCGGGTCCCCGGTGCGGAACCCCGTGGTGAACCACTGCCGCCGCTGCGCCGACGAGCCGTGCGTCCAGGACTCCGGGTTCACGCTCCCCTGGAACTTCTCCTGGATGCGGTCGTCGCCGACCGCCGCGGCCGCGTCGAGCCCGTCCCGGATGTCCGCCTCGGTCAGCTCCGTGATCAGGGGCCGCCCGGACTCCGAGGGCGTGGTCGTCGCGTGGTTGGCCCAGACCCCGGCATAGCAGTCCGCCTGGAGCTCCACCTTGACGGAAGCGCTGTCGGCGCCCTGCCTTCCGTCCTGCGCCCTGCGCAGCGTGCCCAGCTGGTTCTGCACATGGTGGCCGTACTCGTGCGCCACCACGTACGCCTCCGCGAACGGCCCGCCGCCGGCCCCGTACGCCGTCCGCAGCTCGTCGAAGAACCCCAGGTCGAGATAGACCTGCCGGTCACCGGGGCAGTAGAAGGGGCCGACCGCCGAGGTCGCCGAACCGCACGCGGTGCCGATCCGGTCGCTGAACAGGACGGTCCGGGCCCCGGTGTACGTTCCGCCGCTCTGCTCGAACTCCTGCTCCCAGTAGTCCTGCACGCTGTTGACCACCGCCACCGTCCGGCAGTCGTCCTTCGTGTTCGCGTCGCCGCCGGTCCGGCAGCTCTGCTCGACCTGGGCCGCCGAGGACGAGGTCGCGGCGGGCTCCGGATCGCCCGAGGAGAGGCCGAGCTGTTCCGGGCCGACACCGAAGAGCAGCCCGAGGACCAGCGCGATCAGGCCGATGACGCCGCCGCCCATGGTGGCCCGGCCGCCCGGAATCCTGCTGCCGCGGACATCCCGGACCTCGGATGTGTCCAGACCGGCGTCATCGTCGAACTGCATGGCCACCACCCTCTGCTCCGGCCGCGCAACGGAACGCGCGCCACCCTGCGCCGAGTATCGGATGGTTGCTCCCTGTATGCCCGCTCACGTCATCCGGCGGGACGTGGCGGTGGCGGAGCGGGAGCATGAGGCAAACCAGGTGGACACCGCCAGTAGACTGAGTCCCATGGCAATTCTCCTTGTGCATTAGACGGCGTCGAGTCGTGAGCCCGCTGTCCCTCCGCCGTCCATACCGCCCTGGAGTTTTTCCGTGATCACCGCTTCCGGCATCGAGCTGCGTGCCGGCGCCCGCATCCTTATCGAGTCCGCCTCGTTCCGCATCGCCAAGGGCGACCGCATCGGCCTGGTCGGCCGCAACGGCGCGGGCAAGACCACCCTCACCAAGTGCCTGGCGGGGGAGGGCACGCCGGCCGGCGGCACCATCACCAAGAGCGGCGAGGTCGGCTATCTCCCGCAGGACCCGCGCACCGGTGACCTCGAGGTCCTGGCGCGCGACCGCATCCTCTCGGCCCGCGGGCTCGACGAGATCCTGCGCAGGATGCGGGAGAACGAGGAGCGGATGGCGAACGGCAAGGGCGCCACCCGAGAGAAGGCGATGAAGAAGTACGAGCGCCTGGAGACGGAGTTCCTCACCAAGGGCGGATACGCCGCCGAGGCCGAGGCCTCCACCATCGCCGCCGCGCTGAGCCTGCCCGACCGGGTGCTCGGCCAGCCGCTGCACACGCTCTCCGGTGGTCAGCGCCGTCGTGTCGAGCTCGCCCGCATCCTCTTCTCGGACGCCGACACCCTGCTCCTCGACGAGCCCACCAACCACCTCGACGCGGACTCCATCGTCTGGCTGCGGGACTACCTCAAGTCCTACCGCGGCGGCTTCATCGTGATCTCCCACGACGTCGAGCTCGTCGAGACCGTGGTCAACAAGGTGTTCTACCTCGACGCCAACCGCGCCCAGATCGACATCTACAACATGGGCTGGAAGCTCTACCAGCAGCAGCGCGAGGCCGACGAGAAGCGCCGCAAGCGCGAGCGCCAGAACGCCGAGAAGAAGGCCGCGGCGCTGAACTCGCAGGCCGACAAGATGCGCGCCAAGGCGACCAAGACCGTCGCCGCCCAGAACATGGCCAAGCGCGCCGAGCGCCTGCTCTCCGGGCTGGAGGCCGTGCGGGTCTCCGACAAGGTGGCCAAGCTGCGCTTCCCCGAGCCCTCCCCGTGCGGCAAGACCCCGCTGATGGCCGAGGGCCTCTCCAAGTCCTACGGGTCGCTGGAGATCTTCACCGACGTGGACCTCGCCATCGACAAGGGCTCCCGCGTCGTCATCCTCGGCCTCAACGGCGCGGGCAAGACCACGCTGCTGCGGCTCCTCGGCGGTGCGGAGAAGCCCGACACCGGCCAGATCATAGAGGGCCACGGCCTCAAGCTCGGCTACTACGCCCAGGAGCACGAGACCCTCGACCCGGAGCGCACCGTCCTGGAGAACATGCGCACCGCCGCGCCCGACCTCGACCTCGTCGAGGTCCGCAAGACGCTCGGTTCGTTCCTCTTCTCCGGCGACGACGTCGACAAGCCGGCCGGAGTGCTCTCCGGCGGTGAGAAGACCCGTCTCGCCCTCGCGACCCTGGTCGTCTCCTCCGCCAACGTGCTGCTGCT
The DNA here is from genome assembly GCF_053593715.1 of Streptomyces sp. NPDC002125. Lineage (NCBI taxonomy): Bacteria > Bacillati > Actinomycetota > Actinomycetes > Kitasatosporales > Streptomycetaceae > Streptomyces > Streptomyces sp. NPDC002125. Next base: position 20,079 of record NZ_JBSFDD010000021.1, on the reverse strand, counting down.
CGACGAGCCGACGAACAACCTCGACCCGGCCAGCCGCGAGGAGATCCTCGGCGCCCTGCGCACGTACAAGGGCGCGGTCGTCCTCGTCACCCACGACGAGGGCGCCGTCGAGGCGCTCCAGCCGGAGCGCATCATCCTGCTGCCCGACGGGGTCGAGGACCTCTGGGGTGCGGACTACCGCGACCTGGTCGCCCTCGCCTGAGCCCGGACGCGCCCCCCGGACGCGCCCCGGGGAGGTCCCGGACGCGCCCCCTCGGGGCCGTCCACGGGCCCGCTCGAACCGGTGTGGCGCCCGGTGATCCAACGCGCATGGATCATTCGGCCCATCGGTGATCCATCATCTGGGTGAGGGGGTCTCGTACCCCGGCGCGGCGCCCGGCAGATAGCTGCCGGGCGCACTCATTTCGGGCTTCTCGCCCCGTACGGCCCTGACCTGGCCGTTCTTCCCGCTGCTCGCTCCGTGGGCCTCCGGCACGCCTCTGAATGCTTGATTCCGCTTGTGTCGGAGCGTCTCAGGACGCGGAATCCCGTCGTACGTACCTTGCCGAATGGGTGGCCAGGAAGGCGGGGAGGGGTGATCATGAGAGTCCAGAGCGCACTTCCTTGAGGAGGCACGGGTGGCCGAGACTCTGAAGAAGGGCAGCCGGGTAACCGGCGCCGCGCGCGACAAGCTCGCGGCAGACCTGAAGAAGAAGTACGACTCCGGTGCGAGCATCCGGGCGCTGGCCGAGGAAACCGGCCGCTCCTACGGGTTCGTCCACCGGATGCTCAGTGAGTCAGGAGTCACGCTGCGGGGACGCGGCGGAGCGACTCGAGGCAAGAAGGCCGCTTCGGCCTGACGGCGGGCAGCGGTCAGGGGCAGGCGCAGGCCCGCCCCGGGGCTCACCGGAACACCAGGTGGCCACCCGGCCGATCGTCAGGTCGTCCGGGTGGTTACTGTTCAGTTACTTGCCAGTAAGTGCTGACAGCACCCGATCCGGAGGCGCCCCATGACCTCGCTCGACTCTGTGCTCGACAAGGACGGCGTACGGCTCACCGTCGAAGACGCGGTTGCCACGGTGACGCTCACCAACCCGGCCAAGCGCAACGCTCAGTCTCCCGCTCTGTGGCGGGCGTTGGCAGAGGCCGGACGGGCACTCCCCGGGAGCGTCAGGGTCGTCGTGCTGCGCGGCGAGGGCAAGTCCTTCTCCGCGGGCCTCGACCGGCAGGCGTTCGCCCCCGAGGGGTTCGACGGCGAGCCGTCCTTCCTCGACATGGCGCGCGGCCCGGAGTCCGAGCTCGACGCGACCATCGCCGAGTACCAGGAGGCGTTCACCTGGTGGCGCCGCAACGACATCGTGTCGATCGCGGCCGTCCAGGGGCACGCCATCGGTGCCGGCTTCCAGCTCGCCCTGGCGTGCGATCTGCGGATCGTCGCCGAGGATGTGCAGTTCGCCATGCGCGAGACCAGCCTCGGTCTGGTCCCGGACCTCACGGGCACGCACCCCCTGGTGCACCTCGTGGGATACGCCCGCGCGCTGGAGATCTGCGCCACCGGCCGCTTCGTCCACGCGGAGGAGGCCGAGCGCACCGGGCTGGCCAACCTCGTGGTCCCCGCGGACCAGCTCGACGAGGCCGGCCGGGACCTGGCCGCCGCACTGCTCGCCGCCCCGCGCGACGCGGTCGTCGAGACCAAGGCGCTGCTCGGCGGCGCCGTCTCGCGTACGTACGAGGAGCAGCGCACCGCCGAGCGGGCCGCCCAGGGCCGCCGGCTTCGCGATCTCGCGGGCATCGCGGACTGACCTGCCCCGAGCACCACGACACCCTGCCCCTCGCCGTGCGGCGAGGGGCAACGTCATTCCCGGTCCACGACGGCCGTGACCAGCACGGCGACGGCCGGGCCGCCCTCCACGGCCCCGGACACCGCGCCGCGCACCGCCCGGGCCACATCGAGTGCCCTGTGGTCCCCCGCCGTCGCGAGCTCGACCCGTACCTGCCCGTCCGCCTCCTGCACCGGGCTGCCCAGCACCCGGGTCAGCGCGACGACGCCCTGTACTCCGGCCGCCGCGGTCCCGGCGGCGCCGTCCGGCTCCGCCGCCCGGAGCTCGGCCGGTGGCGCCGTGACCGGCTCCGGTTCGTCCTCCAGCAGCTCCGTCACCCGCAGGTCCACCTCGTCGACCACCAGCCCGAGCCGCTGGGCCGCCGCCGTCAGCAGAGCCGCGCGCAACGCGTCGGCGGTTACGGTCAGTGGCCGCCTGGCCGTCGCCGCGAAGCCCGCCTCGATCCGCAGCGGGCCGGGCGGCAGGGCGCTCGGCGGCGGAGGAACCACCGGCTCCGGCGCCTCCTGCGTGTCGTCGGACGGGGCGATCCTCAGCGTCCCGAGCACCGCCCCCGAACCGGACGCGGCACCCCGCAGCACCGCTGCCGCCGCCTTCTCCGCGATCCAGGAGCCGTCCTCGGGCTCACCCAGGGGAAGCAGTCTGCCCAGGCCGAGCCGTAGGCGTACCGCAGCGGTCCATCCCTCGGCCCGGTGCGGGCCGTCAGCCGTTGTCATTGCCCCACCCTGCCCCATCCACGGCGCGGGACCGGGCAAGCGCACTTACTGTGGGCAACGGAAGTTCCACCCGCCCCGAAGGGAAGAGCGGCGATGAGCGAGACTCCACAGCGGAACCAGCCCCAGGCCCCCGGCAGTGTGCCAGGAGGGGACGACGGCAGGCAGAGCCAGTTCAGCAAGCGTGGCGGCGGAGCCCCGGGCACCCGCGGCCGTACGACCATCGCCGACGGCGTGGTCGAAAAGATCGCCGGAATGGCGGCACGCGATGTCGTCGGTGTCCACGCCATGGGCAGCGGTCTCTCCAGGACCTTCGGAGCGGTGCGCGACCGCGTCCCGGGCGGCGGCAAGTCCGTGACCCGCGGTGTCAAGGCGGAGGTCGGTGAATCGCAGACCGCCCTCGACCTGGAGATCGTCGTCGACTACGGGGTGTCGATCAGCGAGGTGGCGCGTGACGTCCGCGAGAACGTCATCGCGGCGGTCGAGCGGATGACCGGCCTGGAGGTCGTCGAGGTCAACATCGCCGTGAGCGACGTCAAGCTGCCCGACGAGGAGGACGACGAGGACGAATCCGAGTCACGCGTCCAGTAGACCTCCCACGCGCGGCAGTTGAGGAGCACACGATGAGCATGGCTGTGGTCGGCCTGGTGGCCGGCATGGCGCTCGGCTTCGCCGGTTACTTCGGCGGCTTCGGGGCCTTTCTGCTGGTGGCCGCACTGGGCGCGGTCGGCTTCGTCGCCGGCCGCTTCCTGGACGGCGACCTGGAACCCGGCGACTTCTTCCGGAGTCGCGAGCGCGGCGACCGGCGACGGTGACGGCGGCGACAGGCCGGGTCGACCCGGCCGAACGCGGGCAGACCCGGATCGCCGACCGGGTCGTCGCCAAGATCGCCGCGCAGGCGGCCAAGGAGGCCGTCGACGAGCGGCCCAAGGGCGCCGTGGCACCGCGTGCGAGCGTCACCGTGCACCGGGACACGGCACGCGTGAGGGTCAGCCTCGACCTCGCCTATCCCTGCGACATCGGCCGTCAGTGCGGCGCGGTGCGTCGTCGCGTGGCCGAGCGGGTAAGAGCCCTGGCGGGGATGGAGGTGCCCGAAGTGGCGGTGCAGGTCGAACGGCTGCATGCCTCGGGAGCGGGCACCGCACCGGAGGGGAGCATCCGATGAGCGAGCCCCAGGACCCGGAGAACAGCACGCGCCGCCTGCCCACGGTCGAACCGGCCCCGGCCGGCGGCGTCATCGAGATGGACCAGTCCGCCTCGGGCTCGACCTTCGAGCCCGCCGCCGCGCCGGACCACAAGGGCGGCCGGGCGGGACGCTTCTGGTCCCGGCGCAGGATCCCCGCCGCGGTGGTCGCCCTGATCGTCCTCGGCGGCACCGGGCTCCTCCTCTACGACATCGCGGCGGTCCGGGCCGACCACCCGGCCATGCAGTGGCGGCGCTCGGCCGCCGACGACCTGGCGAGCCGTCACCTCGACGACGTATGGGTGCTCGCCGGATCGGCCCTGGCGGCGGCGCTCGGGCTCTGGCTGCTCCTGCTGGCCCTGACCCCCGGACTGCGCGCCCTGCTCCCGATGCGCCGCGACCACCCGGGAGTCCGGGCCGGACTCGACCGGAACGCCGCCGCCCTCGTCCTGCGCGACCGGGCGGTGGAGGTGGCCGGAGTCCAGGCGGTGCGCGTGAGGTTGAGCCGCCACAAGGCGACCGTGCGGGCCCTCTCGCACTTCCGTGAACTCGACGACGTCAGGGCCGACCTGGACACCGTCCTGTCCACGGCCATCAGCGAACTCGGCCTGGCGAGGCCGCCCGGCCTCGCCGTGCACGTCAGCCGGCCGGCGAAGAAGGGGTGACCCCGTGATCGGAACCGTCAACCGGGTCCTGCTCGGCCTGGCCGGCCTGGTCCTGCTCGTCGTCGGCGGCGCCGTCCTCGCGACGGGGCTCGGTGTGTCCGTGCCCTCCTGGTGGCCCTACGACGGCAAGGACGACGTCCTGCTCAGCAGAGGTGACCGGTTCAGGTGGCGGGACGAGGGCTGGTGGTGGCCGGTGGTCATCGCGGTCCTCGCTGTCCTGGTCGTTCTCGCGCTGTGGTGGTTCCTCGCACAGCTGCGCAGGGGACGCCTCGCCGAGGTGCTGGTCGACAGCGGCGACGGAGAGGGAGCGCTGCTGCGCGGCAGGGCCCTTGAGGGCGTGCTCGGCGGTGAGGCCACCGCCCTGGACGGGGTGTCCGAGGCCAAGGTCGCCCTGACCGGCAAGCGCACCGCCCCCAGGGCCCGGGTCCGGCTGCTGATGGAGCCGCACGTCGCCCCGGCACTGGCGCTGCGCGGGCTCACCGAGGGGGCGCTGACCAACGCCAGGACCTCGGCCGGGCTGGACGAACTGCCCGCCGAGGTCCGGCTGAAGGCGGTCAAGCACCGTGCGGAGCGGGTGAGCTGACGGCGGACCGCCCGCGCGCGAGCGTCAGAAACCGTGCCGGGCGCCGCCGTCGACGGGCACCATGATGCCCGTCAGATAGGAAGCGGCGGGCGAGAGCAGGAAGGCCGAGGTCTTCCCGAACTCCTCCGGGGTGCCGTAGCGGCGCAACGGGATGCGGGCCTCGTTCGCCGCGCGGGAGGCCTCCGCGTCGCCGGACAGGGCGTCGAGCTCGCGCACCCGGTCCGTGTCGATCCGGGACGGCAGCACCCCGACGACCCGGATGCCGCGCGGGCCCAGCTCGTCGGCGAGGGACTTGGCGAAACCGGCGAGGCCGGGGCGCAGCCCGTTGGAGATGGTCAGTCCGGCGATCGGCTCGTGCACCGATCCGGACAGGACGAAGCCGATGACACCGCCCTCGCCGAGCGTCTCGGCCGCCGTGCGGGCGAGGCGCACCGCGCCCAGGAAGACCGACTCGAAGGCGGACTGCCACTGGTCGTCCGTGTTGTCGGCGAGGAAGCCCGGCGCGGGGCCGCCCACGCTGATGAGGATGCCGTCCAACCTGCCGAAGTGGTCCCTCGCGGCGTCCACCAGCCGGCGGGCGGCCAGCGGGTCGGCGTTGTCCGCGGCGATGCCGACCGCGTCCGGGCCCAGCTCCGCCGCCGCCTCCGTGGCGCTCTTCTCGTCACGGCCGGAGACGATCACCTTCGCCCCGTCGGCGGCGAGGGCGCGCGCGGTGGCGTTGCCCAGCCCGCGGGTCGCCCCGGTGACGATGTACACACGGTCCTTCAGTCCAAGATCCATGGCCCTATCCTGCCAAGTCCTCACCGGCGAGGTCGACCGCGCTGTTCACCAGGCCGATGTGGCTGAACGCCTGCGGGTAGTTGCCGAGCTGGCGGCCGGCGGCCGAGTCGTACTCCTCGGCCAGCAGCCCCACGTCGTTGCGCAGCTCCAGCAGCCGGCCGAAGAGCTCCTCGGCCTCGTCCCTGCGGCCCGTCCGCAGCAGGGCGTCGACCAGCCAGAACGAGCAGGCGATGAAGGCACCCTCGTTGCCGGGGAGACCGTCCACCGACGCGCCCTCGGTGCTGTAGCGGCGGATCAGACCGTCGTGGGCGAGCTCGTCGCGTACCGCGTCCACCGTCCCGATGACCCGTGGGTCCTCGGGCGGCAGGAAGCCGGTGCGCAGGATCAGCAGCGTCGAGGCGTCCAGCTCGTGGGAGCCGTAGTACTGGGTGAAGGTGTTGCGCACGGGGTCGTAGCCCTTCTCGCAGACCTCCGCGTGCACGGCGTCCCGCATCGCCCGCCACCGGTCGGCGTCGCCCGGGAGCCCGGGGTTCTCCTCCAGGGTCCGCACCGCGCGGTCGGCCGCGACCCAGGCCATCACCTTGGAGTGCACGAAGTGACGGCGCTCCCCGCGGACCTCCCACAGGCCCTCGTCCGGCTCGCGCCAGGTGGACTCCAGGAAGCCAAGCAGGCTCAGCTGGAGGTTCCAGGCGTGCGGCTTGTCGTCGAGCCCGGCGTCGCGGGCCAGCCTGAGCGAGTCGATGACCTCGCCGTACACATCGAGCTGCAGCTGCCGCACCGCCGCGTTGCCCGTGCGGACCGGCAGGGAGTTCTCGTAACCCCGCAGCCAGGGCAGTTCCGTCTCGGGCAGTCTGCGCTCGCCCCCGAGCCCGTACATGATCTGGAGGTCCGCGGGGTCACCGGCCACCGCGCGCAGCAGCCAGTCGCGCCACGCCGCCGCCTCCTGGAGGTATCCGGCCGAGACCATGGCGCCCAGGGTGAGGGTGGAGTCCCGCAGCCAGCAGTAGCGGTAGTCCCAGTTCCGTACGCCGCCGATCTCCTCCGGCAGCGAGGTGGTGAGGGCCGCCACGATCCCGCCGGTCGGGGCGTAGGTGAGCGCCTTCAGGGTGATCAGGGAGCGGAGCACCGCTTCCCGGTGCCTGCCCTGGTAGGTGCAGCGCGCCGCCCACTTCGCCCAGTCGGTGAGGGTGTGCTTCAGCGCCTTGTGAGGATCGATCAGCTTCGGGCGGGGGGAGTGCGAGGGGTGCCAGGTGAGGACGAACGCCACGGACTCGCCCTCGGTGACCGTGAAGGAGGAGCAGGTGCTGAACTGCTGGCCCCACGTCTTGACCGGCGGTTCGCTGCGCAGCCAGACGGAGTCCGGGCCCGCCACCGCCACCCGGTGGCCGTGCGAGCGGCGCATCCAGGGCACCACGGAGCCGAAGTCGAACCGCAGCCGCAGGACGGAGCTCATGTCGACGGTGCCGCTGACGCCCTCGACGATCCGCATGACGTCGGGCGCCTTGTCGCGCTGCGGCATGAAATCGATGACCTTGACCGTGCCGGTCCTGGTCTCCCAGAAGGTCTCCAGGACCAGGGAGTCGTCCACGTAGGCGCGACGGGTGCAGTTCTCCGTGCTGTGCGTGCCCTGGGGGGCGATGCGCCAGTGCCCGTTGTCCTCGTCGCCGAGCAGGGCCGCGAAGCAGGCGCCCGAGTCGAAGCGCGGCAGGCACAGCCAGTCGACAGAACCGTTCCTGCCGACCAGGGCGGCCGTCTGGAGATCACCGATGAGGGCGTAGTCCTCGATGCGTGGGGTCACGCTCTGGCGTCTTCCCGAACCTGGGCCCCGCTAAGCAGCGAACCCGGTTCGAACAGCCTGGTGCAGGGCCCTGAGGGCACTCCCCAGGGATCACGGGACAGCCCTCAGGCGGTCGCCGGCTCCGGCTGCTCCGCCGCCTCGTCCTCGGCGGCGGCCATGGCCTCGGCGCGGTCGCGCTTCTCACGGCGTACGAGGATGATCCACCCGACCGGGACCCCGGCGGCGAAGAGCCACCACTGGACGGCGTACGCCATGTGCGGGCCGATCGAGCCGTCGTCGGGGGCCGCGATGGTCTCGGGGCTGCCGTCGGCCGGTTCGGGAGAGGTCAGCTCCAGGTAGCCGCCGAGCACCGGGCGGCCGAGCAGGTGCGACTGCTGGGCGCTGTTGATCAGCATCACCTGGCGGTCCGGCAGGCCCTCCAGGTCCTTGATGCCGCTGGCGCTCGTCGTCTCGTCCGCCTTGAGCCTGCCCTTGACCGTGACCTCCCCGCCCGGCGGTGCCGGGACCTCGGGGAAGGACTGCTGGTCGGCCGCCGCGGGCACCCAGCCCCGGTTGACGAGGACGGTGCCGCCGCCCTTGAGGTTCAGCGGGGTCAGCACCAGTACGCCGATGCGCTCGTCCTGCGAGGTGCGGCGGCGCACGACGACCTCGTGCTCGGTGTCGAACGTGCCGGTGGCCGTCACGGCACGCCAGTAGTCGGAGCGGGGGACCGTGTGCCCGGGGGAGGTCAGCCGGGTCACGGGGACCGGGTCCGCCTCGAGGTTCCGGGTGATCAGCGCGTTCTGCTCGACCCGGTGTTCGTGCCGGTGCAGCTGCCAGAAACCCAGCTCGACCATCGTGGGAATCATCGCGAGGACGAGGAGGGTGAGAATCACCCACTGCCGGGTCAACAGGAAGCGGTACACCCCATGACCGTACAACCGGGGTCATGGGGTGCGGCACGGAGGGGTCCCCGTGCGGAGGGAGCGGGCGCTCCCACGGACCTGAGCGGCCCGTCATACTTTGTCCACGATGCCCGCCCTTCCCTCGGCGCGGGCGCAGTGGCCGCCGCAGTACCAGTGGCCGTCGACCTCGACGCCCTGGCCGATGACCTGCACCCGGCAGTGCTCACAGATGGGCGCCATGCGGTGGATGGCGCAGGAGAAGCAGTCGAAGACATGCACCGCGCCCTGCGCGTGCACCTCGAAGGACATCCCGTAATCGTTTCCGCAGACCTCACAACGTGCCATGCGCCACAGGGTGGGACGCCGGGCGGCGACGGGCGAGCGGATGCCGGGCGAGTCGCCCCCGGTTCACTCCGATGACGGTGACGGCGCGGGCAGGGAGACCGACGTCGCCGGTGCCACATCCCTCAGCAGATGGGTGAACGCGCTCTCCTCCAGGATCGGAGTGCCGAACGACTTGGCCTTCACCGTCTTGGACGTCGCCGAGTCGGGATCGTTGGTGACGAGCAGGCTCGTCAGCCGGGACACGCTCGTCGCCACATGCAGACCGGCCTCCACGGCCCGGTCCTCCAGCAGCTCCCGGTCGATCGAGGTGTCCCCGGAGAACGCCACCCGCATGCCCTGCATAAGAGGTTTGTCCGACTCGTAGCGCCCCGGATTCGGATACGGGCACGCGGGGCGCTTGCGCGAGGGGCGCCAGCTGCCCTGCCCCTGCGAGGGCCGGTACCCGGCGCGCGGGGTGACCGGGGAGTCGTGCCACTCCGTCAGCGGGCGGCACTCCAGCAGCGGCAGCCGCACACCGTCCCGGGCCGCCGCGTGCAGACTCGGGCGGAAGGCCTCCGCCAGCACCCGGGCGTCGTCGAGGGCGTGGTGCGCGCGCTGCTGCACCACGCCGAAGTGCGCGGCCAGCGACTCCAGCTTGTGGTTGGGCAGCGGGAGCCGGAGCTCCTTGGCGAGCGCGATGGTGCACAGCCGCTGCTCGACGGGCGCGGTGACCGCCGCGCGCGCGTACTCACGGGCGATCATCGACCAGTCGAACGCGGCGTTGTGGGCGACGAGCACCCGCCCCGCGAGCCGCTCCGACAGCTGCGCGGCGACCTCGGGGAAGAGCGGGGCGCCCTCCAGGACGTCGCTCGTCAGCCCGTGGATCCAGACCGGACCGGGATCGCGCTCGGGGTTCACCAGGGTGTACCAGTGGTCCTCGACGTCGCCCCGGGCGTCCAGGCGGTACACGGCAGCGGAGATTATCCGGTCGTCGCGGGCGAGTCCGGTGGTCTCCACGTCGACGACCGCGTACCCCTGGGGATACGCGGCCGGCCACGGCGCTGCGGTCTGACGGTCGTCGAGCATGGTCACAGAGAATACGGGCCGGGACCGACAGCGACCTATCCGGGCGGTCCCGCCGTGAACCCTGTGGTACTGGAGAGCAGTTGACCGGCGGCCGGAACAGCGGGTCGCGGATGCGCCGGGGAAGGGCGCGGTGAGACGCTCCCGGGGTGACGGAGACACAGGCGCAGACACACGACGAACCCCACGGCGGCGGACTCGGTGCCCGGCTCAACTGGCTGCGGGCCGCGGTGCTCGGCGCCAACGACGGAGTGGTCTCCACAGCGGGCCTGGTTGTCGGTGTGGCCGGGGCCACGGGCGACCGGTCCACCCTGCTGACGGCCGGCCTCGCGGGGCTGCTCGCCGGCTCCATGTCGATGGCGGCCGGCGAATACGTGTCGGTGTCCACCCAGCGCGACTCGGAGAAGTCCGCGCTGGAGACGGAGAAACGGGAACTCCGGGAGACCCCGGAGGCCGAGCTCGCCGAGCTGACCGGACTTCTGGAGGAGAAGGGGCTGAGCAACGAGCTCGCCCGGGAAGCCGCCGTACAGCTCACGCAGCGCGACGCGCTGCGGGCCCACGCCGAGGTCGAGCTGGGCATCGACCCGGACGAACTGACCAACCCGTGGCACGCGGCGGGAGCGAGCTTCCTGGCCTTCACGGTGGGCGCGCTGCTGCCGCTCCTGGCGATCGTGCTGCCGTCCACCTCGGTACGGCTCCCCGTCACCGTGCTCTCCGTGCTCGCGGCACTGGCCGCCACGGGCTGGTGGAGCGCCCGCCTGGGCGCGGCACCGGCCGGGCGGGCGGTGCTGCGGAACACGGCCGGGGGAGCGGTGGCCATGGCGGTGACGTACGGGGCGGGGGCGCTGCTGGGGGCGGCGGGGGTGTGAGGGCTCTGCCTGGGCGTTGCGCACGATCTGCTCCGGAGGGAAGAGCTCGGCGCCGGTGACGCTTGTCGGTCGCCGGCCGGATGAGAGCAACTTCCGTACCCGGCACGTGTGTTCCTCCCCCTGGACTACGCGCGTGCCGGAAATCCCACGACGGGGCGGTTGGTGGAAACTGCTAAACGTCCCTGACTCCGCGTCTCGCATACTTGTCGGTAACAACATCTATGCCCGGCGCCACGAGCGGCTCTACGGTGCACGCATGGAGCCGAACCTGCCCGATGTCGTGCTGTGGTCGATCCCGGCCTTCGTCCTGCTCACCGTCCTCGAAATGGTGTCGTACCGCCTGCACCCGGATGACGACGCCGCCGGGTACGACGCCAAGGACGCCGCCACCAGTGTCACGATGGGACTGGGCAGCCTGGTCTTCGACCTGTTGTGGAAGATACCCGTCGTGGCGATCTACGCCGCCCTGTACGAACTGACCCCGCTGCGCGTACCCGTCCTGTGGTGGACGGTCCTGCTGATGCTCCTCGCCCAGGACTTCTTCTACTACTGGTCCCACCGCGGCCACCACGTCATCCGCGTCCTCTGGGCCTGCCACGTGGTCCACCACTCCAGCCGGAAGTTCAACCTCACCACCGCGCTGCGCCAGCCCTGGACCTCGCTCACCTCCTGGCCCTTCTATCTGCCGCTCATCGCGCTGGGCGTGCACCCGGCCGCGCTGGCCTTCTGCTCGTCGGCGAACCTCGTCTACCAGTTCTGGGTGCACACCGAGCGGATCGACAAGCTGCCGAGGCCCTTCGAGTACGTCCTCAACACGCCCTCCCACCACCGGGTGCACCACGCCTCGCAGGGCGGTTACCTGGACCGGAACTTCGGCGGGATCCTGATCCTCTGGGACCGCCTCTTCGGCTCGTTCGCGGCCGAGACCGAGCGTCCCGTCTTCGGGCTCACCAAGAACATCACCACCTACAACCCCCTCCGCGTCGCCACCCACGAGTACGCCGCCATCGCCCGCGACGTACGGGCGGCCACCACCTGGAGCGAGCGGGCCGGCCGGATCTTCCGGGGACCGGGCTGGCAGCCGTCCGGGAGCGCGGGCACCGGCCCCGCGCCCGTCCCTCCGCGCACCGCCGCCGAGCGCACCGGATGAGCCCCCGCACGGGTGCGCCCCGCTTCGTACGCCCGCTGCTCCTCGCCTTCCTCGCCGTCGCCGCCGTCGACCTGGCCGGACTCCTTACCGGGGCGGAGACCGCGCACCTGATCGCCAAGCCGCTGCTGATGCCGCTGCTCGCCGCCTACGCCGTGGCCCGGGGAGGCCCCCGGCTCCTGACCGCCGCGCTGCTGTGCGGCTGGGCGGGCGACGTACTGCTGATGCCCGGATCGGACGCCGCGTTCCTCGCCGGGATGGGCTGCTTCGCCGCGGGGCACGTCTGCTACCTCGTGCTCTTCGGGCGCGACCGTCCGCGCTTCCCCCTGGGACTCGTGTACGCCGCGGCCCTCGTGGTCCTCGTCGCCCTCCTGTGGCCCGGGCTGCCGGGCGGGCTGCGGATTCCGCTGACCGGGTACAGCCTGCTGCTGACCGCGGTGGCCTGGCGGTCCGGCTCCCTCGGGTGGCGGGCGGGGGCGGGCGGCGCGCTCTTCCTGCTCTCCGACGCGCTGATCGCCACCGGCATCGCCGACTGGACGCCGCTCCCCGGCCACGACTTCTGGATCATGCTGACCTATATCGCCGCGCAGTACCTGCTCACGCGGGGGGCGCTCGGCGGAGCGGAGGATTCCACCGGCGCCGCCCCTGGGGCGTACCGTGAGAGGAGTATCAGAATCTGAGACGATCGAGGATCTCCACGCATGCGCGCCACCGTCATCCACGCCCCTCACGACATCCGGGTCGAGGAGGTGCCCGACCCCCGGGTCCAGCAGCCCACCGACGTGGTCCTGCGGGTCCTGCGGGCCTGTATCTGCGGCAGTGACCTGTGGGCCTACCGGGGCGAATCGGCCCGGCAGCCCGGCCAGCGCATCGGCCACGAGTTCCTCGGCGTCGTCGAGGAGGCCGGCTCCGGGGTCAACGGCTTCGCCGTCGGCGACCTCGTCGTCGCCCCCTTCGTCTGGTCCGACGGCACCTGCACCTACTGCGCCGAAGGGCTCACCACCTCCTGCCCCCGGGGCGGCTTCTGGGGTTCGGTCGGTTCGGACGGCGGCCAGGGCGAGGCCGTCCGCGTCCCGTTCGCCGACGGCACCCTGGTGAAGCTCCCCGCGGCCGCCGCCTCCGACGACCGCCTGCTGACCGCGCTCCTGGCGCTCTCCGACGTCCTGGGCACCGGGCACCACGCGGCGCTCGGCGCGGGCGTGAAGCCCGGCAGCACCGTCGCGGTCGTCGGTGACGGCGCGGTCGGCCTGTGCGGCGTCATGGCCGCCAAGCGGCTCGGCGCCGAGCGGATCATCGCCCTGGGCCGCCACCAGGCCCGTACCGACATCGCCCGCGCCTTCGGAGCCACGGACGTCGTCGCCGAGCGCGGCGAGGCGGCTCTCGCGGCCGTACGGGAGCTGACGCGCGGCGAGGGCACCCACGGGGTCATCGAGGCGGTCGGCACCGAGCAGTCGATGCGCACGGCCCTCGGCATCGTGCGCGACGGCGGCTCCGTCGGATACGTCGGAGTCCCCCACGGCAGCGGCACCGGCGTGGACCTCGGTGTCATGTTCGACCGGAACGTCGCCCTGCGCGGAGGCGTCGCCCCCGTGCGCGCGTACATCCCGGAGCTGCTCCCCGACGTGCTGGACGGCACGATCGACCCCTCGCCCGTCTTCGACCTGACCGTCGGGCTGGACGGGGTGCCGGGCGGCTACAAGGCGATGGACGAGCGCACGGCGCTGAAGGTCCTCGTCAAGCCGTAGCGCCCGCCGTACGCGGGAGGGGCCGGGGACAGCTGTCCCCGGCCCCTCCTTTCACGCCGTGCCTCGCCGGTTACCTGGTGACCGCGTCCAGCGCGTCCACGACACCGGCTCCGTAGAAGCCGTTGTACCGGGTGCCGCCCTCGCAGACCGCGTCCACGGTGCCGTCACCGTCGATGTCGTACGGCGCGCCGCACGCGGTGGCGTCGGCCTGGTGCGTCAGCAGTGCCTTCACCGCCGCCGCGGAGGCACGCGGATGGGACGACTTGATCAGGGCCGCGACGCCCGCGACGTGCGGGGACGCCATCGACGTGCCGGCCTTGTAGTTGTAGCCGCCGCCGACCGTCGTCGACAGGACCAGACCGCTGACGGCCGGAGCATCGGGCGTCTGGTAGCGCGTCGAGTCACCGCCCGGGGCCGCGACGTCGATGACCCCGAGACCGTAGTTGGAGTACGAGGACTTCAGGCCCTTCGCCCCCGTCGCGGAGACCGTCACGACTCCCGGCAGCATGGTCGGGATGTCGGGGCAGGCGCTCGGGTCGATCGTGCGGGTGACCGTCGTCGTGTCGTTGGGGCTCGTCGTGTCCTCGATGGCGTCGAGCGCCAGGTCGTGGTCGGAGTTGCCGGCCGCGGCGACGTTGACGACGCCCTTGCCCTCCGCGTAACGGGTGGCGCGGGTGATCGCCTCGACCAGGGCGCCCTGGTCCGGGTCGTTCTTGCAGTTGAACAGCCAGGGGTCGGTGTAATAGCTGTTGTTGGTCACATCGACGCCGTGCTCGGCGGCCCAGACGAAGCCGCAGACGACGGCCTCGGTGTAGAAGAAGCCGGCGGGCGTGGACACCTTGATGCCGGAGACCTTCACCCCGGGTGCGACGCCGGTGACGCCGACGCCGTTCTTCGCCGCGGCTATGGTGCCCGCGACGTGCGTTCCGTGGTCGCTCTCGCCGGCCGCGGGACGCCAGGCGCCGTCGGTGGTGTCCGGGGCACCGGACACGCAGTTCACCGAGGCCTCACGGTCGAAGTTCGGCGCCAGGTCCGGGTGGGTGTCGTCCACGCCCGTGTCGATGACGGCGACCGTGACCTTGCTGCTGCCGAGCGACTTCTGGTGCGCCTTGTCCGCCTTGATGGCGGGCAGGTCCCACTGCAGGGGCTCCAGCGGGTCCTGGCCGGCCGTCGCCTCGGCGGCGGCGGCCTGCGCCTGCCCGGCGGAGAGCGGCTGGCCGACCCCGATGTCCTTGGTCGCCTGCGGGACGATCGGGTTGGTGCGCGTGGCGCCCGCCGACTGGACGCCCTTGGCCTTGCGGATCGTCGCGCCGAAGTCCGGGTTCTTCGAGTGGACGACGATGACGCCGATCCTGTCGTACGACGTGACGACCGTCCCGCCGGCCGCGGATATCGCCTTGCGGACCTGCTTGACGGTGCCGTGACCCGCCCGCGTGTTCACGACGTACGACAGCTGGGGGCCGTCCGCCGATACCGCCGCCGGCTCCTCAGCGGGTGCCGCGGCCGCGGTCCCCGTCGGGAGGAAACCGAGCGAGGCCGTGAGCGCGAGTCCGACGGGCAGCGTGAGTACGCGTGTCCGTCTGGATGCCAGATGAGCCATGGGTTCTCCACATCATCCGTGCCAGTGGTCCGGACACAGGTGTGTCCGGTCCGGTACATGACCAGTGAAGTTATCGCTGATCTTCCCCGCGCATCAATGAATACGGGCAAGTGAGTTCGAGGTGTGACCTCCGGGAGGTGCGTCCACGCGGCCACTCCGCAGAAGACCGAACCTGCGGTGAACCGCTTCGCCGCGCTCTCCGTGCCGTTGCACAGGGAGCCGTGCACCAGCCCCGAGCAGCAGAGGACTCCCTGTGAAATCCACCGTGCCCACCACCGCACCCGCGTCGCGAGGAGAATCCGTGGCTACCGAAGCACCGCCGCCCCAGAAGCGTGAGGACGACAGCCCCGTCCAGCCCACGACGGAGGCGTTCCTCGAGGCGCAGAACAGCGCGGAGTTCACCGAACTGCGCCGCTCCCACCGCTCGTTCGCCTTCCCGCTGACCGTGGGCTTCATCGCCTGGTACCTGCTGTACGTGCTGCTGTCCAGCTATGCCGGTGACTTCATGGGCACCAAGGTCGTCGCCAACTTCAACGTGGCCTTCGTCTTCGGCCTCGCCCAGTTCGCCACCACGTTCCTCATCGCCTGGTTCTACTCGCGCCACGCCACGAACAAGCTCGACCCGAAGGCGGCAGCCATCAAGTCCCGTCTGGAGGCCGACGCATGAGCGCCGTGTACGAATCCCACGCAGCGATCCAGCTGGCCGCCTCCTCCACGACGGAGCACCGGCCGCTGATCATCACCCTCTTCGCGGTCTTCGTCGCCGCGACCCTGGGCATCACCGTCTGGGCGGGCCGGCAGACCAAGAGCGCCTCCGACTTCTACGCCGGCGGACGGCAGTTCACCGCCTTCCAGAACGGCCTCGCCGTCTCCGGCGACTACATGTCGGCGGCGTCCTTCCTCGGAATCGCCGGGGCCATCGCGCTCTTCGGATACGACGGCTTCCTCTACTCCATCGGCTTCCTCGTCGCCTGGCTGGTGGCCCTGCTGCTTGTCGCCGAGCCCCTGCGCAACTCCGGCCGGTACACCATGGGCGACGTCCTCGCCTACCGGATGCGCCAGCGGCCGGTGCGCACCGCCGCGGGTGTCTCCACCATCGTCGTGTCGATCTTCTACCTGCTCGCCCAGATGGCCGGCGCGGGCGTGCTCGTCGCTCTGCTGCTCGGGATCACCAGCGACGCCGGCAAGATCCTCATCGTCGCGCTGGTCGGCGTACTCATGATCCTCTACGTCACCATCGGCGGCATGAAGGGCACCACCTGGGTCCAGATGGTCAAGGCCGTGCTGCTCATCGCGGGCGCGCTGCTGATGACCCTCATGGTGCTCTGGAAGTTCGACTTCAACGTCTCCGACCTGCTGGGCACCGCCGCGGAGAAGAGCGGCCACGGCGCGGCCTTCCTGGAGCCCGGCCTGAAGTACGGCGCGACGGGTACGTCGAAGCTGGACTTCATCTCGCTCGGCATCGCGCTGGTGCTCGGCACCGCGGGCCTGCCGCACATCCTGATCCGCTTCTACACCGTCCCGACCGCCAAGGCCGCCCGTAAGTCCGTGAACTGGGCCATCGGCATCATCGGCGCCTTCTACCTGATGACGATCGCCCTCGGCTTCGGCGCCGCGGCGCTCATCGGGCCCGAGGAGATCAAGGCGAAGAACCCGGCGGGCAACGCGGCGGCGCCCCAGCTCGCCGAGTACCTCGGCGGGGTCGGCACCACCGGCGGCGCCATCATGCTCGCCGTCATCTCCGCCGTCGCCTTCGCGACGATCCTCGCCGTGGTCGCGGGCCTCACCCTCGCCTCCTCGTCCTCCTTCGCCCACGACATCTACGCCAACGTCATCCGCAAGGGGAAGGCGACCGAGAAGGAGGAGATGAGCGCGGCCCGCTGGGCCACCGTCGCCATCGGTGTCGTCTCCATCGGGCTCGGCGCGATGGCCCGCGACCTGAACGTCGCCGGACTGGTCGCCCTGGCCTTCGCGGTCGCCGCGTCGGCCAACCTGCCGACGATCCTCTACAGCCTGTTCTGGAAGCGCTTCACCACCCAGGGCGCGCTCTGGTCCATCTACGGCGGCCTCGCCTCGTCCGTGCTGCTGGTGCTCTTCTCGCCGGTCGTCTCCGGCAAGGCCTCCTCCATGTTCCCGGACGTGGACTTCGCCTGGTTCCCGCTGGAGAACCCGGGCCTCATCTCCATCCCGCTGGGCTTCCTGCTCGGCTGGCTCGGCTCCATCCTCTCCAAGGAGGTGCCGGACAAGGGCAAGTACGCCGAACTCGAGGTCAAGTCCCTCACCGGCACCGGAGCCCACTGACCGGCCCGCCGCACCATCCGCCGGGGCCCCGTCGTAGAGAGCTACGACGGGGCCCCGCCGCACCTCGTGCCAACCGAGCCTCCTGGATGTCACAGGTCTCGCGTAGTCTCGGAGGAGTCAGACCGCATCCGCGGACATCACCGGGGGAGGGGGCCCACAGTGCTCATCGACACCTACGGCCGGGTCGCCACCGACCTGCGTGTTTCACTGACCGACAAGTGCAATCTCCGCTGCACCTACTGCATGCCCGAAGAGGGCCTCCAGTGGCTGACCAAGTCCGAGCTGCTCAGCGACGACGAGATCGTCAGGCTCATCCGCATCGCCGTCACCGGCCTCGGCGTCAGGGAAGTCCGCTTCACCGGCGGCGAGCCGCTGCTCCGCCCCGGACTGGTGTCCATCGTCGAGCGCTGCGCCGCCCTGGAGCCCCGCCCCAGGATGTCGCTCACCACCAACGGCATCGGGCTCAAGCGCACCGCAGCCGCTCTGAAGGCCGCGGGCCTGGACCGGGTCAACGTATCCCTGGACACCCTGCGCCCCGACGTGTTCAAGACGCTCACCCGCCGTGACCGGCACAAGGACGTCCTGGACGGGCTCCTGGCCGCCCGGGAGGCCGGACTCACCCCCGTGAAGGTCAACACGGTGCTGATGCCCGGGCTCAACGAGGACGAGGCCCCCGAGCTCCTCGCCTGGGCCGTGGAGCACGACTACGAGCTCCGCTTCATCGAGCAGATGCCGCTCGACGCCCAGCACGGCTGGAAGCGCGACGGGATGATCACCGCGGGCGACATCCTGGCCTCGCTGCGCACCCGCTTCACCCTCACCGACGAAGGGGACGAGGAGCGCGGATCGGCTCCCGCCGAGCGCTGGACAGTGGACGGCGGCCCCCATCGCGTGGGCGTCATCGCCTCCGTGACCAGGCCCTTCTGCAGCGCCTGCGACCGCACCCGGCTCACCGCCGACGGACAGGTCCGCACCTGCCTCTTCGCCCGCGAGGAGACCGACCTGCGCGGCGCCCTGCGCTCCGACGCGCCGGACGAGGAGATCGCCAGGATCTGGAAGCTCGCGATGTGGGGCAAGAAGGCGGGCTCCGGTCTCGACGACCCCGCCTTCCTCCAGCCCGACCGCCCGATGTCAGCGATCGGTGGCTGAGGACTCCCACTCCTCCAGCGTCACGACGTCCTTCAGGAAGCCGCGCACCCCGAGGAACGAGGAGAGGTGCTCCTTGTGCTCGTCGCAGGCCAGCCAGGTCTTGCGGCGGTCCGGAGTGTGGAGCTTCGGGTTGTTCCAGGCCAGCACCCACACGGCGTCGGCGCGACAGCCCTTGGCGGAGCAGACCGGAGCACCGGTGGCGCTCTCGGCGGAGGTATCGGGGAAGTTCACGGCCTCAACCCTAAGGGTCCCGCCGGAAGGCCCCGCGACGCATCCCCATCGGAGAAAGGGCGACGCCGAGCAGCCACGGGGGGAGCTGCCCGGCGTCGGTCCGTCGCTCCGACGGGGGATGCGGAGCGCTCACGAAGTATGCCACGCGGACCGGGGTCCGGTGCACCTGAACGCCGTGATTGATCTGAGCTTTTCTTGAGCTTTACGGGCCGTCGCGGGTCAGTCCGCGCTGCGCGGATCGTTACCCCGGCCGGCCTGCCCGGGCTCTGCCGCGGACTCCGCTGCCGGCTCCGAAGCGCCCGCCGCCGCAGCCGTGCCGAGGGCGGGCCGCATCGGCGTGGGCACGAAGGTCGAAGGCAGCGAAGGGGTGTTCTCCCGGCCCGCGTTGGCGATGACCACCGCGACATACGGGAGCAGAACGCCCAACGCGAGCGCCACCACGGCCACATGCCTCTCGACGTTCCACAGGGTCGCGGCCAGCACCACCGAGACGGTGCGCACGGACATGGAGATGATGTAGCGCCGCTGCCTGCCGCGCACGTCGTCGGCAAGTCCCTGCCGCGCGCCCGTGATCCGGTAGACCTCCGCGCCGCTCTGCTTCCGCATCGTGACTCCACCACCACGTCTCTGTGCCGGACATCCCCGTACGGCGCCGCTCCTACGGTACGCCCGCCGTCCGCCGCGTTCGAGACCGGGGTATGTCCCGTTCATACCGGTCCGGGGCGCCGTCCCACGTACGGCCCTGTCCAGCATGCGGCGTACGTCCGGTGGGCCGAGACTGGGCGAACGTGCGCACACCGCGCCGCACGAGGAGGCGATATGAGCTGGTTGTGGGCAATCATCGTGGGTCTGGTGCTGGGTGTGATCGCCCGGGCCATCCTGCCGGGCAAGCAGGACATCCCTCTCTGGCTGACGACCGTCTTCGGCATCCTCGGCAGCATCCTGGGCAACGCGGTCGCCGGCTGGATCGGTGTCAGGGACACCTCCGGCATCGACTGGACCCGCCATGTGCTGCAGCTGATCGGTGCCGTGGCCGTCGTCGGTGTCGGTGACATGGTCTGGCAGTCCGTCAAGGGCAACCGGAGCAAGCGCCAGAGAACCTGACCCCGGGCCGAACGGCAGTGCGGCCGGTCACGCGAGACGCGCCCCGCCGCCGCTCCGCACGAGACCTACCTCGCCATATCCCTTGACCTGAAGGCCGCCAAGC